>CAZVAQ010000135.1:0-9638 GCA_964625145.1 uncultured Candidatus Sumerlaeota bacterium
CCAACGGGAGAGGAGCAGCCGAAAGTCGATGGGGGTGGGAGGGTGAACGGCAAGGCGAAAGGGGAAAGGCGATACAGGACATGTTCCGCCGCCCTCAGTCCGTCACTGGTTCCCCATGTAGATGGACGGCGCCCACGTTGATCTCACCGGGGCCGGAAGCTGGTAAATCCACTTCGATGGGAGAGCTCCAACCTTGGGCGGCACCGCGGATGCGCAGTTGGTACCTGCCGGGTTCAAGGTTTTCGATTCGGAATCTTCCCCACTCGTCGACCTTGTACGACCTGCTCCACTTGTACTCCCCATCCCTGTTCACTCGTTGAAGCCAGCACGTAATGCTTGCCGGATCCGTCCCAGGTTTCCAACCCGCCACTTGTCCGGCTATGGCGGGAACACGCCATACTTCGACAGCGAGTCCCCCGACCTGCCCGTCCACCACAAGAGGCTCCGAGCTGCCGATGACATCTTCCCCGGCTGGATCGAATGCCTTCACAAGCCTCAACCGGTACTGGCCTGGTTCAACTCCGTGAATGATGAAAGTTCCATCCTGCTCCGGCCAGATTTCCTGGGAGGGAACGCATCTCTTGTCGCGACTCTTGTCCGACAGAGACACCTCCTGCAAGCACTCGAGAAGCACGGCCCCTTCACCGTTCCACGGGCCAATTGAATCATGAATTCTTCCTGAAACGGAGAAGGAGCCCGCGCCGTCGAAATGTACCTTCGCTTCCTCTCCCGCCCCAAGGATTCGCGCGCAGATGGTCCAGACGAGTCGCTTCTCCGCCTCAAAGACCGGCTCGAACTCCTTGGCGGCGTTGTTCGAGGCGAGTTGGGTGAGGTAGCGTTGCCAGAGCGTCACCGTCATGATCCGCAATCCCCCGGGGGGAAATGAGCCTTCAAGGATACTGGGACGACAGAATCGGGTTTGTCCGAAAGTCAGCGCACTTTCCCCCGCATTTCGCTCCACCGGATTCAGGGACAGGATGGACGGGATCCGCGGGATGGCAAACAGGACTTGGCTTGTCCCGACGGCGGGGCGTTTGGCTTCTGGGGGGGCTGAGGCGGGCGAGGGCGCCCACCTCCGTTGAGACAATGGCGGACAGGCCCGCCTTCCACGGCCGAAGTGGAAACCGACCAGCACGCACCAACCCGAAACCCTTTGTCCTTCCCCTTCATCCTTCATCCTTCTACCTTCATCCTTTGCTAAACCTCTCCTCCTTCATCGACTCGCTCTTTTCGGTCTTCGGCATCATGGTGTCGTTGTTCCTGATTGCCGCCGTGGGGTTTGTGGGCATTCGGCGGCATTGGTTTCATGACGACATGATCACGGCGCTGACGGCGCTGCTGGTGTCGTGCGCGTTGCCGGCAAAGATCGTTGGCGCGCTCACGGCGGGGTTGACCATCGACCTGTTGCAGCAATGCGCGCTGATCATTTTCCTGATGATCACGTTCAATTTTCTCGGCATTGGGCTGGGATGGTTGGCGACGCGCATGGTTGGCGGCGGACCGCCGCAATCCCAGCGCGCCGTGTGGGCCATGTCGGGGTTGCAGAATGGTGTCTATCTGCCGCTGCCCATGGCGTTGGCGTTGGCGCCGAAAGATCCGGAGTCCCAGAACCTGGCGACGGTGTACGTCGCCGGTGCGTTCGTGGCCATGGTGATCCTGCAATGGACGGTGGGGGCGTACCTGCTGGCGGGGGACGAACACCGGCGCAAGCACCACGGTTCGCTGCGGCAGTTCCTCCAGGGCGTCATCAATCCGCCGCTGGTGGCCATCGCTGTCGGGGCGGTCCTGGCCTTTGTGCCCGGGTTTCGCGCCGCGGCGGGCGCGGCGGACGGTGCCTGGCAACCGCTCGTGCACATCTTCAAGGGGGTGCACCTGCTCGGGTCGGCCGTGGAACCCGTCGCCATGCTCGTCCTCGGCATGATGATCGGCAGCAGCCACCTGCGCGGTAACCTGAAGTGGGGGATCGCCCTGATCCCGGCGGTGATCCAGATGGGGATCCTGCCGGCGATCATGCTGGCGATGCTTTGGAGTCCCGTCCTCGGGTGGGTTCCCGGGCTGTTGGCGCTGGTCCTGATCATCGAAGCCTCCACACCCCCCGCCACCAACCTCAGCGTCGTCGCGCGCCGGTTCGACGGCGACTGGCGGCTGGTGTCCGCCTCCCTGTTCATCTGCTACCTGATCGCCATGGTTGCCATGCCCTTCTGGACCGCCTTCATCCTGCCCGGAGTCGCGCCCGCCCCTTGACCCCCTTCGGAAGGATGAAGGATGAAGGCTGAAGGATGATTGAAAAGCGAGGGCCATCGGACCGCCCCACTGCTCACCACCAACCGTCATTTCCCGCCTGCTTTAGCCTTTGGCCTTCATCCTTTCACTTCATCCTTCATCCTTCCTCTTTCACCCTTCCTCCCATGCCCGTTCCCTTCATTGACCTCAAGCGCTTCGAACCCGACTTTCTCGACCGTTGGATGGCCAAGTGCCGTGACCTGACGGTGAATACCCGCTTTGTGCTCGGCCCGGAAGTGGCCGAATTGGAGAAGCGCCTCATCGAGGAGAGCGGCGCCAAGGCGGTCGTCGCCTGTGCCAATGGCACCGACGCGATCCAGCTCGCGCTGCGCGCGGCGGGTGTGGGCATTGGCGACAAGGTTCTCATTCCGGACATGACGTTCTGGGCCACGTTCGAAGCCGTCTGCAACGTCGGCGCGAAGCCGATCACCGTGGACCTGGACATGGCGGACCTGCAGATGGATTTCGATCTGTTCCGCAAGGCGGCCGAGGAGGTGCGCCCCAAGGCGGCGATCCTCGTGCATCTGTACGGATGGGGCACGGCGAGGTTGGACGATTACCGTCAGTATTGCGCGGAGAAGGGAATCCTCCTCATCGAGGACGGCGCGCAGTGCTTTGGTGCAAAGTTCAATGGCCACTCGCTGATGAAGGACGCGTGGCTCGGCACCGTTTCGTTCTATCCGGCCAAGGTGCTTGGTGCCTCCGGCGACGCGGGCGCGGTGTATTGCTCGTCGGCGGAACTGGCGGAGAAGGTGCGCCAGCTCGGCAACCACGGCCGCACGACTCATTATGAGCATGGCTTGGTGGGATGGAACAGCCGCGTGGGCGTCTTTGAATCTTCCTTCCTGCTTCTTTGCATGGACTACATCGACGCTCGATTGGAGTCGCGCCGCAAGGTCGCCGCGCAATACCGCGAACGCTTTGCGGAAGCGGGCATCCGCACCGTCGGCCCGCCGGAGGGCTATCTCGAGAACGGGTACCTGGCCGTGACGCTCCATGATCCCGCCGAGCGCCCCGCCCTTGCCGAGGCGCTCAAGGCGAAGGGAATCGGATTCGGCACCGTCTACCCGGGCGCGATGTCGCTTCAGAGCGGTGCCAACGGTTGGATCGCCGGCAAGTACGGCGGCGAGCGCGCGGACTACGTGGCACGCGGCATCCTCAACCCGCCCCTGTTCGCCTACATGCGCGACGAGGAAGTGGAAGAGGTGATGGCTGTGATGGTGGAAGTGGCGAAGTAGGAGCCGGGTTGAGGGCTCTGCAATCGCCTCTCGAGTTTGCCATCTGCATGTGCCGCCAGGGGAACTGTCCCAAGGGGCGGATTAGTCCTCGCTGATTGGCGTTTCCGATCGGTATAGCGGAATGATCCCGCCGGGTTGGTCGCTGGGCGTGTTGGGAATGCCGAGAAGACCGTATTCCATCACTTCGGCTTTGCCGATGTCGGCGTCCTTGATGACGCGCTTCTTGTACGTCAGCGAACAACCGTTCATGCCCAGAACGATTGCGCAAAGCACAGCGAACGCCGTGGGTCTTCTCATGAGGAGGGCCCCTTCCCTGCGGGAGCATGGCGGATCATGCCATGGGATCAACTTCGGCAGGATGGCGGGTGTCAAGCGCCGGATGATCCGCGTCTCGCCCTAGCCGCGCGGGTTGAATCGCGAGAGGCGTTGCCACTTTTCGAGCAGCTCGCGTTCTTCTGCGCTGGTGCTCGTGGGTACAGCGATCATCACGCGCACAAACATGTCGCCGCGTTCGCCATCGGCCGTGGGGAGGCCATGGCCGCGCAGGCGCAGTTTCTTGCCGGAGGAGGAACCGGGCGGGATGGTGATGGTCACCCGGCCGTCCAGGGTGTCGACGGGGACCTTGGCGCCGAGCATTGCCTCCCACGGCGCCACGCGCGCATCGACGGTGAGGTTGGCGCCGTCGCGCTCGAAGCGCGCGTCCTTTGCGTAGCGGATCGTGAGGAAGAGGTCGCCGCCGCCGGGCGCTTGTCCGGCGAGCCGGATCTTGCGCCCCTCGGCGATGCCCTTCGGAATGCGCACATCATAGGACCGCGCACCGCTACCCGGGAGGATGAGACGCACGCTCAAGGGGCCGCCATGGACGATCTTGTCCAGCGGCACCTCGACTTCCGACTCGCTGTCCTCGGCAAAAGCGCCGGGACCCGCCTCGAATCCGTCGAAGCCGGGGGGGAATCCCTGCGGCCCCGTGCGCATTCGGAATGTGCGGCCGCCGGAACCGGCCCCCATGCCGCCCATGCTGCCAAAGAGTGCCTCGAAGAAGTCCGAGAATCCGCCGCTCCCTTGGAAGCCGCCGGCACGGCCGCCGCCAAAGTCGAACGCTGCACCGCCGAATCCCGGCGGCGGGCGGAATTCCTGCCCCTGCTTCCAGTTGGCGCCGAGCTGGTCGTAGCGGCTGCGCTTGTCGGGATCCTTCAGGACCTCGTAGGCCTCGTTGATCTGCTTGAAGCGATCCTCCGCGCCTTTGTCCTTGTTGACGTCCGGGTGATATTTTCGGGCGAGCGTGCGGTAGGCCTTGCGGATCTGCTCCGCCGTGGCGTTTCGCGGCACGCCCAGCACACTGTAGTAGTCTTGGAATTTGACGGCCAAAGTGGTTAACGGCTCCTCGATGGCAAAATTCAGCCTCTCGTTGTCCGATGCAAGAGAGACGCCACGGAAAAGTCCAGCGGGAATGCTTGCGTTTCGTGGGGTTTGGCGGGTGGAGGTGTTTCGTTTTGCGACAGGGGTGTTGCAGGGCGCTCCGGGGGATACACCCAGGCCGCCCGGCAGATTCGGCATGACACCCCCGCCATCGATGGGCTCTCTGGTCGCTCGAACATCTGACTCAGGGAGCCCCTCATGCTTTCTGTCCGCCCCTATCGCGACGCGGATCTCGCCGGAGTCGTTTCCGCGTGGGAGCGCGCGCTGCCGCTCGATGCCGTGACCGAGGAAGACTTCCTGCGGCGCGTCATCCTCGACGAGAACCGCGAGGACGACGGGTTGCTCGTCGCCACGGATGATGCGGGGGCAGTCATCGGGTTCGCCGTGTGTTTGGTGCTGCGTCATCCCATCGAGAAGATCGGCTTGATGGAACATCGCGGCTACATCACGGCGTTTGGTGTGGTGCCCGAATGGCAGGGACGTGGCGCGGGGCGTGCGTTGTTGGAAGCGGCAGAGACCTTCTTCCGCGCGCGCAATCGCCGCGAAGTCACCATTGCGCCGTATCAACCGAACTACTTCGTGCCGGGCGTGGACAAGGTGGCCTATGCGCAGGGACTGGAGTGGCTGAAGGCGCATGGTTTTGCGGAGTTCTCCGAAGGCATCGCGATGGACGCGATGATCGGGCGGTTTGACCTGGACGATGAGCTGAAGGAGCGCGAGGCACGGTTGGCGAAGGAGGGGTTGGTGATTCGGCCGCTGCCGCGCGAGCGCATGGCGGAGTACCTGACATTCATGTCGCGCGTGATGCCGGGCGATTGGGTGCAGGACGCTCGCGCGTTGTTGAGCCGCATGGTTGATGGAACCGCGCCGCCCAATTCCATCCTTGTCGCGATGGATGGCAACGAGATCGTCGGCTATTGCAAGTTCGACGGCGAGCACTTCGGGCCGTTCGGCGTGGCGGATTCGCATCAAGGGCGCGGCATCGGGACGGTGCTACTGGCGCGGACGCTGCACCAGATGCGCAAGGAGGGGCACCACGCGGCATTTGTGCTGTGGACAGGAGAGCGCGCGGCAAAGGGCGTGTACGGCAGGCTGGGCTTCACGATCTCGCGGCGGTTTGCATTGCTAAGGAAGGCGCTGGAATGATGGGGATGGGGGATTCAGAATTCAGAATGCAGAATCCAGCAAGAGGATCGTGGCGGCTGGTTGCGACGATTGGCTTTCTTGTTCTGGCGCTGGGGCAGTTGTCGTGCTTGGCGCCGGGCGCGCCAAAGGGGAAGGTCCTGGTCGAGTTCTGGGATTTCCCGCGCATGCCCGCGGTGGCGGAGTATTTGGAAGAGCAGATCGCGGAGTTCATGCGCCTGAATCCGGACGTGCATGTGGAGTTCACGCGCTTGAGCTGGAGCAAGGGCGGCCAGCGATTGGACATCGCGGCGTTTGCCGGGCGTCCGCCGGACATTGCGGGATCGACGCTGATGCTGAAGTACGTCGAGGCGGGTCTGCTTGAACCGGTGGACAAGTACCTCGACGAGCCGATTCCCGGCGCCGATGGCACGACATGGCGCGATGACATTCATCCGCAGATCCTGCACGCGATGCAATGGCAGGGCCAGACGTGGGCGATGCCGTGGTACAAGGAAGGCTTCGTCATCCTGCTGAACAATGCGATCCTGGAGGAACGCGGCGTGAAGCCGCCGCCCGATGGTCAATGGACGTGGGACGAGTTCATGGCCACCATGCGGCAATTGACGTTTGACCGCGATGGCGACGGACGCACGGACGTGTACGGCATCGGATTCAACACGGGTAAGGACAAGTGGGAGGCGTATCCGTTTCTCTTTGCGGAGGGGATGGAGATCCTGAGCGAAGACGGCCGCACGATGGTGATCGATTCGGAAGCGACGCGCCGGGGAATTCGGCGGCTGCTGGAGTTGGAGTACGAAGAGAAGGTGAGTTTGCCCGGTGCCGGCGGCATTGCGGATGACACGACGTGGACGGCGTTCACCAGTGAACAGCCGCGCCTGGCGGCGACGTGCCAGGGGTTGTGGGCGATCAAGGCGGTGGAGGTGCAGAACCAGCGCCTGGCGGAAACGCGCGCGCGCAATCCCAATGCGACGGACCTGCGCGATCCCTTGCGCGTGACCATCGTGATGTATCCGCGCATGCCCGATCGCGAACAGGTGATGGCCTCCTATGGCGTTGGCGCGTACATGGTGTTCAAGCGGCCGACGGATCCTCGGCGCACCGAGGCGGCCGCGCGGCTGGTGCGGTTCCTCACGTTGGAGCATGGACAGGAAATCAACCGGGCCGCGGGTTTGCTTCCCAGCCGCAAGTCGTTCGAGCATGTGCTGGCCGACGACGAGCGCTACGCGGACATCCTGCCCTACATGGCCGAGGCCATCAGCCCGCCCGTGCACCCCGCATGGAATCAGCTCGACACGGTGATTGGCGAGCAACTTCAGATGGCATTGCTTCGCAGGATCGACGTGGACACCGCGGTGAAGAACATGCAGCGCCGCGGCCAGATGGTGCTGGATGATTTCTGGGAGAGCTATGATGCAGCGAGGGACAAGTAAGTTCACCACGGAGACACGGAGTGCACGGAGAAAAGCATTCACCCGCAGATAAAACAGATGAACACAGATACCAAAGGCCGACGTCGGTTGGGTCTTCCTTCATCCTTCATCCTTTAGCCTTTATCCTTTTTTTCTCCGTGCCCTTCGTGTCTCCGTGGTAAACCAAGAATTTAAGGACATACGCCTTGATTCGTCAGAACAAACACCTTGTTTCCGCCTACACGATGCTCGCGCCGAGCCTGGTGCTCTTTGGCGTGTTCATCGGGCTGCCGATGATCCTGGCGGTGGTGATCGCGTTCAAGCACATCGATTTGGCCGCAGGGATTGGCGGCAGTCCGTGGGTGGGGTTGCAGAACTTCCGCGACCTGTTTGGCAACGTGCTGGTGGCCGAGCGCATCGACAAGGCATTCCGCAACACGCTGCTGTTCACCGTGTGGTTCGTGCCGATCAACCTGCTGGCGTCGATCGTCATTGCGTCGTTGATTCATGGCGTGAAGGGGCGCGGGAAGGCCTTCTACCGTGCGGCGTTCTACCTGCCAACGGTGACGTCGGCCATCGTGTTCGCGATGATCTGGAAATGGATGTACGACGCGAACTTCGGGTTGCTGAACTATGTGCTGGGACATTTCGGTGTGGAGCCGATTAGTTGGACCGGCGATCCGAACTGGGCGATCTGGGCAGTGATCATCGCGGCGCTGGGCGCGGGGCCCGGGGCGAATGTGCTGATCTATCTGGCAGCGCTTGGATCCGTGCCGGAGGATCTGAACGAGGCCGCGCGCGTTGATGGCGCCAATGCGTTGCTGCGATGGTGGACGGTGACGGTGCCCGCGCTGAAGTCGGTGACGCTTTACCTGCTCGTGCTGAACACGATTGGTTCGTTCCAGGTATTCGAGCTGGTCTTCATCCTGACTGATGGTGGACCGGCGGGTGCGTCGACGGTGTTGGTATACGAAATTTACAGCCTCGCCTTTGTGCAGGGGAGATACGGATTGGCGGGCGCGTTGTCGCTGATCCTGCTCGTGATTGTCACGATCTTCACGGTCCTGCAATTCTTCGTGTTCGGCCGCGACAACACAAAGACTGTGCGCCGCGGGCCGGTGGATCGCGCGATGGAGGCGATCAACGATGCGATCGGCAGCGTCCTGAACCAAGTCGGCGCCCTGTTCGAGCGTCTCGGCCTCGCGATGCGCTCACTTGGCCGCAGAGGCGGGCAGGTGCGCCGCGCGCGGAGTGTCCGCGGTCCTTCGCCGATGCGACAGATCGCGCGTGAAATGCCATTGCATGTCCTTCTGTTGCCGTTGGCGTTGTTGTTCCTCTTCCCGATGGTGTGGATGTTTCTGTCGGCGTTCACGCCGAGCATCTATCTGCAGTCCAATCCGCCGCGGTTGTCGGTCAGCAACCTGTCGCTGGAGAACTACGGCAAGATGTTCGCAACGGCGCCGACCATCGGAAGGTGGTTCTGGAACAGTGCGTATCTCTCGCTGCTGATCATGTCGGCACAGGTGATGTTGAGTTGCCTGGCGGGCTATGTCTTTGCGCGGCTGGTCTTTCCGGGAATGCAGATGATCTTCAGTTGCCTTATTGCCTCGATCATCCTGCCGGGCCAGGCGCTGGTGATCCCGCTCTTCATCGTCATCAGCAGCGGCATCCGCAACACGCTCGGCATTGACCTGTTGAACACGCACTGGGCGGTCATCCTGCCGGCGTTGTGTTCGCCGGTGGGGATCTTCCTGATGCGGCAATACATCGCCGGGTTGCCGCATGACCTGGACGAAGCCGCGCGCATCGATGGTTGCGGGGACTTCGCGATTTGGTGGCGCGTGATCCTGCCTCTGTGCCGGCCGGTCATTGGCGCGTGGGGGATCCTGTCGTTCACGGGCGTGTGGAAGAGCTTCTTCTGGCCGTTTGTCGTCTTGGGATCGGACAGCTTGTTCACGCTGGAAGTGGGCTTGCAGACACTTCAGCAGCAGAACATCGCCGACTATGGTCTCGTCATGGCCGGCGCGACGACGTCCGCCGTGCCGATGATCATCCTGTTCTTTGTGTTCCAGAAGCACATTGTGGCGGGGTTGACGTTTGGAGCAGTCAAAGGTTAACCGCAGTTCTGGGTACTGAGTACTTA
>CAZVAQ010000136.1:0-9606 GCA_964625145.1 uncultured Candidatus Sumerlaeota bacterium
GCCGAGGTGCGGCGCCGGGGCGATGGATTGCCGCAGAATCCCGCCTCGATGGACGTTCTCGACGAGTGGGTAGAATGCCAGCTCGCCTCCCCGCCCGCGGACGGCGAGGAGCGACAGCTCGCGCCGGAAAGGGACCATGGCCTCCAGGATGGCGGGCATGCCGGCAATGCTTGTCCACGCCTCCTCGCATTGGTCGATGTCGTGGAGGACGACCTGCCCCTTGCCGTCATAGCCCATGCGGCGCGTCTTCAGGATGGCGGGAAGGTGCAGTTGTGTAGCGGCGACGCGCAGGCCCTCCAGCGAATCGACAGCCGCGAATTCGGCAGTTTCGATACCGTTGGAGCGGAAGAAGTTCTTCTCGATCAGCCGGTCCTGCGACACTTCCAATGCCCGGGGCGGTGGATAGACGGGGCGCTCGGCGGAGAGGATCTCGGCGGCAAAGGCGGGAACGTTCTCGAACTCGTAGGTGACCGCGTCCACCGACCGGGCAAAGGCGCGCAAGGCCTCGGGGTCGTCATACCGGCCGGCCGTGACCGGCGCGATGGCACTGGCACAGGACGTCGCATCCTCGTCGAAGCAGCGGCAGGAAATCCCAAGGGGCAATCCGGCCATGGCGATCATGCGTGCCAGTTGGCCACCGCCAAGGATGCCGATCCGGGTGGGGTGTGATGCCATGGGGCGGAGAGTGGCCTCTCAGAGAGGGATGCGGGGATCGGGATTGGAGAGGACGTCGGCGGTCTGGGCGTCGCGGAACCGGACGAGGGATTCGCGAATCCGCGTATTGGAGCGCGCAAGAATCGCCGCCGCCAGCAGGGCGGCATTTGCCGCTCCGGCCGTTCCGATGGCCAAGGTTCCGACGGGGATCCCCTTCGGCATTTGGACGATGGAGAGGAGGGAATCGACCCCTTTCAGCGTGCGGGATTCCACGGGAACGCCTAGCACAGGAAGGACCGTTCGCGAGGCCGCCATGCCGGGCAGGTGCGCTGCCCCGCCGGCCCCGGCGATGATGACCTGTAGGCCTCGTGACTCCGCTGAGACGGCGTACTCAAAAAGCAGCTCCGGGGTGCGGTGGGCGGAAACAACGCGGACTTCGTGGGGGACGCCGAGCTGTTCGAGCATCTCGGCGGCGTGGCGCATGGTCTCCCAGTCCGACCGCGAGCCCATGATGATGCCAACCAGCGCTTGTGTGGTGTCCGGCATGTGCGGGTGTCCTTCGGAGATTTCGCGTCCCGGAGGGGAACCATTCTTGCGGAGAGCTTGTCCAAGGCACCGGCCGAGCCCAAGGGAAACCTCGACCCGATCGCCGATTGGGATTGAGGGGAGCCGGGGGGAAGCACTAGATCATCCACGTGAGAATCGATCCGGGAGGATCCGCACCATGAAATACCTATCCATGAAGACTTCAATCATCGGGCTGATTGCCGCAGGGCTGTTGCTGGGGATGCCCGGCACGGCCAGCGCCGACCGGTGGTATAACAGCAAGGAAGCCTGGACCGCCTACGGCTTTGTCGGCGGCGCCATTGTGGGTCACCTTCTTACACGGGAATACAACCGCTCGCGGCAACCGCAGCCGGTCTATTATCCACAGCCGCAATATGGTGGATACTATGGCCAGCCGGGTTACTACAACCAGCCCGCGTACTACCCCCCGCCCCAGGATACCTACACGGTTTACAAGGAAGATCGCGTGTGGCCGTTCTATCGCCGGGTGCGCGCGGAATCGATCCCGATGATCCAGCCTCCCCCGCCGGGACGCAGTTCCGCGCGGTCGTTGGCCAGCGATGACATCGCCCGGCCGACCACGACGGTGGTAAACAACTACTATTACGGCAACGACGCCAAGAAGCCGGAGGGAGCTCCCGCCGAGAAGACCGCGGAGGAATCGGTGGGTGAAGCCCGCGCGCTCTCCACGCGTCCGCCGCGCATGGAAGTCGTGACCGTCAGCAACCGTGCCGGCCAGACGCAACTCGCCGAGGTGAAAATCCGTGAGCGTCGCCTGCAGATCAGCCAGCAGGAACTGGAAGGCGCCCGCGCCGCCGCCCGAGAACTGCAGCGCGACATCGACCAACTGATCGACCGCATCGGCGCCGCCGAGAAGCAGGTGCAGGAGGAGATGGAAGGGATTGGGGTGGAAGGCGATGCGACAGTGGATACCAGTGGAATAAGCGCGGATGCGTGATGGCTGAAGTGCGGTCCACAGTTTCACAAGATAAACACGGATGAAAAAAGGAAACGGGGGACTGGCGCGCTGCAATTCGCCAGTCCCCCAATTCTTGATCTGTGATCATCTGCCTAATCTGTGGATGAAAGTCTTCACCCCTTTTTCAACAACCTCCCAAACTCCTCCACAATCAACGCCCACATCTTCTCCGGGTCATCGGGGCGAATCCAGGAGATCTGGTCGCAGGCCTCAAAGCCCCACACGGCGAAGTCGCGCACGCCGGCGTTGTAGGCCAGCTCCATCGCCTCGATCTGCAGCTTCTCGCGTCCCGAGGCGATCTTGAAGGCCTGGAACCACAACTGCGAATCGACGCCATTGCGGTCGGCGACTTCCTTGGTCAGCTTCGCGTACTTCTCGACGTAGGTGACGTCCTTCTTTCCCCACTCGAAGTACGGATCCATGCCGAACGCATCGAGGCCGGGTATACCGGCGAACTTGTCCCAATCCATCGGCGCGCCGTAGACCGTCTCCTCGTGCGGCAGCATGCACAACACGTTGCGCGTGCCGCGCTTCTTGGCCTCTGCAATCACGAATGCCAGGAAGTCGCGAATGCCGTCCTCCAGATGCATGGCCACGTCACCACACATCTGCGTGGGCATCTCATAGCCAAAGCGCTCGCGGAAGTTCGCAGAACAGATGTTGCAGCGGCATCCCCATGCGCCGGGACGTCCACCGAGCCAGTTGGGAAGCGCGAAGTGCGGCTCGTCCCAGAAGATTCCGTCGGCGCCGGTCTCGATCACAGCGTCGATCCAATCGACCATGAACTGGCGGAATGTCGGTTCCATGGGACAGGCCATGCCGCCGGGCTTGCCATCGTTGAGGATCTGCAACTTGTCGAGGTTGCAGCACACGAAATTGGAGAATGCCTCGCCGCCAAACACCTTACCCACTCCCCATGGATCCATGTATGCCTCAAGCCCTGCATCGTGCGTGACGTCCACGATCTTCTTCATCTGCTGGCGGTAGAACTGGTAGTCGTTCTCGTTGAAGCAATGCACGACATAGGTGAAGTTCTGCCGCTTGAGTTGCTGCATGTCCTCCGCCACGTGGCGCAGGATGCGATTGCCGAAGTAGGAGGTGCCAAGTTTCAAGATGCAGGTCTCCGTGGGGGGGGGGATGGGGTGCCGAAACAATGGCGGCCGCCAGGGGCGGGGCGAGGGTTTAGTTGGCAGGCGGCCGGGAACTGGGGCCGAGCCCATGGTGCCATTCGTCCTTGCCCGCTCCCCGGCCGTGGTGTGCAAGGGGGGCCGCCGAGAGTCCCCCCGCCGTGAGACTCACTGTTCCGGCTGGTTTTGCACCAAAATCCGGGGGACCGGGAGATTGAACCAACCATGCATCCCATTCAAGCCATTCGTGCCTTTTTCCGGGTCTTCTTTCGCGGAGAGCGGGGGCTGCTGCCTCCGCCGCCGGAGGGGACCTTTCAGGCCTCCGCCGCGCCGGCCGTCCAGGTCCTTGGACTGCTGCAGAAGGAAGGCCGCCTGGTTGACTTCCTGATGGAAGACATCGGCGCTTACTCCGATGCGGACGTCGGCGCCGCCGTGCGCCCCATACACGCCGGATGCCGCAAGGTGCTGACAGAACGATTCGGTCTGGTTCGCGTCATGGAAGGAGCCGAAGGGAGCCGCGTTGAAGTCCCGGCGGAGTTCGACGCGTCGGCCATCGCCCTGGCGGGCAATATCTCCGAAACCGGCCCCTACAACGGCACCCTGCGCCACGCGGGCTGGAAGGCGCAGAAGGCCGATCTCCCCACCGTCTCCCCCGGCAGCGACCCACAGATTGTGGCGCCAGCAGAAGTGGAACTGTAAGGTTCCTGGTTCCTCGTTCCTTCGCAAGACGGGAATTGTTCACGAGACGCAGACGACCAAGCTTCAAGTCCCTCCTTAATCCTTGATCCTTTAGCCTTCATCCTTCAACCTTCCCCTTCCGAGGTTCTTGTGAATCGTAGTCCGTTTGTCATTGGAATCGATCTTGGTACGACGAACACGTGTCTTTCCTACATCGACATCGCCGCGCAGACGGATGAGCGGCTGGAAGAAGTGCAGGTCGGTGAGTTCGCCATTCCGCAGGTGACTGCGGCTGGTGCTGTGGAGCCGCGGTCGTCGCTTCCGTCCGTGGTGTACATGGCCGGCGGGCCGGAGCTGCCGCCGGACAGTTTGCACCTGCCATGGCGCGCGGAGACGCGCGATTGCGTGGGGCAGTTTGCGCGCGAGCAGGGAACGCGCGTCCCCACGCGGCTGATCCAGAGCAGCAAGTCGTGGTTGAGTCATTCAGGCGTGGATCGATCGAAGCAGATCCTCCCGTGGCAAAGCCCCGACGAAGTCCCCAAGCGCTCTCCCGGTGAAGTGGCGACGATCATCCTGGAGCATTTGCGCGACGCATGGAACCACACCATGGCGCGCGGTGACGACGCGCGGGATTTGACGCGCCAGGCGGTGACGCTATGCGTGCCGGCATCGTTCGACGCTGAGGCGCGCAACCTGACCGTGGAGGCTGCAAAGAAGGCCGGGCTGAGGGATTTTCACCTGCTTGAGGAACCGCAGGCCGCCCTGTATTCATGGGTCGAATCGTGCGGACCGAAGTGGCGCCGTCGCGTGAAGCTCGGCGATCTGGTGCTTGTCGTCGACGTTGGCGGCGGCACGACAGACTTCTCCCTCATCGCCGTGACCGAGGAGGAGGGCGAGCTGCAACTGCGCCGCGTGGCCGTGGGCGAGCACATCCTGCTCGGCGGCGACAACATGGACCTGGCGCTGGCGTTCACGCTCAAGCAGCAGATCGAAACCGAGCGCAACATCACTCTCGACACGTTCCAGCTCATCGCGTTGACGGCGGAATGCCGTGTCGCGAAGGAGCGTATGCTGTCAGACCTGTCGCTTCCCAGCGCTCCCATCACCATTCTCGGCCGGGGCAGCGGCGTTGTCGGCGGCACCATCCGCACAGAGCTCAAGCGCGAGAACGTGGACTCGTACCTGCTGGCGGGATTCTTTCCCGAATGCAAGTACGAGGACCGTCCCCGCCGCGCGCGCCGTGCGGGTTTCGCGGAAGCGGGTCTCCCCTACGCCACGGACGGCGCCATCACGCGGCATCTGGCGCGGTTCCTCGGTCTGCATCAGGATATGGTGGCCGAAGTGGTCGAGCCCAGCGAACCCGGCAAGCCAGTCATGCCCACGGCGATCCTGTTCAACGGCGGCGTGTTCCGCAGCGAGATGCTGCGCCAACGCATCCTGTCCGTCGTGTCCGCATGGTGCGAGTCGTTCGGCGTGCCGGTCCCCCGGGTGTTGGAAGGAACAAGCGTGGACCTGGCGGTCTCGCGCGGTGCGGCGTACTTCGGATTGGCGAAGCAGGGCCGCGGCGTTCGCATCCGCGGCGGCAGCGCCCGCAGCTACTACGTCGGCTTCGAAGCGCCCATGCCCGCCGTCCCGGGCGTCGAACCGCCGGTGAAGTTGCTGTGCGTCGTCCCCTACGGAATGGAGGAAGGGTCCACCTGCGACATCAGCGGGGTGCCGATCGATTTGTGCATGTGGAAGGGCGAGCCGGTGGACTTCCGGTTCTTCAGCTCCACCAGTCGCCGCAACGACAAGCCCGGCTCCATCAGGGATCTGGGCGGCGACCAATACGAGGAACACAGCGCACTGGAGACGACCATCGGTGAGGCGGACGATTCCGGGCAGGGGGAAGCGGTCGAGGTGGACCTGCAGTCCCACCTGACGGAAATCGGCGTGCTGGAGCTGGGGGTGGTGGAGCGGCAAAGCCGTGAGCGCCACAAGCTGGAGTTCAACGTCCGCCACGCGGAAGACGAATAAAAGGCGATGATCGCCAGCTCCCCCGAAGATCTGCTGTTGCCAAAGATGGGGAGAGGCCTCACCCTTTCTCCAGCACGGACGATTGCTCCGTAGCCGATGGAGCAGGACTCCGGATGTCTTTTCAGCCTCTTCTCCGCACGGGCGTTGCCTTCGCCCTGCTGAGTACCCTCATTCCTCGCGCCGACGCGGCCGGGGCGTTTCTCTTCGCCAACTCCTCCCAACGCAACCGCATCACCCATCCGATGGGGTACACCGGTGCAAGCGGCCAACATCTCATCATCACGGTGGGGATTCTTCCCACCAGCCAACACGCCGATGCGATGGTGATACCCGTGCAAAATTGCGTGCGGACGTGGAATAAGCTGCACGGCACGATGCCAAACGTGTTCCGCGGCGCGGCAAGCGATGTGCCGGGCAGCAGCTTTGACTTTGAGTCCGTGCTGCTTCACGAAATGGGACACGCTCTCGGCATGGCGCACCCAAACCTGGGAACCGAGTCGGGACTGGAATCCCAGTTTCAGGACTACACCAAGTCCACGTTGGGCGCCAACGGATCGTATGACCTGAACACCGGCGGGGATGGCGTGCAGGGTTCACGATTGGATATGCGTGGCGACGACTTGCCGCTGCTTTGGTTCCACAAGGCGACGAATGATCCCTTCTCCCTGGGCGCAGTGGTGGACGTGACGACCTACTCACAGAATCTCGCCGACCTACCCCCGGGCGACAACTACGCGGCAAATGGTGGCTTGGCGGTATCAGGCCTGCTCGGTTATCCCTCCTCCGAGGTCGTGCTGCAGCAGGGCACGCGGGCCGGCGAGGCGCAGCGCACCCTTACCCCCGGCTGCATCGCGGTGGTTCGATTGGCGCTGGCGGGCTTTGATCGCATCCAAGGGACGCCCGACGACTACACCTTTGAACTGCAGTATGTCGGGGTGACGACCAACGCCGACATCACGGTGGGTTTTGACGACAGTGAAACGTCCTTCGCCGTGTCGGAAGTCAGCGCGACCGTCCCGCGTGGCGATCATTATGTACTGACCGATGCGATCATTTACTTCAACACGACCTGGAACTGGTATTTCAACACTGTGCCCAACGAAGTCCCTCCGGACCTGGACAAGGACCTTTGGGCATTCTACTGAATCCCTCAACACCCCCTTCAAGAATACGAGAGAACGGGAGTCCCCGAGCATCATGATTCGCATACATCTATTGGCCTTTGGCATGGCGCTGGCCTTGTTCGCGCCGACTGTGCAGGGTGCAGTCGATATTCCCACCATTACTCGAACAATTGAAGTGCCCCACGAAGACGGCACCGTGGTACTCGCCAGTTCCGCCGATCCCGAAACTCCCATCGTGACCTGGGAGCGTTGGCCCGGCGAGCTTCGGATCGAGGAGCCCGCGGAAAAGTTCGAGCTGTACGCCGATGGCCGGCTGCTCGTGATCTATCCCGAGTATAGGATTTTTGCAGGCACTTACGAATTGCAGCTCTCCGAGGAGCACACCCGCGACGTGCTGCACGAGTTGGCCACGTGCGGCATCCTGGAATCCGACGGCCGGGCGTGGAAGAACGAAGTCCGCGAGCGCGATCTCGCCGTGCAGGAGGAAGCGCGCCGCCGGGGCGAGGCCACCATCACGCGGCACCGCACTTCCGAAACGGTGACCGTACTGCGCAGCGATCTGGTCCCGGTGAAATCCAGCGATCCCATCACCAGCGCGACGAAACCTACGCCCCATGTCTTCCGCTATGCCGGTCTGGACACTGATGCGGCCAAGCACCCTGATCTTGAGCATCTGGCCACGGCTGCGAAGCTGGAGCGGCGCTTGCTCCAATGGGCCGAAGAGGCTCGAGTGGCTGCCGCCGAGGATTGACCAGCCCACGGCGGTTCACCCCCACCGGGTCCCAATCTGCTTGCCCGATCCCGGGCCAGGCTGAAGGATCTGCGACGCCTCGCAGGCGCCAGTTTCCTCGCCAGAAAGTCCCGGAGTGTCCGCAACCAAGCCCTATCAGAACCCATTCCGCACGGGATCCGGCCTGCGCCGGGCCCCGGAACCCTGCACGGTGGTCGTCCTGGGGGCGACTGGGGACCTGACAGCGCGCAAGTTGATGCCGGCGCTCTTCAACCTGTCACGCGAGGGGTTCCTCCCCCAGCGCTACGCCGTTGTCGGATTCGCCCGGCGGCTCAAGTCGGACGAGGAGTTCCGGCATGACATGGACGAGGCACTGGGCAGGTTCTCGCGCGCAAAGCCAGAGCCGGAGGAGAAGCGCGATTTCCTCTCCCGCGTTTTTTACGCCCAAGGGACGTTTGAAACGGTCGATGATTTCAACAGGCTGCGCGATCGTTTGGAGCATGTGGAAGCGGCCATGGCCCTGCCGCCCAATCGCCTGTTCTATCTGGCGACAGCGCCGGAGTTCTTCGCGCCAATCCTGAATCTGCTCAAGGCCGCCGACCTCCTGCCGCATCCCGAGCCGGGCAAGCCGTGGACGCGCGTCGTCATCGAGAAACCGTTCGGCACCGACCTCGCCTCGGCGCGCGAGTTGAACCATCACGTTCGCTCCGCCGTTGACGAATCACAAGTCTTTCGCATCGACCATTATCTGGGGAAGGAAACCGTCCAGAACCTGTTGGCGTTTCGCTTCGCCAACTCGATCTTTGAGCCTCTGTGGAGCTCGACCTACGTCGAGAACGTGCAGATCACCGTCGCCGAGCCGATGGGCATGGAAGGGCGGCGCGGCCAGTATTACGACAAGGCCGGCGCACTGCGCGACATGGTGCAGAATCACCTGCTGCAATTGTTCTGCCTGACGGCATTGGAACCGCCGGCCAGCCTGGATTCGGAAGCGCTGCGCGATGAGAAGGTGCGCCTACTCCGCAGTGTCGCCCCCATGACGCCGGAGGAGATCCTGAACAACACCGTGCGCGGGCAGTACGGGCCGGGATCGTTGGAAGGAAAGCCGGTCCCCGGATATCGCGAGGAAGAACAAGTCGATCCCGGATCGTTGACGGAGACCTTCGTGGCGCTGCGATTGCGCGTGCGCAATTGGCGCTGGGCGGGCGTGCCGTTCCTCCTGCGCACAGGCAAGCGCCTCCCCAAGCGCGCGTCGGAAATCGCCGTCACGTTCAAGCATCCGCCGCATCGCATCTTCGCCGGTTCGGAGATGGCGGACCTGCGCCAGAACACGCTGGTGCTGCGCATCCAGCCCGACGAGGGGATCTCGCTCTCCTTCGAGGCGAAGCAACCGGGACTGACCATGACGCTGCAGAACGTGAAGATGGACTTCCGGTACGGTTCCTCCTTTGGCAGCCCCGCACCGGAAGCCTACGAGCGCCTGCTGCTGGATGCGCTGGTCGGCGACACGTCGCTCTTCACGCGCTCCGACGAGGTCGTGCACGCCTGGGAGATTGTGACGGCCATCCACGAAGCCTGGGCCGACAACCCGCCGAAGAACTTCCCGAATTACGCGGCCGGTTCGTGGGGCCCCAAGGAAGCGAACAAACTCGTCGCCGACTTGCCGTCAGGGTGGAGAAGACCGTGAGGGGGAAGGATGAAGGCTAAAGGATGAAGGATAAAGGATGAAGG
>CAZVAQ010000137.1:0-9535 GCA_964625145.1 uncultured Candidatus Sumerlaeota bacterium
TAAGACAGTGTTAACTCCATCATAAAGAAAGATCCGGCGTAGAGGGAGATTCGGTGATAAAGGGTTAAGATCCAAATCGATTGGAATATTTTGCATGGCCATCGAAAACTTCTCCATTCCGTCGGGTCCTGTTACATATTCCAGTACACCGACAGGAATCAGTTCCGAATTGGTAGGGGAATTCATTTGGGGTGGCAGCACACCAGTCCTACGGTACTCTTGCCTCACCCCTCTCCATACCCGATCATCCGTCTCGATGGTGTACGTTACCCGAATGTACGGTCGTTCAGGATTTGATGAACTGGTCTCATCTGCCGTCGCATCAGTGAAAAGCGCCAAGCCAAGAGTGGCCGTGAGCAAAGTCAGGCCTCCGGTAAGTGGGGAGGAAAATCGCCGCATCTCAATTGCCCCTTTCTCTCATTCCTACGGGCCGTTTGCCCCCCCCCCCAGTAAATGCAAGAGAAAAAATTAAAAATATTGCAAGTCATTTGTTCGCAGTGATGAAAGGGGACCCGAGTGCAAGGTCGAAGCGGCAACGAACGCGGGCTCCTGGCGACGATTCCTGCAATCTGATCCAGCGCAATGCGTGCAGCGGCAACGGCACGAACTGGGTCATCGCGGCGGGGAACACGGCGAATGTGATCGTCGCGGCGAAGTCGCCGTCCTCGGAAGAAGCGCCTAACGGCGTGCCACTGGGTTCGAACGATCCGTTGGTGAACTATACGTTTTGAAAACACCACAAAAAGTAGGGCAGGCATCCCTGCCTGCCAGGTTTGAGTGTCGCGGATTCAACCTGGCAGGCGAGACGCCCGCCCTACATTCTTCTCAACTCGTCCCCGGGGCGCAGAAGCACGAGCTTGTGGGGCGGTCTTCGACTCGGCGCCAGGCCTTGTCCAGCTTCGGCGCGATGGCCGTGGCTTCGGCGGTGCGGCCCTGCGCTTCGAGGGATTGTATGAGGCCCAGCAACGACCAGCCGTTGCCGGGATGTTCGATCTGGTCGCGGCGATAGAGCGCCTCCGCGCGGGCGGGTTCTCCCGCTTCCAGCAACAGCGCGCCCATTGCATGGCGCACGGGAATCATCCAGGCGGGGGGTTCGTCGTAGATGAGTTTGTCTTCGAGCGCGATGGCTTCTTCGAGCGCGGCCCACGCATCGTCGAGACGGCCTTCGCGGTAGGCGAGTTCGCCACGCAGCATCAAGCGACCGATGGGGAGGACATTGTGGGCTTTGTTATTGAAGATCCACCAGTCGTCGGGCACGCGCTCGATCCATTGATCGAACAGAGCGGATTCGGCGCGCGATTGTTCGGTGCGGCCGGTGGCGGCAAAGGCTATGCCGCGGGCGTAGTGGTGAATCGCGCGGGCGAGGGGGCGCTTGTCGGCGGGCGCCGGTTGCGCGAGGACGTCCTCCCATTTGCCGAAGCGAATCTGCACGTGATAGCTGGTGGGGATGATGCCTTCGACAATGAAGGCGAGTTGGTCGAGCATGGGTTCGGGGACGGAAGTCTCCAGCCGGCGCGCGGCGGCGATGGCGGTTTCGTAATTGCCTTCCATCATGGCGGCGAAGGCGAGGAAGTGAACATTGTGCGCGTGATAGAGGTAGTAGAATCCCGGCTCAGTGCCGATGTCGAAGAAGGCTTCGTCGGCGTCGATGGCGTCTTCGTTTGCCATGACGGCGTCGGCATAGCGGCCCACGCGTGCGTACAAATGCGAGGGCATGTGCACGAGATGCCCCGCGCCGTTTGTGCGGGCGCGCAGCATGTCGGCGGCGGGTTCAGCCTTTTCCGGATAGGCGCTTGCTTCGAGGGCGTGGATGTACAGGTGGGCGGCTTGTGGGTGTTGCGGATCGATCTCCATCGCGTGTTCGATGGCGGCGACGATCTCCGTTGTGCGGATCTTGGGTCCCCGATCCTCCGTCCAATAATCCCATGGTTGCAGATTCATGAGGGATTCGGCGAACTGCACCGCGACGTCGGGGTTGTTGTTGAAGCGGTTGTAGACTTCTTCCATCGCTTCGGCATAGGCTTCGTCGTAGGGGCGTTGCTCTTCGGGCGCGGGCCATGTGTTGCGCTTGGAGACGGCGCGGACGAGTGCTTGTTCGAGTTCCGTCTCGTCGTCGAGCAGTGCGAGAGCCACTTGCGACGCTTCGTGGCCGGCCTCCCACTGTTCTTCGGTCATCTCGGGGTTGTTGATGTGCATGCCGTTGGCATAGGCTATGCCCCACCACGGCATGGCGGCTTCGGGGTCGCGCCTTGCGGCTTCCTGGAACGAGCGGATTGCTTCGCCATGGTTGAAGCCGTAGAGGAGGAGGAGGCCCTGGTTGAACCAGGCTTGTGCTTCAGCCGAGCTGGTGGTGATGGGAAAGTGATGGACATTGAGATCCGCGACGAGTCGCGAACCCGTGGGTTGCAGTTCGGGGATATGAACCTTTGTGGTGCTGCATCCATGTATGACGAGTACGAATGCCAGCATGGTGATTGTGGTCCCGACGCGCGACAGGCGACGGGCAAAGCTGAGGAAATGCATTTGTAAGGGGCTCCCTGCGAAAGAATTGTATGCACGACCGATCATATCCCGGTGGTGCCATCAAATGAATGGGTGCGGTTGGTCTCCTTGGTGACGGTGTGTTTCGTGGGTAGGCATTGTATTGGATGGGTATTGTGGCCGGATATCGTTGGAGGGCGTGCCTCCACGCGTCGCCGGGCGCGGAAGGGGCGCTCCGGCGCGCGGTCGAGTCAAGACCAAAGGGGGATTGTGTAGCCAACGTTTGGCAACTGTGCTCCTCACAACGGACGGCGCGGGAGCGTCTCAGAAGCCGATCTCGCGAAATTGCGCGTTCTCGAGTTGGACCTCAAAGCGGGCCTCGCGGTAACGTTGCTCAATGAGGTCGTGATACTTGGCAAAGGCAGCCTGTACGGCCTCGACCGGGTCACCCTGCGGTTCGGCGGGATAGGGTTGGGTCTGGTGGATCCACTCCCAATCGCGGTCGCGTATCTGTTGGCGGAATGTGTCGCGGTCGTATTCGAAGTTGGGGTCCTCGATGGCCTTGCGGGTCACGTCGAAGAAGTGCTCCCACCGTGGCCGGTACACTCCGGACAACATGCCGGACCACTGGCGGCAGGAGTAATCGACCAGACGGTCGTGCTCCGGCCCATGCCACAGCGTCAGGAGATTGCGCGTGTTCACTTCGTACAGGTCGGCTTCTTCCTCGTTCGTGCCCCAGGCGCGCGCCTCGCGGATCCAGCGGCCGAGGAGGAACTCCTCGCGCGTGGCGACAACTGCTTCCATGTCGTCGATGAGTTCGAGTATCTCGCGGCTGGTCTGCTCCATCGCGGGAAGATTGCGAGCGGCGTAGGCGGCATTGTATCGGCGCTTGAGCACGTTTGAGTAGTCGGCCATGACCTGGCGGGTGACATCGACGATGTCGTACTCGAATCCGCTCGTGGGCTCGATTTCGTGGGATGCCTCGACGAGCAGGCGCCACGCGTGCAGCAGGTCGATGGGGTCGTAGTACGATTCGGCAATGTCACGCGGATCCGAATCGCGCAGCGTCGGCACCATGGTCAGGGCCGAGCGCGGACCGCTGACGGGGAGGTCAAAGTTGTCGTAGCCGTAGGACGTGTAGCGCAGCACGGTCCACGCATGACGCACCTTCTCGTTGGTGGTTCCATAGCGCCGGTGGACGTAGGCATCCAGCCACTCGCTGAGATTGATGGGCTCGTCGGTCCATGAGTTGTCGAGGAAGAGGTCGTAGACGGCGGGATTCTGCTGCAACGATTCCGAAGTCACGCCAATGCCTATCATGTTGCCCGAAGATGGATCGCGCAAAGTCTCCGCCGGACCGCGGGCCAGCATCGGCATCACTCCAAACATGTTGTTGTTCCCGCCAAAGTTGTGCACCATGCACCACAACCACGGCTTGCCAAAGTAGGCTTCCACGCGATTCCAGACGGGACGCATTTCCGTCCACAGGTCGAGAATGACGACGCCGTCATCGGGAATGTCGCTGAGGAATGCCTCGACTTGCGGCAATTGCCAGAAGTCGCGCAGAAAGTGGAACATCCATCCCTGCATTACCCACACCGCATCGGGATCGGCACCTGCCATGGAGTCGTGGATCGTCTTCCCCAGTTTGGCCAGATACTCGGGATCGTTGGTCGGTGGCTTGACTTCGATGAACGCATCAGCCGTGTAATAATGGTCCGTCCCAAAGGTGCGCGTCTGCTCCTCGACAAACATGTTTCCGATGGTGACAAACATCGGATCGTCGGGATGCAGCATCACCGCATTGTCAAATGCTGTCCACTTGATCTGCGTGAGTTGCGCATCGGGGAACTTCTCAGCATAATCCGCGGGGACGTGACCAATGAACGCGGGCAGGATGGGCTTCATGCCGAGGGAGCGTTGGCGTGCGAGGATCCTTTTCTGGAGCTCCTCCTGGCCGTCGATCCATGACTGGGGGAGAGGCCCGCCCCAACCATCCAGCAGCCCCAGCCATTGCCAGCTTTGATAGGCGGGTCCGCTAAAGAATTGCGAGAGCTGTTCATCGGTGAAACCAAGTCTGCGATAGACCCGCTGCCAGACGGCGTCCTGCCCCGTCAGGGCCAGAGGCATGTTGATGCCATGCATCGCCATCCAATCGATTTCCCACTGCCACCGTTCCCAATCCCACCACGTCATCGTGTAGTTGTAAGTGGTGTAGTTGAGGTGGTAGCGGACTTGGTACGGGCTCTCGCGGCGGATGAGTTCATCCACCGGCGGCAACTGCCCGGGCAGGTCCAGGTTCGTGCCGCTCCAGGAGATGTCGCTGTTGGTGACATGACGCAGATAATGGTTCAGCGCGCTGGCGACAGAGACTCCATTGTTTCCACGAAGGACAATGCGGCCGTCGCGACTTTCGATCTCAAAGGCATCGCGGCCATCGGTCTGCAGTTCCTCCACCACGAACTGCTCATCGTGATCCGGCACGACGCGCTCGATCAAGGCGCGGGCCGCTTCAACGTCGAGCGAGGCGAATGCACTCGCGGTACAAAGGCTACCCGCACAGACAAGAGCCGGAATCGATAATCTGGCCATGACCAACCATCCTTTCGCCCCCGCCACAGAGAGCCGGAGACCTGTCTTTCATGGGTTGGCAGACGATCTGCCCGGCCCGGGTCAGCGGTCAAGCCAGTCCAAGAGCACCGAGGCGAGCATAGTTGGATTCCTGCTCCGAAGGAGTCGGGCCTCCTCGTCGATCCAAATAATTGACCCATCACGACTTAACCAAGACGCCATGCCACGGGGGGCAAGAAATTGCCCGGGGGCGGAACAAAGGACTTGACGTTGGGGTCATTTGAGAAGAACAAAAGACCCAGATGATCCCGAAGAGGAGGGCAACAGCCATGGCATTCACCGTCCGGGAAGCCACCATCCAATACGGCACCCCCAAAGTTGCCCGCGTTCAAAGCATCGCCTTCAAAGGCGAGATCGTGCGCAGCTTGGTGAGTGGAACCACCATCACACTCACCACCTACGACATGATCGAGCAGATTGCCGAGGGGCTTCCCATCTATGAGTTCGAGGATCTGCAGGCGGCCCTGGGTGTCACTAAAGGGCGCCTTGCCGAGTTGCTCTCCATCCCCAAGGCCACGCTTCAGCGCCGCGAGCTGGTCGGGGCCCTGCAGCCCGACGAATCCGACCGGCTGATCCGCTTTGCGCGAATCCTGGCCGAGGCGATCGATGTGTTCGATTCCCTGGACAAGGCAAGGCGCTGGCTCAAGGCTCCACAGTATGGGCTGGGTCATGCGGAGCCGTTGGATTTCTGCCGGACAGAGGCCGGCGCGCGCGAGGTGTCGGATCTGCTGGGCCGCATCGAGCATGGGGTTTATTCCTGATGCCGGTGGCTTGGCGGATCATGCGCCAACGCTTCGCAGCCACTCCACTCGATGGCGAAGGCGCATTCCGGTACGGCGGGCGGTGGAACTCCCGGCAAGTTCGCATGGCCTACACCAGCGCCCACCTCTCGCTGGCCGCCTTGGAGTTGCTCGTCCACCTGGATGGTCCTCCGGATTTGCCTCACATGGCTGTGCGCATTGCCTTCGATGATGGCATTGTCGACCGGGTACCTCTGGAGGATCTTCCTGCGGGTTGGAATGAACTTCCGGTGAGCCTCATCAGCCGCGCCATCGGCGATGCGTGGATCCGACAGGGAACCAGTGCCGTGCTACAGGTCCCCAGCGTCCTCATCCCCATCGAGGCCAATTACCTGATCAATCCCCTCCATCCGGACTTCGCCAAGGTGCGGGTGGAGGGTCCCGTCGATTTTGCGTTCGACCGACGGCTCTTCTTCCAGAAGTAAAACTCGCGACTTCCCGATCACTTGCCCGTCGCTTTGCAGCTTGACGGATTGGGGCTGTCCACTATCGTGGTAGGTTACCCGGTGAGTTGGCGCGCAGATTGACCCATGTCGCGCGGGACCCGGCCGGCCAATCCCTTCGGAGACCTGTCCCATGACTGTGATGGAACCTGAAGTCGCCCCGGAAGTCGCTTCTTTCCTGAATGCTTCGCCCCACAAGCTTCTCATCGGTGGCAAGTGGGTCCCCGCCGCCGGGGGAGAGACATTTGAAGTTCTCAATCCTGCCGACGAATCGGTGCTCGCGCGCGTTGCCATGGGACGCGAGGAGGACGTCAACCGCGCCGTCGCCGCCGCGCGAAAGGCATTCGACCACGGGCCCTATCGCCGCATGAGCGTGCACGAGCGCTCGAAGCTGATCTATCGGTTGTCGGATGCCATCGAAGCCAATCTGGAGCAGTTTGCCCAACTGGAAAGTTTGGACAACGGCAAGCCCGTCGCGGTGGCGCGCGCGGCGGATCTGCCGTTGGTTGTGGAGCATTTTCGTTACTACGCGGGATGGGCCGACAAGATTGAAGGGGAGACCATCCCGGTCGCGCCGCCTTATGATCCCAACGGGCGATATCTGAATTACACCTTGCGCGAGCCGATTGGTGTCGCCGCACAGATCATCCCTTGGAACTTTCCATTGCTGATGGCGGCATGGAAGCTCGGCGCGGCGCTGGCCTGTGGGTGCAGCGTCATCCTCAAGCCCGCGGAGCAAACGCCGCTGTCCGCGATTCGCCTGGGCGAGTTGATCTGCGAAGTCGGTTTCCCGGATGGAGTCGTGAACATCATCACCGGCTTTGGCGATGCAGGTGCGGCGCTGGCTGCGCATCCCGATGTGGACAAGGTCGCCTTCACGGGCTCCACGGAAGTCGGCAAGCACATCGTCAAGGCATCGGCCGGCAATCTGAAGAAGGTGACGCTGGAGCTGGGAGGCAAGTCGCCCAACGTGATCTTCTCCGACGCGGATCCGGAGGTTGCCGCGGCGGGTGCCGCCTCGGCGATCTTCTTCAACCATGGCCAGTGCTGCTGCGCCGGGTCGCGCTTGTTCATCGAGAAGCCGGTGTATGATGAAGTGGTCGAGCGAATCGCGAAGATCGCCGATGGCATGAAGGTGGGCCCCGGTATGCATCCGGACACGCAGATGGGCCCGCTGGTTTCCGCCGAGCAGCTTGATCGCGTGCGTGGCTACATCGAATCGGGAATGAAGGAAGGAGCCCATGTCCTGACCGGAGGCACCAAGCACGACGGTCACGAGCGGGGTTATTTCTGTCGGCCGACCGTGTTTGGCAACGTGAAGAGCGACATGAAGATGATCCGCGAGGAGATCTTCGGGCCCGTCGTTGCCGCGTTCCCGTTCAGCAATCTGGAGGACGTCGCCGCGGAAGCCAACGACACGGAGTATGGCCTGGCTGCGGGGATCTTCACCAAGGACCTCTCCAAGGCGCATCGGCTGGCGAGCATGATCCGCGCGGGAAGTGTGTGGATCAATTGCTACAACATGTTCGATGCGGCCTCACCCTTTGGCGGATACAAGCAGAGTGGCTACGGACGCGAGATGGGCAAGCACGCCCTGGACAACTACACGCAGACGAAGAGCGTGTGGGTGAAGTTGGAGTAAGGCGGAAGGATGAAGGTTGAGGGATGAAGCCGGAAGGATGAAGGCGGAAGGATGAGGACCCTTTGTGGTGTCGTTGCTTCCGCCTTCACGGAGTTCTTGCCGGACAGCAGCCTTCAATTCAACGTTGCCATCAAGTCGTGGCGGGCGTCGGAGCCGATGGGTTGCAGGTCGAACTCCTTTTGCAGGACGGCGAGGACATTGGGGGAGATGAAGGCGGGGAGCGCGGGGCCAAGGCGGATGCCCTTTACGCCGAGGTGCAGCAGTGTCAGGAGGACGGCGACGGCCTTTTGCTCGAACCAGGAGAGCACGATGGTGAGCGGCAGGTCGTTGACGCCGCACTCGAATGCCTTTGCCAGGGCCAGCGCCACCTGGATCGCGCCGTAGCTGTCGTTGCATTGGCCCATGTCCAGCAGGCGCGGCACGGCGATGCCGTTGAGTTGGATGGTGCCGAATTCCTGCTCGCGAATGCGGTACTTGCCGCATCCCAGCGTGAGCACGATGGAATCCCGTGGCGTGGCACCGGCGTAGTCGTGGAAGTAGTTGCGGCCCGGCTCGGCGCCGTCGCATCCGCCAATCAGGTAGAAGTGCTTGAGGCGCCCCTCCTTCACTGCCGTCACGATGTGTTCCGCCAACCCGAGGATGGCAGTGTGGTGAAAGCCGATGGTGGACCTCTTGCGCGCGGTGGCCTTCAGCGGGCCGCACGCCAGCGCCTTCTCGATCACCGGCGTGAAGTCATCATCGGTCAGGCGCGTGGCACCGGGCACGGCGGTCACGCGGGTCGTGAACATGCGGTGCAGGTATGTGTTGTTGGCGCGCGGGATCAGCACGCAATTCGTCGTGGCGAGGATCGCGCCGCCGAAGCGCTCGAACTCGTCGCGCTGCTTTTGCCATGCGCCGCCAAAATGCCCCTTCAGGTGCGGATAGGCGCGCAGGTTCGCGTACATGTGCGCGGGGAGCATCTCGCCGTGGGTGTAGACATTGATGCCCTTGCCGGCCGTCTGCTCCAGCAGGTTCTTCAGGTCCACCATGTCATGACCGGTCACCAGGATTCCCGGCCCGTCGAACAGGCCTTCCTCCACCTCCACAGGTGAGGGCGTACCCATCACCTCGACGTGGCCGTCGTTGAGCAGTTGCATCGTGCGCAGGTTCATGCGGCCGCATTCGAGCACGAGCTCCAGCAGCGACCCCATGTCGAAGTTGACGTTGGTCATGGTGGCGAACAGGGCTTCCTCGAGGAAGCCCTCCACCTCCGGGTCGGTCTTGCCCATTCGCCGGGCGTGGGCCTTGTAGGCCGCCATGCCCTTGAGCCCGTAGAGGAGGATCTTCTGCAGGCTCTCCATGTCCGGGTCCTTGCCACAGACCCCCACGCTGGTACAGGCGGTGCCTCGAAACGTCTGCTCGCATTGGTCACAGTGCATGAGTTCGGCCATGGTCGGTTGTCCTCTTGGTTTGGGGCGGTGCTGGGGGACCTCTGATGGACAAGAGGGTGAATATGGATATATTTGGGTGTCAATGTCTATTTATCGGGATGTCTGGTT
>CAZVAQ010000138.1:0-9515 GCA_964625145.1 uncultured Candidatus Sumerlaeota bacterium
CGGCGTTCAGTGAGTCTGCTGGCCGCCCACCCGAGTACTACCGCATCCTCGACCCTCTAATGGTCGACGTACTTCGCCAAACCAATCCACGCATTCTCGAACTTGGAGCCGGCCGAACTCGCTTTCCGGATTCTCTGGGAGAAAGCCGGAACAGAGTGCAGTTCCATGCCCAGGACGTAACCCCCCAGAATCGAGATTACCTTCAATCGATCGCAGAGCAGGTCTTCATCGGTGACATCACTTCCATCCCCGAGGATGGCTATCATCTGATCTTTTCGACCTACGTCATCGAACATGTAAGCTCGCCACGCGAGTTCCTGGAGCAGGCCGCTATGCGACTCGCACCGGGCGGTTGGCATGTCATCATCTGCCCTCGGTATGACTTGCCCGGCTACCTGGCACCATCGCTTCGCCACTTGTCGCGGCTCCCTTACGTCTACTTGTGCGGACGCGTTGCCGTATCGCGTCTGGGTGTTATATCGGGCGGAATGCCCGCCTTCTGGATAAACACCGACCCGGCTGTCTTTCACGGCCCTTGGTATACAGACGCCGATGCCGTACATCTCGCATCAAGATTCGATTTGGTGCGATGGCACCGTAATCGTGGTTTTGCAGTCAAAGACTTGAGACTTCCTTGTGGAATTGGTCGTGATTGGATCGCAAAGCGATTGCTTACAATTGCCATAGCCTTCCAAAAGCCTGCTGCCTAGCTTTGGCCCCATGCGCATTTCTATCGTCACGGGACCGTTCCTCAGCATCCCTCCCTCTCCTGCTGGAGCAGTTGAGAGGCTTTGGGATGATATGGCCCACGTCTTCGCCGCCCGTGGACACAAGGTGCGCTTCATCTGCCGCGCGCATCCCGATCTTGGCTCCGCGCGCAAACGTGACGGCGTTGAGATCCAACCGATCCTCCCCTTTCGCGCCGGCAAATCCATGCCGGTTAACCTGGCAAAGGACCTGGCCTACGCCACCCGCGCGCTCCTCGCTCTACCCCGCGCCGACATCCTGGTCACCAACACGTTCTTCCTCCCCGTGCTGGCCTGGCTGCGCCCGGCGGCTGGACGCGTGTGCGTCAATGTCCAAAGAGTCCCGAAGAACCAAATGTGTATGTATCGACGCTGTGGCGTTGCGCGGTTCCATGCCGTCTCCACCGCCATCCGCGACGCCATCATCGCCGAATGCCCCCAGGCCGAACCCCGCATCCGCGTCATCCCCAACCCCATCCGCATCGACGTCTTCCGCCCGCGCGCTTCCGTTCCCTCCGGCCCACCCACCGTTCTGTACACTGGCCGCATCCACCCGGAAAAGGGCCTCGACCTCCTCGTCACCGCCTGCCGCTCCCTCTTGACCGACTTCCCCGACCTCCGCCTGCGCCTCGTCGGCGCCATCGATCCCGAATCCGGCGGAGGTGGGCAGCCCCTCCGCCGCCAACTCCTCGACCTCGCCGGGCCGTTGTCGCTCGACATCGTCCCGCCCATCTACGACCGCGAAGCCCTGCGCGCGGAGATCTGCGCCGCCACGCTCTACGTCTACCCCAGCGTCGCCGAGCGCGGCGAATCCTTCGGCGTCGCTCCCCTCGAAGCCATGGCCTGTGGCCACGCCCCCATCGTATCCTCCCTTGCCTGCTTCCGCGACTTCCTCCACGATCAACAGGACGGCCTCGTTTTCGACCACCGCGCCCCCGACGCCGCCGATCATCTGGCCGCGGCCCTCCGCCGCCAGCTCACCAACCCCGCCGAGCACCAATCCATGGCCCAATCCGCCGCCACCACCGCCCAACAATTCTCTGTCGAAGCGATTGCGGATCGGTATTTGGCCGACTTTGAAGCTCTCCTCGATTGAATCCGACAATTGCCTCCCACTCCGCCATTACATCCCTGCTGTCCTTGATGTCCTTGCCGTCCCTCCACCCATGACTCAACGCACCTCAACCAAGCCCCAACCCACCGCCTACACCAGCCCCTGGTCCACCCGGGAGAAGCTCGGCATGGCGGCGTGGCGTGTGGCGTGGTGGGTGCTCTTTCGCCCCACACCCAAGTCATGGCTGGGTTGGCGCAATGGCCTGCTGCGCCTGTTTGGCGCGCGCATCCGCGGGCGGCCGTTTGTCTCGCAATCCGCGCGCATCCGCATTCCGTGGAACCTCGAACTGCACGACCATGCCTGTCTGGGCGAGCACGCCGAAGTGTACAATCTGGGCCCGGTGCGGCTGAAAGCCCGTTGCACTGTCGCCCAGCATGTCTATCTTTGTGCCGGAAGCCACGACATATCGACGCCGCGCCTGCCGCTGGTCGTGGGGGAGATCGAGATCGGCGAGGACGTCTTCATCGGCGCCGCGGCGTTTGTCCTTCCGGGGGTTCATATCGGCGATGGTGCCGTCATCGGCGCCCGCGCCGTCGTCACCCGCGACATGCCGGAATGGACCATCTGCGCCGGCAATCCGTGCAAACCGATAAAGCCCCGCCCCTGGAACCCCAACGGATGACCACCGAGACAGAAACCCTTCATCGCAACGAGCCCACGCCCGTGGAGCAACCCCGGCCCGACGCCGGTGCCCTGCGCCCATCGGCCAAGGCCACGCGCAAGGTGCCCGTCTCCGTCCTGATCCCCACGAAGGACGAGATCGACAACATCGAGGATTGCCTGGCCAGCGTGGCCTTTGCCGATGAAGTCATCCTCGTGGATTCCAACAGCACCGACGGCACACCCGAGCGCGCCGCGCAGTTGGGCGCCCGCGTCGTCAACTTCAACTGGAACGGGCAGTTCCCGAAGAAGAAGAACTGGGCCCTGGAGAACATCGAGTGGAAGCACGAGTGGGTGTTGATCCTGGACGCCGACGAGCGCATCACCCCCGAATTGGCCCGCGAGATCGCCCGCGCCATCAAGCGCCCCAACCGCGACGGCTACTACATCAACCGCCGATTCATGTTCATGGGCAGTTGGCTGCGACATTGCGGCTACTACCCGAGCTGGAACCTGCGCCTGCTCAAGCACGCCAAGGGCCGCTACGAGCGCCTCGAAGTCAGCGGCGACACGGGATCCGGCGACAACGAGGTACACGAGCACATCGTGATGGAAGGCGTGGACAAGTCACGCATCGGCGCGCTGAAGCACGACATGCTGCACTACGCGTACCCGTCCATCGCCGTGTGGATCGAGAAGCACAACCGCTACTCCAACTGGGAAGCGCGCGTGTTCGTGGCACCCGACAAGGACAGCGACTTCTGGAAGCTGCGCGCCACGCCCTTCGGCAACCCCGTCGAGCGCAAACGCTGGATCAAGCGCCTCGCCCAGCGCCTCCCCGCGCGCAGCACCCTGCGTTTCCTCTATCATTACATCTACAAGAAGGGCATCCTCGACGGCAAACGCGGCCTCATCTTCTGCCGCCTGCTGGCGTGGTACGAGTTCGTCTCCATCGCCAAGGCCGAGGAACTCCGCGAAGCCAAGAAGCAAGGCCGCGAGCACCATGTCCTGAAGGCAGACGGTAAGCGGGTCTGATTGGAATTCAGAAGTCAGAATTCAGAATTCAGAAACAGATTCCGGCGACGCGGGCCAGCAACGGCGGACCCTTACAGTGCCGCCCTCGCCACAACCCTCACCCCGCTTTCCTTCCCTGGCGTCCCTGATGTCCTTGCTGTCCCCACTGCCCCCACTGCCCCTCAGCCAAAAGAAAAGAGCCCCCGCATCACGGGGGGCCCTTTCTGAATTTTGCATTTTGAATTTTGGATTCGCCCTTACTTCGCGGCGGCTTCGACCTTGTTCTTGGCCTTCATGAGGCGCGAGATGCGGCGGCGGGCGTTGCCGGCCTTCACCAGATTCGTCTTCGCGGCCTTGCCGAGCTTCTTCTGCGCGTCGCGGATCAACTCGGGCAGCGCCTCGACGTTGCTCTCCGCCAACGCAACACGCACCTTCTTGATCGTCGAGCGCATGGTCGAGCGCTTGGACTTGTTCGCGATGCGGCGCTTCTCGTTCTGGCGAACTCGCTTGATGGCGGATTTCTTGTTGGGCACGGAACTTTTCTCTCAGTTGTCAAATTGGGGCGGCCGGCCAGCACATTGCCGCAGCGGGCGGGGAGACTTCCCTCTCCCAGCCCCCCGGTCAAGGCCAAAAGGTAGTGGGGAAGTCAGGAGTCAGGAGTCAGAAGCCAGAGTTCGGGGAACAGGTCCTCACCCCACCCAGCTGCCCCCTTCATCCTTCACAATTCATAATTCATCCTTACACCGCGTACTTCCTCACCAGCCCGATCACCAGCCCCTGGATCTCCACATCCTTCGCCTTCACATAGATCGGCGCCATGTACGGATTCGCCGGCTGCAGCCGCACACTGTCCCCCTCCAAGTAGAAGAACTTGACGGTCGTCTCATGACCATTCACCAGCGCCACCACCACCTGGCCGTTGCGGGCCGTGCGGCGGCGTTCGCAGATGATGAAGTCCCCTTCCTGGATCCCCTCCTCAATCATCGAATCCCCACGCACGCGCAGGACAAAGGTCTCCTCGGCGTTGCGCACCAGATCGCTGGGGACGCTGAGGCGCTCGGAGAGGTCCTCCTCCATGACATCGATGGGCTGGCCTGCCGCCACCGTGCCGCGGATGGGGATGGCATAGCAGGCCTCCAGCTCCATCTGCACGTCCTTCGGCGCGTGCAGTTCGGAGACCAGCTCGATCCCGCGCCCGCGGTTCCAATGCCGCCGGATCATGCCTTTCTCGGCCAGGTTGGTCAGGTGCTTGTGCACCGTGGCCAACGACGACAGGTTCATCCCCGCCGCCACCTCCTGCAGCGATGGCGAGTAGCGATGCTGCTCGATGAACGAGCGGATGAACTCGAAGACCTCGCGCTGGCGTTTGGTGAGATACATGGGTGGGCCCTCCAACGGGACTGGCTGCTCAAATCCAGTCCCATTGAAGCGAAGCTCATGCGAAGGTCAAGGCGAAACGACAGCGAATCCAGTCGAATTTGCGCTTTCTTTTCTCCCGCCCGGAACGCCCCCCTACTTGCCGTCCTTCCGTGCCGCCACCCGCAGCGCCATCTCATAGCCCATCGACCCCAGACCCGCGATCACACCAACGGCCAGATCGCTCAGGTAGCTATGACGCCGGAACGGCTCGCGCGCGTGCACATTCGACAAGTGCACCTCGTAGAAGGGAATCGCCACAGCCGCCAACGCATCGCGCAGCGCGACGCTGGTATGCGTGAAGGCGCCCGGATTGATGATGATCGCCTGCGCCTTTCCCCTCAATCCCTGCACGTGATCAACGATGGCGCCTTCGTGGTTGCTTTGGAAGAAGGCGACCTTCACGCCCAACTCCGCGGCCAGCTTCTCCAGTCCCGCCTCGATATCCGCCAACGTCTCGCGCCCATAGACCTCCGGTTCCCGCGTGCCAAGCAGGTTCAAGTTCGGCCCATTGATCACTGCAATCAATCGTGTCATCAAATCACCCACACCAGAGGATCTGGAAATCTTCATCCTTCATCCTTCATCCTTTCGCCTTCATCCTTCGATCTTCCTAACTTCATCCATGCTCGCCATGCGGGCGTCGCCCATCAGGCGATCCAGACTCCCCGTCTCCGCCAAGATCCCCCTGCCGGGCACGACCTTCAGCGGGCGCCAATGCACCGTGCGGCCCGGCATGGCGTCGTTCAGGCAACGGAACCGCAGCGACTCGAACAGCTTCTCCTGCGGCATTTCCTCGGCCAGGTCCACCTGCACCCACACCTCGCGCCCGGGCCATAAATCGAACGCGTTCTCGAAGCGCACATGCGCCCCCGGCAGGCCATGGGGTTGGATCTCCACGCCCCGCACGATGTTCTCCGACCGCACGAGGAACACCGCGCGCAGGCCCTTCACCACGCAGTCCAACTCCGCCGACACCTTTGGTTCGGGATAGTTCGCCTTCTTCGGATCGACGGGTGAATACAGCCGCGACGAGAGGATATTGCGGCCGCTGCACAAGTCACCCACCACCACGCAGTTGGTCGGATCAGTCACACCGAGCGATTCCAGCGCGAAGAGCCCGACCTCGACCTTGCCCGGCGAAGGCAGATCCACGGGGCGCTTCACCCAATCGAGCAAATCGCCGTTCAGCGAGAAGCCCTTCAGGTGACACACGAGCTCCTGCGCATGCGTGCGCACGGGGCCATCGTTGAGCGCCGTCACGCGCAGGCCGTCCTCGGCCTCCAGCAGCACGAGGCTCGTCGGCGCGAAGGCTTGGCGCAGGGCCCAGTAGGCCAGCTTGGGCCGATGTGCATAGTCGACCATCGACCAGGTAATGCCGGGCCAGCAGTCGTTGTAGTGCCACACGAGCGCGCCCATGGTTTCGGGCTTGTTCGCGCGCCATGCATCGATCCCCAGCGTCAGCGCGTTGGCCTGCACCCATTGGCCCAGATAGACCAGTTCCTCGAAGCTCTCCGGAGGCCGGCATCGCTGCACGATGTAGCGGAACAGGCGCACGTTGCCGTCTTCCTGCTTCTGGTGCGCCTCGAATTCCGGCTGGTTCAGCGACCGGTCCTCCTTGTCGGTGAACAGCTTCACCGTCTCCTCCGCCGGCAGCGACTGCAGCCCGAACTCCGACACAAACCGCGCGCGCAGGCGCACATAGTTGCTGTCGCCCTCCCAGCCGTCCCACACGCGTTGGTGATGGTAATCACCCTCGCGCTCGCTGTTGGGATTGATGCCGCCAAACGGCGTCGAGCGCCAGTACGGCCGGCTGTTGTCGTACTCCTGCGTCACATGCGGAAGGAGGCGCGTGAAGATCTTCTCCCCCTTGTGCCCTTGCCAGCTTCCCGACGCCTGGAAGTGGAAATTCTCGCACCCGTCATTGCCGCACCACAACACGATGCACGGATGGTTCCGCAGGCGACGCACCTGGGCCTTTGCCTCGCGCTGTGCCGATTGCCACATGGATTGCGAGTCGGGGTATTCGCCCTGCGCGAACATGAAATCCTGCCACACCATGATGCCCAGCTCGTCGCACCGGCGATAGAATGCCTCGCTCTCATAGCGACCGCCTCCCCACACGCGCAGCATGTTGATGTTGGCGTTCGCCGCCAGGTCCAGCAGGTGGCGGTAGTCCTCCTCGCGCACGCGGGTGCTGAACACATCGGGCGGTATCCAGATGGCGCCGCGCGCGAACACCCGCTGGCCGTTGATGCGGAAGACGAACGCGCCGTCCTCGCCGCTGTTGGCGATCAGTTCCGCCGTGCGCAGGCCCGTCACCGTCTCCGCCTCGTCGAGAGTGCGCCCTTCCTGCGTGGCGATCATGCGCGCGCGGTAGAGCACGCGCCGGCCGCTGCCAAAACCGGCGGGCCACCAGAAGGTGGGCTGGGGCAGCGTTGCCTTCTCCGAGAAACGGAAATTCCCCGGCCGCACCTCGAACTCCCGGCGCGTGGAAAAGACCACCTTGCTCGAATACTGTGTCCCCGACCCCACCGGCTCCAATCGCTCGATCGTCCAATCCACATCCACCTGTCCATGGCTGTGGATCTCCACATCGGCTTCCAGTTTCACCTGTGCGGCGTCCGTCCCAAGGGTCGTCGCCGTCACCAGCAGAGTGCGGCAGCGAACCTGGTCGATGCGGCGCAGGGACACGGGCCCCGTGAACCCGCAGCCCGACAGGCGCGGCGCGTTTGTCCAACCGGTCAGAAACTGCGGCCGCCGCGCGTAGACCCGGCCGCGCTCGTGGGCGGCATTGAGCCGGCCGTGCTCCAGCTCCTCCGCCGTCGTGCGCTTCACGCACGAGTCGAAATGCACGACCAGCACATTCTCGCCCGGCCGCACTTCATCGGTCACATCGATCGTCATGGGGAGGAAGGCATTGGTGCTCTCGCCCAGGAACGCGCCGTTCAGGTAGACCTGCGCGTAGGTGTCGAGCCCCTCGAACACCAACTCGATGCGCACTCCCGGCTGCGAGGAAGGCGCTTCCCAATCCCCCGGCAGGATGAAGCTGGTCTTGTAGACAAAGTCCTGGTTCTCAACCCACAGACAGGCCCGGTCGTTGGTCCCGTGGAAAGGATCCGGAATGCGCCCGGCTTCCATCAGGTCCAGATGCACGGACCCGGGCACATGGGCAGGCATCCAGCCATCGCGGCCCAGACGGGATGGCAGGCTGCGACCGGCGAAATCCGCCTTCTCGCCCGGCTCCACCTCGCGAAAACGCCAATTCGAATCCAGAAGCAGCGCGTTACTGGCCATCCAGCCCGCTCCTCATCTGATCTCGACCCATTCTCCCAACCAAGAACAACCGACTGCCCCCAAAGGCACCAGAGGAAAGTTGCCCCTCCCCTCCCTGTCCACCCCGTCCACCCCCGTGCACCGCTTGCCACGGCGTAGCCCTTCAGGGCGAAGCCGGAGCTGGCCACGGCGTAGCTCGTCAGGGCAAAGCCGGGTCCACCGCCTGCCACGGCGAAACGCAGCGAAGCCGGGTCCACCCAACGAGGAACGAGGAACCAGGAACGAGGAACTCAATAAATCGCCCACGCGTCGCCAACATCCGGCACCGTCACCTCGAAATAATCCCCGATCGCTCTGGCGATGGCGCGGCCCACTTCGCGGTAATCATCATCGGTTCCCGGCACGCCCGGGCTTGGTCCAAGGTGGTAACTCCCCTCTATGGTAATCGCCATCACATCCTCCCACTGCGGGTTGATGGAGTAGCGGTCGTGCATCATGCTCTCCACATAGGGACGCACCGGGTGGTTGAAGTTGCTGTTCTGGCTGGTGCCCAGCGCGATGAAGGGACTCCGCGCCTTGAGCAGGTCCACCCAGTGCAACTCCAAGGCGTTCACCGAAGGCTTCGCCCCCGGGTCACCCGGCTGGAACCAAGTCCCTTGGTGCACGTAATGAAACGGGTATACCGACCCGTGCGTTGAATGCAGGTTCAGCAGCAGCAGGATCGGATTCGATCCCGGCGCGCTGGCCGTGCCCATGAACTCCTCGATCTTCTGCCGCATGCCCAGAGTCTCCGGCACCGTGGAGTTATACGGCGCGTACCATTCGTTCTCCAGGTTCACACTCTGCGAAGTCGTCCGGTAGTTCCCGAGCGCCACTCCATCGGGGTTCGACATCGGCACGATGTTCAACACCACACGGCGCAGAATCGCCCGTGCATACAGATCGTCCGACAGCAGGAACTGCACGACCCCCTCCGTGTTGAAGTACGCCGTGTTCTCCGACGGATGCACGGCCGTCTGGATCCACACGCGCTTCTTGTTCGTCATCGGCACCCACTCATCGGTCAGCGTGATCATCCAGATCGGCCTCCCCTGCTGCGACGTGCTGACCTGCTCCTCCTCGATGAACCGCTCGAACTGCGGATCGTTGTACCACGCGCGAAACTCCTCCAGCATCGGCAGCGTGTAGGGAAAATACTTCGCCACCTTCAGCGACGTCACACCCGGCGGGACATCGATCGTGAACGTCCACGTCCACGGCCCGCTGCCGCTGCGCGTTGGGTTGCCCCCCGGAATGCGCACATACGGCGCGCCATCCACGCTCATCACCGGCCGGATCGTGTCGTTGTA
>CAZVAQ010000139.1:0-9495 GCA_964625145.1 uncultured Candidatus Sumerlaeota bacterium
ATCACCCGCTTTGGGTTTTCAGAAACGGCGAGTGAGGGGGGTGAAGGATTGGGGAATTCCCGCCCGTGGGGCCTTTTCCCCCTTGACCGGGGGGCCGGGGTTGGGTCCACTTCCCGTCCTTTTGCACGGGGAATCCCCGGGCAGGGGCCCATGGTGGGCCCCGGAACTCCTAGAGATTGGGCCATCCTGTATGCCGACCCTGAATCAGCTCGTGCGTAATGGGCGCAAGAAGCTCAAGAAGAAGAACAAGGTGCCTGCACTGCAGGCTTGTCCCCAGCGGCGCGGCGTGTGCACCCGTGTCTCCACGGCGACCCCCAAGAAGCCCAACTCGGCGCTGCGCAAGATTGCGCGTGTTCGACTTACGAACGGCTTTGAGGTGACCGCGTACATCCCCGGCGAAGGCCACAACCTGCAGGAACACTCCATCGTGGTGATCCGCGGTGGCCGTGTGAAGGACCTGCCCGGTGTGCGCTACCACATCGTTCGCGGCGCCAAGCGCGGCGACACCCAAGGCGTCGCCAACCGCAAGAACAGCCGTTCGAAGTACGGAACGAAGCGTCCAAAGTAATTGGGCCCCAGGTAATCTGAAACCCTTGACCCGGTCGGGTCGACCCGCCGGGCTTGAGTGATCTCCCCCTCCAAAAAGGACGGACAGCGTGGCAAAGAGAAAGAAAAAAGACGGTCGCAGCCGCAGTTCACGCAAGATGGGGCGTCGTCGCGTCCCCCCCGGTCGCGGGCTACAACCGGACCTGCGCTACGGCAGCCTTCTGGTCTCCAAGTTCATCAATAACCTGATGCTCAGCGGCAAGAAGTCGGTCGCGGAGAACATCTTCTACTCGGCGCTGGAGCTGATCGGCACCAAGCTGGAAGGCCAGGATCCTCTCGAAGTCTTCAACCAGGCGATCGAGAACGTGAAGCCGGTCCTGGAAGTGAAGAGCCGCCGCGTCGGTGGTGCCAACTATCAGGTGCCCATCGAGGTGAAGCCCGAGCGTCGCCAGGCGCTGGCGATTCGCTGGGTCATCACGCATTCGCGCAACCGCAACGAGAAGACGATGCACCAGCGTCTTGCGGCCGAGCTGATGGACGCCTTCAAGAACACGGGCGGCGCCATCAAGAAGAAGGAAGACGTGCTGCGCATGGCCGAGGCCAACAAGGCCTTTGCTCATTACCGCTGGTAAGTTCCGGACTCGGCAGGTCTGTGAGCGGCGGGGGCTTTCGGGCCTCCGCCGCTTTTGTTTTGTGCGCCCGTCGGTGCCCTTCGCCACGCAAGAAGGCTTGAGCAGGACGCCGTCTTTGGGGCATGCTGACAACACAAGGCAGGGATGGACGAGATGAGCCCGCACACCACGACATTGACCGAGCAGGAAACGGATCAGCAGACCACGGTCACCCGCGGTTGGGTGGTCGTTGTGTTCAATGACGATGTGCACACCTTCGAATATGTCATGCATGTGTTTTGCACCGTGCTGTTGGTGAGCGCGGAGAAGGCGGGACGGATGGCGTACAACATCCACACCAAGGGGCAGGAGGTGGTGGCGGGTCCCATGTCGCGCTACGAAGCCGAGGAGATCGTCACCAAGATTCGCAATTTCGGACCCGATCCATGGGCCATCCGGGACATCGGGCCGCTGGGGTGCAAAGCGGAACAAGGGTGAGAGAAGAGAGAAGGGTGAAAGGGAAGGAAGAAGGCGGAAGTCGGAAGGATGATGGAGATGTGGACTGTGAACGATCGGTTGGGAGCGAGATGACTGTTTCGACTGTTGGGATTCCGAAATTGCGTGCTTCGGTGGCGGCGTTGGAACCTTATGTTCCGGGGGAGCAGCCGAAGGATCCGGGGTTGGTGAAGCTGAACACCAACGAGAATCCGTATCCGCCGTCGCCTCGTGTGCACGAGGCTTTGGCGCAGTTGGGTGATCGCGCCGTGGGGCGCTATCCGGATCCGATGGCCACGGCGTTGCGGACATCGATCTCGGGGTCTTTGGGTGTATCGCCGGAGCAAGTCCTGGCCACCAACGGGTCGGATGAGATCCTGAAGATGGCGGCGGAGGCCTACGCCGAGCGCAACAGCCGGGTCGCGTATTTGTGGCCGACGTACTCGCTATATCCAGTGTTTGTTGCCAAGGCCGAGGCTCGCGAGCATCGCTTGAACTGGTCGCCCGCCGGACCTTCGGAGCAGGAGGCGCTGGAGAACGCGCCGGAGGACGCGTCAATCCTGTTCCTGGCCAATCCAAACCCTCCTTTCGGAAACATTCAGGGCCTTGACGTCATTCGCGCGTTGGCAGAGCGGTTGCCACAGACGCTGGTGGTGGTGGACGAGGCCTACATCGCCTATGGTGGCGAGTCGGCCGTGGCCTTGGTGCGCGAGGGGATTCCGAACATCCTCGTGACGCGCACGTTCTCCAAGTCCCACAGCCTGGCGGGAATGCGCGTGGGTTTTGGAGTGGCCAGCCGCGAGATCATCAACGGTCTGTTGCGGGTGAAGGACTCGTACAATCTCAGCGCGGCCGCGCAGGTTGCCGCGGTGGCGTCGTGGGAGGATGCCGCCCACACCGATGAAAGTGTCGCGCGGATCGTCGCGACGCGCGGGCGGTTGGCGGCGGCGTTGAAGCAACGCGGCTTCACGGTGTCGAACAGCTCCGGGAACTTCCTGTTTGCCGAGCGTGCGGATGCGCGCGAAGTCTTTGCCCAGTTGCGCAGGCACAAGGTGGTAGTCCGCTATTTCGACACGCCGGAACTGAATGGCGGCATTCGCATCACCATCGGCACGGACGCGGAGATCGATGCCTTGATCAGCGCACTGGACGCCCGCTCATGAGAGTTTCGCCGCCGGCACCGTTTCGCGAATGGGCGCAGGCGCCGCGCTCCCTGTGGCAGGTGCGCCATGCCTCCATCGCCGAAGCGGCTGCCAGCGTGCAAGTCCCCACGCGTGTGCGCCATGGCATCATTGGCGCGGGGATGACGGGTCTGGCGACGGCGCTGGAACTTGTGCAGGCGGGAGTGCCCGCCGATGACATCATCGTGCTGGATGCCATGGGCCCCGCAATTGGCGCAACGGGTCGTAATGCGGGCTTTGTCCTTTCCTTTCCCGGCACGGAGATCCTGGATTGGCAGCGCGCCTTTGGCGACAAGGGAGTCGATGAACTGTGCCGGCTGAACCGCGCAAACCGCGACCTGGTCATCGCCTTTGCGACGAATTGGAATGCGCTGCATCCGGATGAAGCGATATTGCTCCAGCGTGGTGGAAGTTTTTTCCTGGCAGCAAGTGAAGACGAAGCGCGCGATCTGGACATCTCGATGGAGGTGGTTTCGCGCGGTGCGCCGGAGGAGTATGAAATCGGCCCGCCGCAGGGCGCCTTGGCCGCGCCTCACTACACGCGCGCGCTGATCGGCCGTCGTGATGCCGGGATTGATCCGGCTGCCTATGCGCTCGCCCTGGCTGCCAGTTCGGGCGTGCAGATTGTATCCGGGCCGCAAGGCGTCATTGCGCAGTTGGAAGTCCGGCACGATGGTGTGCATCTGACATTTGCCGACGGCCGGGAGTTGACGGCCGAAAACGTCTTTGTCGCCATCAATGGCTACGCGCAGGCGCTGCTTGGGGCGGAGTGGCCCGTCATGCCCGTGCGGAACCAGGTGATGGCCGTGCGGTGCGATGATTTCGATTTGCTGGCCGAGTGGGGCGAGGCGGTCTATTACGCCAATCATGGCTATGATTATTGGCGCGTTCTGCCCGATGGCACTTTGGTTGTTGGTGGTGGAAGAAACCGGGCGCCCGGCCGCGAGGAAAACATCATGGCGTTCGGCGTGCAGCCGGAATCGCGCGCTTACCTGCATGATGTCCTGGTGCCGCGATTGACGAACGGCGCGCCGTTCACCGTCGAGCGCGAATGGTCCGGCGTCATGGGCTATTCACCGGACGGCATTCCGATGCTGGGCGCTGTGCCCGACACGGACGAGCGGGTGTGGTTTGCCGGTGGCTTCACCGGATATGGGCTCGGCTTTCATCGCGTCGTGGCACAGGGCGCGGCCCGATGCCTCTTGGGAGAGGGAACACCGGGAATCTTCGACGCTTCACGATTGGTGCCAACGGCGAAAGGATGATCATGAGAAGGCGCGAGAAGCTGCTGCGCGATCCCGTCCACGACCTGATCGCCTTTGACCTGGAGCAACGCGACGACCGCCTGCTGTGGTCATTGATCGACACGCGCGAGTTCCAGCGCCTGCGTCACATTCGCCAAATGGGCATGGCGCACTTCGCCTATCACGGGTGCGAGCACAGCCGGTTCCCCCACAGCATCGGCGTGATGCATTTGTCGCGGCGAATGCTGGAGCGGCTGGCACCGGGTTGGAACATCGACGAGGACACCGTGCTCGCCGTGAAGTGCGCGGGATTGCTGCATGATCTGGGGCACGGCCCCTTCAGCCACGTCATCGAGCATTGGTTCGACGATCATCACGAGGCGTGGACGCGGCGGATCATCCTGGACGAGGACACGGAAATCCACAAGGCACTGGCCACGGTGCATCATGGCTTTCCACGCCGTGTTGCCGATGTCCTGCGCGGGCAGATCGAGCCGGTGTGGCTGAAGTACCTGGTCAGCAGTCAGCTCGACGCGGACCGGTTTGACTATCTGATTCGCGACAGCCTGATGACGGGTGTGAAGTACGGCATCTTCGATCTCGAGCGGTTGCTGATGATGCTGCGCGTCAGCGACGATGGCCAGCATGTGTTCGTCCCCGCGAAGGGATTGCTGCCAGTGGAGAAGTACCTGCAGTCGCGTTACCACATGTATCGTCAGGTCTATTTCCACAAGGCGGTCGCGTCGGGCGAGGCGGTGCTCATCGCGCTGTTGGAACGGGCCAGCGAGTTGGCGCGCGAAGGCGAGTGCCCGGGGCTGGAGCCCGGTTCGCCATTGGGTCGCGTGCTGGCCGGCGCGGGAAAATCGGTCAGCGTGGATGATTATCTGTCGCTGGATGACACGACCATCTGGGGCGCCATTCATGCATGGGAACGCAGTGGTGATGCGATCCTGTGCGATCTGTCCTCGCGGCTGCTTCATCGCAAGTTGTTCAAGTCGCTGGAAATCCCCGCGCCGGACGCGGAGGACCTGGAGTTTGCCCAACGGCTGGAGCAAGCGCGCGCGGTGCTCCAGCGCAATGGGCTGGATCCGCAGTATTACCTGCGCATGAGCCGCAGTTCCAACCTGGCCTACAAGCCGTACAACCCGCGCTCCATCCGCACGGACGAGACGATCTGGATCGAGGATCCGGCAGCGACCGGGTCCTACCTGGACGTCACGCATGTCTCCCCCACCATCAAGGCGTTCACCGAATCGCCCTATTCGGTGTGGCGGGCTTTCTTCCCCGAGTCAGTCCGGGCGGAGATGATTCGCGCGATGTTGGGATAAAGCCGCCACCGCCGCGCTTTCCCCCTTTACGACACGATCGGGGCTTCCTAGCCTTTTTCCAATTGAGCGCGAGATGCCCCCTCCCGACTTCTCCCGACTGGCGCGGAGAGTATGGAGTGGAATCGCAGGCAGAAGGACACCCCCCATGCGCCTTCCTGTTCCGAAGCTGGTGCCATTGCTGTTGGTTGGCCTTCTGGCCATCCTGGCAACCAGATTGAATGCCCAGGAAATCATCGAGAACCGCGACTACGACGGTCCGAAAGTCACGATCAAGTACTCCATGTTTGGCGGCGCGGACCAGGTCCGCGACACGCGCCGCATGTGCGAGATCTTTGTGGAGCGCAACCCGGACATCCGGGTGCAGCTCGCAGTGTATCCGTGGGGACAATACTGGGCAAAGATTCGCACGCAGGCCGCGTCAGGCCTGGCGCCGGACGTGTTGTACCTGGCCGCGCAACAATCCGGTGCTTGGGTTTCCAACGGTGCGCTGATGCCATTGGACGATTTCATCGAGAAGAGTGGGTTCGACCTGTCGCTTTACTACGAGGATATTGTCGACGCGTGTCGCTGGGATGGTCAGCTCTACAGCCTGCCGTTGGAGCTGCCCGTCGCCGCGTTGGTCTATAGCATCGACCGCTTCGAGGAGCGCGGCATTCCGCGCGACCAATGGCCAAAGCCCGACGTGCCGTTGACGTGGGAAGAGTATGTGCAGTTGGCCAATCAACTGACCATTCGCAATCCCGACGGCACGTTTTCGCAATACGGCATGGGCGCCGGTTTTGATTGGGAGCCGCACCAGATTTACCTGCAGGGTCCGCGCGTGGTCGACCGGCAGATCAACCCGACGCGCGCGACCATGGCCGACAACGAGGAACTCGTCGAAGCCATGAAGAGGGTGTTCCGCACGCAATTTGTCGAGCGCGTGCACATGTCGAGCGAGGTGTTGCGCGACGCGACCTTCAACGCGGACACGCTACTGACGCGCGATCAATATGCCATGACGCATGTTGGCACTTGGGCATTGCCGATCCTGCAACAAGCGGGAGTTCGCTTTGGCGTGTCGCCGACTCCGCGGCCGGAGGGGGCGGGAGTCAACTTTGGGTTCAACTCGCTGGGGATCTTTGTCGGCACCAAGCATCCGGACGAGGCGTTCCGGTTTCTCTCCTTCATGGTCAGTGACGAGGTGATGACGGCCTACGGGCGCGCGCTGAAGGGAGTGCCGAGCCTGAAGTCGGCGGCCAACTCCATCGTCGACAACGCGTACGGCATTCCCAACTGCGAGGCCTATCTGGTCGGTTTGGACAACGGCATTCCCCCGCTGGTGACGGACAAGGTGCAGGTGCTGCAGACCGTCGCGCTGGGTTACCAGCGATTGGCGGAAGCAATGGATGCGGAGTATCAAAGAACGCTGCGCAACCTGCCCCGCGATGCCAACGGCGCCATTCCGGCGGATGCCTACGAGGGCTTCGTGAAGCACATGGAGGGAGCGGTCGATCGGATCGTGCGTGAGCACCTGCAGCGGATGCAGCGCGAAGCGGACCAGGCATTCGCCCGCGCCGAACGAACAAGGCCGGGCTTCATGGTCGGAACGATTTTGCCGCTCCTCTTCGTCGGCGGCGTGATCCTGTTTGTGGGCCTTTATTTCGGGATGGTTGGTTCGCAAGGTGAGAAGGCGGGATTCAGCGGACGCTCGTCCACGTGGGTCGGCTACATTGTGATCGGACCGTGGCTGATTGGCTTTCTGTTCTTCACGCTTGGGCCCATGCTGGCATCGATCTGGTTGAGCTTCACCCGATGGAACATGATCACCGCTCCCGAATGGATCGGCGCGCAGCACTACATGGACCTGGCGTCTGACCGCTACTTCACCCTGGGCCTGCGGCGGACGTTCCTGTACGCGTTATTTGTCATTCCGATCAGCCTGATCGGCGGCCTGTTCACAGCGGGGTTGTTGACGGCGGATGTTCGCGGGCGCGATTTCTTCAAGGCGATCTTCTACTTCCCATCGTTGTTCACCGGCGCAGCCGCGGCGGTGTTGTGGCTGAACATGTTCAACCGCGATTTTGGCGTCGTGAACCATGTGCTGGGCATTGTCGGCATCGCGCCGATCAATTGGCTGGGCGAGCAATGGGCGTTCACGACAGTGGTGCTGATGAATGTGTTCTGGATTGGTGGGGCGATGATCATCTACTACGCGGGGATGAAGCAGATCCCGCAGTCCCTTTACGAGGCCGCCGACATAGACGGGGCGAACTTCGTCCGCAAGTTCATCTCCGTGACCATCCCGATGCTGTCGCCGGTGATCCTGTTCATGGTGGTCGTCTCCACGATCAACGCATTCCAGGTCTTCACGCCGGCGTTGTTCTTCGCGCGGTCGTCGGATCTCATTGGCGAACCGGGAACGGCGCTGCGGTTCTATTCGGTGAACATCTACGACGAGGCGTTCAACAACCTCAGCATGGGCAAGGCGTGTTGCTGGGCCTTCATCCTGTTCCTGATCATCTTTGCGGTGACGATGGTCCAGATGAAGATCTCCAAGCGCTTCGTCCACACGGGGACCTGAGCCATGCATTCAAGAGGTCAACTCATCCTGCTGTATGCCGCGCTCACCGCTGTCGGCCTTTTGCTGCTCTTCCCGTTCTATTGGGTTGTGATTTCCGCCGTGAAGTCACGCGAAGGGATCAGCCTCTCGCCGCCGTCGTTCTATCCCAGCGAAGTCTGGCGCGTGGATGTCGGGCACGAAGCGAGCGGGCGGTTCTACGAGCGCGACGGACAGGAATGGTTCCTTCTGGCGAAATCGCCGGATGTTCTTGCCGGCTCCAGCGAGGACGGCGGCTACTTTGTGCGCCTCGATGATGGCGTCCCGGGTCGCTCCATCGAATGGTTCCCAACCTCCGAAGCGCGCGCGATGAATCTCGACGTGCAGAGCCTGATCTTTCCCGCCGTGCAGGTCTTGCAACGCCGGGACACGGGCGAAAGCGCGGCGATCCTGGGCAGGGTGCTTCGCCACGCCGCCGAGGGTGCCGGCTCTGACGAGTTGCTCTTCGTCGCCCCACCGAAGGAGGGCGAGATCGTCAAGTCCGTCGAGATCCTGCGCAATGTCCCGACGAAGGAGATGCGCGTGTTTGCTCCGCGATGGGAGAACCTTGCGGAGACACTGCGCGGACCCGAGGCCACGATCGGCCAGAAGTCCACGGGTTTCCTTCTCTACCTGCGCAACAGCTTCATGATCAGCCTGCTCGCCGTGCTGGGCCAGATATTCGCATCCAGCCTGGTGGCATATGGCTTTGCGCGCCTGAAGTTCCCCGGCCGCGACATGCTCTTCGTTGTCGTTCTTGCCACCATGATGATTCCCGCGCAGGTGACGCTCATTCCCATGTTCTGGATCTACAAGAGCATCGGATGGGTGGACACGATCCTGCCCCTGGTCATGCCGCACTTCTTTGGATGGCCGTTCTTCATCTTCCTGATGCGGCAGTACATGCTGACCCTGCCGTTTGAGCTGGATGAGTCCGCCAGCATCGACGGCTGCGGACCGTTCAAGACGTACTTCTTCGTCATCCTGCCCAACTGCATTCCCGCGCTCATCCTCGTGGGGCTGCTCACCTTCATCGCCACCTGGCAGGACGTCATGGGGCCGCTGATCTATCTCGACAACCCGAACCTGCGGACAGTGACGTTGGGCTTGGAGTACTTCCGTTCTCCCTATGTCGACAACCGCCACCTGCTCATGACCGGTGCGCTGTTCGCCATGATTCCCGTGGCGATCATCTTCGTCGTCTTCCAACGCTATATCATGGCGGGCGTTGCGACGACGGGGTTGAAGGCATGATTGAAGTCGACCGGATGACAGGATCAGCAGGATGATCGATCGATCCTGTCGTTATCCAATCTTTGCATCGACGGTTATCACCGTCTATTCCGGGCACTTATCCTGTTGATCCGGACATCCTGTCTTGAGATGGGGGCACTCTCGAACAACAGATTCACCCCATTACGGGCAAACGCTCCAACAGGAGAAGCCTCATGCTGCACAAGGAACTCAGCGAGAAAGCCATTGGCTGCGCCTATACTGTCTACAACAAGATGG
>CAZVAQ010000140.1:0-7997 GCA_964625145.1 uncultured Candidatus Sumerlaeota bacterium
GTCGGGCGCAACGTCATGCGGCAAGCGCGCCGCCCAGTCGCCAAGAGCCCAACGGCCGTTCACACGCCAGGGCCGTTGTGTCCCCCGCACCCGATCCCGGCAGGGCCCGCAGTTGGATAGATTCGCTCCCGCCTTTCGTCGCCCGCGCACCCTCAAATTGTTCGGCAGACCTCCGAGTTCCCCGCACCCGACCCCGGCAGGGATCACATTTGGATAGCCTGGTATCGTCCCGCAGGGCGATGCCGGGTTCGAGATCGCCAACATCTCCGCACCCCGGAAGGGGTGCCACCCAGCGAGGACGCCAATGCCCGCCTACACCCGCTCGCTCTATCACGTCGTATTCGCAACCAAACAACGGCGCCCAACGCTCAATCCCGCTGGCCGCGAGGAACTTCTTGCCTAATGTTGCGGAATCATCCGCGGAATGGACGCATACGTCCATCGCATCAACTGCGTGGAGGATCACATCCACATCCTGGTCGGACTCCCATCCACACTCAGCATCTCACAATTTGTGCAACGCTTCAAATTGTCCTCCGGAAATTGGCTACGGGAGCAGCCTCTGTTCCCCCAGTTCGATCGCTGGCAGGCCAAGCGCCAACCCGGCATCGCCCTGCGGGACGGTACCGGGCTATCCAAATGCAATCCCTTCGGGATCAAGTGCGACCCATGCGTGTGGGATTGAAGCAGACCGGTGGTTAGGGGTTGGAGGACAAAGACAATCGCCCGCCCGAACTCGAGTTCAAAGTGGCATCCCATGGACCGCCAGGCTCCTGCCTGGCAAGACGCGAGTTGGCCATTCAATCTGTGGGAGGGATGGCGCGAGGAGCAACTCTTCGCGCCACTTTCTTTCTTCTATTGGTACCGCCCCTGACGGCCTGCCAGGCAGGAGCCTGGCGGTCCATAAAAACAGAAAAATAGAAAGACGCTACAAATCATAATTCAGAATTCATCATTATCACCCCGCCCAGTTCCCTTCCCACAAATCCCTGCTCCCTCAACTGCCCAACCACCTCCGCCGCTTCGTCATTCCGCCCCAACAGGATCATCGCCGTCGCCTGTGTGCGCATGGCGTGATAGCGATTCGGTGCGCGTTCCTTCACCAGTTGCGACGCGCCCTCCAGCGCCGATTCCAGCTCGCGGCGGCCCTCTTCTTCGCGGCCGAGTTGCAGCAGGCATTGGCCGCGCAGCGCCCGCGCGTTGGCCAGCACCAATTGCTTGCCGGTGCGATCGGCGATTTCCCGGCTTCCGACTTCGCCGATCAACGCCCCCATCATTCGGGCGGCCTGGTCATGCGCTCCCAGATCGCGCAACGCACGCGCCCATACCGTTTGGTACTGCGCCTTGCGCAGCGGCCAATAGGCCACGGCGGGTGCCTTGGCCGACAGCTCGTCCAGGATCTGGATCGCCTGATCCAATTCCTGCATGGCCAGTTGATCCTGGTCGTATTCCTGCATCAACGTGCCCACGATGCCGTGGGTCACTGCCAACCACGACTGGCTGATCACGTTTGATGGATCCTGGATTGCCGTGTCTCGCGAGATGACCGCGGCGCGCGACACCCATTCGATCCCCGCCTCGATGCCGCCCGACAATCCGATCTCGATGTAGGCCTGGTAGATGTACGCCTCCGCCAAATGGCGCTGCCACTCGGCGTTGCGCGGGCTGAAGCCGATGATGCTTTCGATCTCCCCGATGGCCGCCAGGTTCTTCGCGCGCGCGACCTGCGGATCCCCCTGGTGCATCTCGATGAAGGCCTCGATGGCATCGGCCCGCGCCGTCTCCACGCGCCGGTACAGGTCATAGGAATTGTCAAAGGTCAGCAGCCTCAAGTCGGCCCGCGCCCTCTCCAACTGCCCGCGCGCGTCCTCCATCAACCCCTGTCGCGCCGCCTCGTCCGCGGCCTGGATAGCCATGCGCGCGCGCAATCGGCGTGCCTCCGGTCGCGTCGATTCGTATCCTTCCAACGTGCGAAGCAATCCGGCCACGTCGCGCAGCAATGATTTCGCGAATTCCTCCTGCCCCATGAAGGTCATGGTTTCCGCCCGCAGCATCACGCTCTCGGTCGCCTGCAACAGCGCCCTCGTGCGCGTTGGATCGCGGCTGACCACTTCCTTGTGCAGCTTCTCGCTCGTGTGCAGCTCGTCCAAACCCTTCTCCACATCGCCGGTCCAGACCAGGATCCGCCCAACGCGGAAACGCGAAGAAGCCAGGGCATCCACGACATCGATCTGTCCCGGATGATTCCGCTCCAGATCCTCCGTCAGGCGCAGTGATTCCCGGTAGGCGCGCATGGGTTCGCTGAGCATCAACGTGCGGTCCTTTGACTGCACGTCGCCCAGCACGCGCAACGCCCGCGCGCGGCGCAGCACCTCGCCCATCTCCTCCGAATGGCCCTCGCCGGACAGCGTCGCATAATACTGGTTCGCTTCGCTCGCCACACGGTCAATCAGGTCAAGGCGCCCGAGGCGTTCGAGGCTTTCATACAAATCGTCCACGAGAAAGTTCACCAACTCCTCGGCCTGTCGACGGCTTTCGATCGCTGCGCTTTCTCCGCGCTCTGCCGCTTCGCGCAGCTTGTGCGCTTCGTCCGCCCGATAGCCCAATCGCCACGCCATCACGGAAACCAGCCCGAGAAGCACGATGGTACCCACCATGAACACGCGCGCGGTCCATCGCAGGCTCGCCAGGTACAGCCGTCGCTTGCCGATCTCCTTCATCAGCGCGCGCCGCTTGGTCGTTGTGCTGATGCGTTCCACCTGCGCGGTTGCCAGCACCAGGTCCCGGTTGCGCAATGCCAGTTGCGAATACAGCACATGCAACTGCTCGCGGATGTCATCGATGTCCGGGTTGTCGGGCCAAAAACCCGCCGCGCGCTCGATGGCGCTCAACCCGCGCGCCAGCTCGCGATAATTCGGGCGCTTCGCCTCGATGATCTCGCGCGCTTCCTGCACCAGCATCATCGACTCGCGTCGCTTCCCCGCGCCGGTTTGGTAGGCCTTGATGCCCTCGATCAATTCCTTTGCCGTCTGGATGCGCCGGCTGATGTCGGATTCCAACGCGCGCATGCACAGGGATTCCAGCTCCTCCGGGATCTCCCTCTCCGGTGTGCGGTCCCGAGGCAGTTCAACCGTGCCGGACCTGGCCTCGATGAATGCCGCCTTGCTGTCCGGCGCTGCGTGGGGCGGAGTCCGCGTCAGCAGGAAATACAGCACCCCGCCCAGCAGATACACGTCCGTGTGCGGGCCGATGTTGACCGATGTGCTCTGCGTTTGTTCCGGGGCCATGAACGCAATGGTCCCCGCCGGATTCGGCGCGCTGTCGCACGTGGGCACGACGCCCGAGCTCAGCGATGTTTCCTGCTTCTTGGCGAGATCCTGGTCATAGATCAGCGCCAATCCCCAATCCATCAGCACCACTTCGCCGAATTCCCCGACCATCACCTGCGACGGCTTGATGTCCCGGTGCACCACCCCGCGCGAATGCGCAAACGCCACGGCCTGCGCCACGGAGACAAGAATCTGCAGATGCTTGTTCAGGAACTCCTGCGTCGGGTCGTTGTAATCATCCCAGATGATCTGGTCCCACGGCTTGCCGCGCACCAACTTCATCGCCAGCAACGGACGCCCATTCTCGTCCAGCCCAAAGTCATACACCGGCACGATGTTGGGATGGTCGAGAGCCCCGGTGGTCAGCGCTTCCTGCCGGAAACCCTGCTCGCAGAATGAATTGGACCGTGAATGCTCCTTGGCAATCGTGTAGATGTCCTCGCGCACGCGCTTGATGGCGATCACGCGATGGAGCGAATGCTGGATGCCTTCCCACACCTCGCCAAACCCGCCCCTGCCGATGATGCGCCGCAACTCATAGCCATGCGTGACCTTCTCGGTCACGGTGATGCCGCTCTCCCGGCCCGCTTCGGCCACATCCATTTCCGTGACAGTGCCACGCGCGGGTTCCAGATCCAGATCGTCAAAGGTCAGCCGCGTCGGATTGTACGACACCCGCGGGTCCGCTGGCATGCCCGGCGGCAATTCGTCGCCGCTGCCGGCAATGAAGGTTTGGCTTTCATCCATGCCCGTGGATCCCTTGTGTCCCCTCGTCCGCGATCCGTCGATGGTTGTTCCTTCACCCATCGCCTTGATGGTCAGCGCGTCAACCTGTCAAGGCCGCAGCCAGATTCCCTCATGCACCAGGCGCGCCGGCCCGGCCATCTCCACGTCCTGGGCTGTTGCGCCTTCCAACCGGAACGTGATCACCAACTCCCTGCCACTGGTGGTCAGCACGCGCAGCCGCACCGCGCCCTGCATCCCCGAGCGCACCGCATGGCTCCACGCCGAGGCGACGGAGCCAGTCCCGCATGCAAGCGTTTCCGCTTCCACGCCCCGCTCGTACGTGCGCACGCGGATCAGGTCGTCCCCAATCGGTTGCGCAAAGTTGATGTTCACCCCACGCGGCGCGAAGGCTTCATGGTACCGCAGCGCGCGCCCGACATTTTCCACGTCCACGCTTTCGACATCATCCACCCATGGCACAAAGTGCGGGTTGCCCACGACCATGTAGTCGCCATCCCACGAGTGCCCATCCACCTTCGGCTGGCGCAGCTCCGGCGGGTCGACCATGGCGGGAAACTCGATGGCGACTCCGTCCTCCGTCAGGCGTGCGCGATGGACCCCTGCGTCCGTGACAAAGCGCATATCCTTTGGCGCGGCGCCGCGATGCACGGCAAAGGCGGCGATGCAGCGCGCCCCATTGCCGCACATCTCGCCGCGCGAACCATCGGCATTGTAGTAGATCATGCGGAAATGGGCCGCCGGGTCGGGCGACCGGTCCAGCACCAGCACACCATCCGAGCCCACGCCAAACTGCCGGTGGCAGACCTCGCGCACCAGATCGGCGGTCACCTCCGGGGAGCCATCCCGGACGTCCAGGGCCACAAAGTCATTTCCCGCGCCTTCGTATTTCCAGAAAGGGATCTTGGGCATTCCCACCTTGCTCCGCCGGGCCGTGTGCCGTTCACTCATGGCCGAAATCTGCAGATCTCGCAGTGATCACGAGACTACGGCGTCTCCTTGGCGCCGCGCCGGAGTGTGCGCCATGAAAAACACATGGGTCATCGTCATTATCGTGCTGGCAGCCTTCAGCCTGTGCTTCGTTGCGGTCTTTGGAATCCTGATTGCCATCGCCGTTCCCGGGTTCCTGCGCGCCCGCGAAGTCAGCCGCCGCAACGCCTGTCAGGAGAATCAGGCCAAAATCGAGGCGGCAGTCATGCAATATGTCCTGGAGAACCGTCTCACCGCCGTGGGCCACGATGGCGGCACCGGCTTTATGGATCTGGTGGGGAATCCAAACCAGGACGCCTTGAACCATCTGGTTTGGATGAGCGCCGACGACCCCCGGAAGGGTCAGGCCATCCTCTTTGGCGAAACCGAACTTGTCCGCTACGTGTCAATTTGCCCCGCTGGCGGCTATTATCACCTTCAGGACCCCGAGAGTTCCACGGCCGTGTCCGACAACGTCGTGTATTGCACCCTGCGCCACCGTCCGGGTGTCCAGCCGACCTTCTATCATGTCTTCCCCGGCGAGGATCCGAACGCCGTCAAGCCCCTGTCCGGACAGTAAGGGTTGGGACAGCAGGGGCAGCAGTGACGCCAAGGATGCCAAGGACAGCCAGTCCCGCCTCCCCGGGAACTGCAATCCCATCTTGCTCCCGAGGGGGCTTCGCATGGACCGTTGGGTCGCCGGTCGGATATGATTCGTGACCGGCAGTATGCGGCGCCCAAGGGCGCCACTTGGGAGAGCCCTCCATGAATGTCCGCCTTCTAGTCACCGCCGTCCTGCTGGGGTTCCTGTGCCTCGCCTCCACGGGGTGCGTTGCCATCTCGCTGTTTCCGCGTTCGGAGGTCCGCGAGGTCGTTTTCCAACCCGGCAGCGCCTTCCGCCCCGCCAAGATCGGCATCGTCGATGTGTCCGGAGTCATCGTCGGAGGGGGAGAGGGCGACGGCGTGATGTCTCGCGATGGCTCCACCGTTTCGCTTGGAAAGAAGCTGCGCATGATCGAGCGCGATCCGCGCGTGAAGGCCGTCATCCTGCGCATCGATTCACCCGGCGGGGGAGTCACTGCCAGCGATACCATGTACCACGAAGTGAAGCGCTTCAAGGAGAAGACCGGCATTCCCGTCTATGTGTCGATGGTGTCGCTCGCGGCTTCCGGTGGGTACTATGTCGCCATGGCCGCCGATGAAATCACTGCGCACCCCACCACCATCACCGGCTCCATCGGCGTGGTGGCTGGTTTCCCCCAAGCGACCGGCTTGATGGACATGGTTGGCGTGAAGTGGCACTCCATCACCAGCGGACCGCAGAAGGATTCAGGTGCATTCTATCGCGAGTTCACGGATGAGGACCGCGCCATCTTCCAGGCACTCATTGATGACATGTACGAGAAGTTCCTCGCCATCGTAGCAGAGAATCGGAAGAACATCGACGAGGCAAAGCTGCGTGAGCTGGCGGACGGACGCGTCTACACCGCGGACCAAGCGCGCGAGGCAGGCCTCATCGACAGCGTCATGTATCTCGATGAGCTGGTCGAGCACGTGAAGAAGGAGCAGAAGCTCCGCAATCCAGCAGTGGTGATCTATACTGCTTCGGTGAACGATACGACCGACAGCCTGTATGCCACGCAGCGGGGCTCTGCTTCGCCCGAGGTGAACCTCGTCCGCATCAACGCCTCACCATGGGAAGCCATGGGCAACGGCGAACCCTTCCAGTACCTTTGGGTTCCGTGAGGCGCGAATCCGCGGAAAGCCCCCGCTTCCAGGAGAATCGATCATGGCGATGAGATGGTTTCGGCGTCCAACGCCCCAATACATCACCATTAGTCCCACCCAGACCAAGGAGCGCATCTCCAAGGATGTCTGGCACCGTTGCGAATCCTGCGGTGAGTACCAGCGCCGCAAGGATTGGGTCGCCAACTGGCAGGTGTGCTTCAATTGCGGAAGGCACGATCGCCTTGGTGCCGCCGAGCGCATCGACCTTTTGGTCGACGAGGACTCCTTCGAGGAGATCGCCGCGGACCTTGTTTCCGGTGATCCACTCAACTTCGTCGATTCCAAGTCCTATCCCGACCGCACCCAGGCCACGCGCGCCAAGACGGGACTGAATGATGCCGTCGTCTCCGGCCGCGCCACCATCGGCGAGGTACCAGTCGCACTTGCCGTGATGGACTTCGCCTTCATGGGCGGATCCATGGGCGTTGTGGCGGGGGAGAAAATTGCCCGCGCCATGGAAGTCGCCATCGAGGAGGACCGCGCCTGCATCACCGTCGCCCAAACCGGCGGCGCGCGCATGCAGGAGGGCATCCTGTCCCTGATGCAACTCGCCAAGACATCGTTCCTGTGCAAGCGCATGCAGGAACGCGGCATTCCGTTCATCTCGATCCTGACCGATCCATCCACCGCCGGCGTGATGGCCAGCTTTGCATCGCTGGGCGATGTCATCATTGCCGAGCCCGGCGCCATGGTGGGCTTTGCCGGCCGCCGCGTCATCGAGGCCACAATTCGCCAGGCACTGCCGGAAGACTTCCAGACCGCCGAGTTCGTCCTTGAGCACGGCTTCATCGATGTCATCGTCAAGCGCACCGAGATGCGTGCGCTGCTGATGAGGATGCTGCGCCAGATGCGCGGCCTGCCCGCATTGGTGCTGGAGGACAGCGACGCGGAGGAGTCCGCAACCGCGGTCGAGATTACAACAGCGTAAAGGTATTTGAAGGAACCGACCACATCCCGCGAGGAGCATGGCTATGGCGAAACACTTCGCCGTGGGACTTGACTTTGGAACCAATTCCGCCCGCGCGCTTATTGTAGACGTCGCCGACGGCCGCGAGGTCGCCAGCGGTGTCGCCGTCTACCCATCCGGCGAGATGGGCATTCTGACTGATCCGCGCGATCCCAACGTCGCGCGCCAGCGGCCGGCCGATTACCTCGCCGCCATGGAGT
>CAZVAQ010000140.1:8097-9452 GCA_964625145.1 uncultured Candidatus Sumerlaeota bacterium
CGCGATCCCAACGTCGCGCGCCAGCGGCCGGCCGATTACCTCGCCGCCATGGAGTCGGCGATGGCAGAGGCCCTCGCCGTCGCGCGCCAGGACGCCGACTTTGAAGGCGGTCGCGTGGTCGGCATCGGTGTCGACGCCACCGCCAGCACACCGATCCCCGTCGACTCCTTTGGCGTGCCCCTCGCCATGCATCAGCGGTTCGAGGACAACCTCGACGCCATGGCGTGGCTGTGGAAGGACCACACAGCCCACGAGGAAGCCGCACTCATCACCGAGAAGGCTCGCGAGCTACGCCCGGAATACTTGGCCAAGTGCGGCGGCACCTATTCGTCTGAATGGTACTGGGCAAAGGTGCTCCACTGCGCCCGCGTCGCGCCGGATGTGTTTGACCGCGCGCACACCTGGGTCGAACTCCCGGACTGGATTCCCGCCGTCCTCACGGGGACCACCGCACCCGAGGAAATCACGCGCGGCATCTGCGCAGCGGGCCACAAGGGGCTCTACCACAAGCAATGGGGTGGTTATCCCGACGCGGATTTCCTCGCCGCCGTCGATGACCGGCTCGTGCGCCTGCAACGCACTCTTCCCGCCGAAGCCCACAGCATTGCTCGAGCGGCCGGCAAGCTCTGCGCCGAGTGGGCATCGAAGCTTCACCTGCCGCCCGGCATACCCGTCGCCGTCGGCAGCATCGATGCACACATGGGGGCGGTCGGCTCGGGCATCGAGCCCGGCACACTCGTGAAGATCATCGGCACTTCCGGTTGCGACATCGGCGTCGCGCCATTGGAGGCAGGCGTCCCCGACATCCAGGGCATTTGCGGTATCGTGCCAGAGTCGGTACTTCCCGGATGTATCGGCATCGAGGCGGGACAAGCCGCCGTTGGCGATATCTTCAACTGGTTTGTGCATGTGGTGAAGCCCACCGATGCGACGCATGCGTCACTGACGGAGGAAGCCAGCGCCCTGCGCCCCGGCGAGAGCGGCCTGCTTGCGCTGGATTGGCACAACGGCAACCGCAACATCCTCGCCGACCAACGGCTCTCCGGCCTCATCGTGGGCTTGTCGCTGCATACGCGCCCCGCGGAGATCTATCGCGCCTTGATCGAGGCGACGGCCTTTGGTGCACGCGCGATCCTCGAACGCCTCCGCGAGAACGGCGTCGAAGTCAGTCGCATCGTTTGCGGCGGCGGCATTGCCACCAAGAACAAGATGCTCCTGCAGATCTACGCCGATGTGCTCGGCTGCCGCCTCGAAATCGCCGCCAGCACGCAAGCCTGTGCCCTCGGCTCCGCCATGGCGGGTGCGGTTGTCGCCGGTGAACACCCCGACTTCAACGCCGCGGCAAAGGCCATGAC
>CAZVAQ010000141.1:0-9220 GCA_964625145.1 uncultured Candidatus Sumerlaeota bacterium
GACGCCTACGGCCACTGCATGCAACCGTGCGCGCGCGAGGCGATTGCGTGGGGCGCGGAGATGCTCGCCGTGGCGACGGTGGACGAGGCGTTGACGCTGCGCGAGACGAAGGGCTTTTCGAAGCCGCCGATTCTGCTGATGGGCCCGTCGTTTCCCGATGACGCGCGCGATCTGGCCAAGGCGCGCATCTCCGTCGCCGTCGGGAACCGTGAGCTGCTGGAGGCGAACCTGGCCGAATGCCGCCGCGATGGGAAACCCGGGCGCATTCACCTGAAGATCGACACGGGCATGGGGCGTTACGGCTTTGCACCGGGGGAAGCGGTGGAGATCATCGGCGGTTTGGGGCGCGACGCGGCGCATCTCGAGGGGCTGATGAGTCACTACTCCGTTTCCGACAGCGGCAAACCGGCGGACCAGGAATTCACACAACAGCAGACGCGCCGATTGCGCATCATCGCAAACGCCAACAAGAGCATGGGCCTGAGCTTCTTCACCCATGCCGCCAACAGTGGCGCGGTGCTCCACCATCCCGACGCACATTTCGATGCCGTGCGGCCGGGGGTGATGTTGTATGGCACGCACCCTGATCCCGCCGTGGTGGATGAAACCTTGCGGCAAGTCATGAGCCTGAAGACGCGCGTCGTCTCCATTCATACGCACGCGGCGGGTGATCCGATAGGGTACGGACGTACCTACACCATGCCGCACGACGGACGCGTGGGTCTGCTGCCGATTGGATACGGCGATGGATTGCCGCGGTCATTGGGCAATCGCGCGCGGGTGTTGATTCGCGGAAAGCGTGTTCCCATCATCGGCCGCGTCTGCATGGACCAGGTGATGATCGACCTGACCGGGGTGGATGGAGTCGAGGTCGGGGAGGAAGTTGTCCTTTACGGTGCCCAAGGTTCGGAGCGAATCGGAATCGAAGAGGCCGCCAGCATTGCCGGAACGATCACGTACGAAATCACCTGCCAGGTCGGCAAGCGCGTCCCGCGCCGCTGGCTCAACCCGTCGCCTTCGAGCGTGGGCTGAGGTCATTGCCGTCCTGATCCGCATCCTGGGCAGCACGTGCCTCTCCTTCGGGGTGTTGCTGCTGGCCGTGTCGAGCTATGCGTGGTGGGGGAGCGCCAACTCGCCGTTGGGGCATCTTTTCTGGCCGGCGGTCTGGTTGATTGTCATGTGGGTTGTGTGCCGGTTTGTGGCCTTGGGGATTGCGCGGGGAGTGCACTTGATGCGGGCACGGCACTTCTGGCGGCAAATGCGGTGATGGTCGCGGCGATTCGCCTAATCTTTGCCTTGAGGTTTTGGGGCACTTGGCGTCGCCTCCTTCCGGGAGACGCCTCGTGGATCTTGCCGCCCGATTGGACGCCCTTCGTGCCAGCCTCAGCGGCCGCCAGCAATTGGCGGCAGCGCTGAAGAGTGCCCTTCCTCCGGGCGTGCAGACGGCCACGGAGTTCTTTCGCGATCATCCCCCGCGGGAACAGCAATCGGTTGGGCAGGCCCTGCCCGACATGCAGCGCGACCGTCGCTGCGGCGGGCACGTGCTGGTTCGCACGGAGTCCGTCGCTCTGGATGCCTGCGAGTGCGCAGTGGCTGAATCTTACCGGTTGCCGATGGCGTGTTTGGATGCACTGGAGCAGCGCGCGACAATCCCGCGCGTGTTTTCCGGCGTGGAATCGGGGAGCATCGCACCGGAGCGTATTGCCTTCATCGACACGGAAACGACCGGCCTTTCCGGCGGCACCGGCACGATCGCGTTTCTCGTCGGCATTGGTTGGTTGGAGCGTGATGAGTCGACGGGTCGCCTGTCGCGCTTCACGCTGGAGCAACTGCTCGTGGATGATTTTGCCCACGAACCCGCGATGCTCGACCGGCTTGCGGGGCATCTGGATCGATTCGACGCCGTGTGCACGTACAACGGCCGCGGATTCGATGTGCCGCTGCTCCGCTCGCGGTTTGCCATGAACCGCATGAACCGCGCGGCGTGGCGGAAACCGAATCTGGATTTGCTCCCCTTTGCGCGACGATTGTGGCGCGGCGACCTTGGTAACGCGCGCCTGAAGACCATCGAGAGTGGCGTGCTGGGCGTCGATCGCGTTGGAGACATTGAAGGATCGCAGATTCCTGACGTCTGGCACCAATGGGCCCGCACAGGTCAGCCGGGTCTGATCCCCGTCGTGATGACACACAACGCGCAGGACATTGCGTCGCTGGTGGCGATCCTCGCGCGGCAAATGGCCATGGCTGCCGCGCCGTTGAATCGGTCGGTGGTGACGCGAAGCAGCGAATGCTTGGGCCTGGCGCGTTGGTGCGAGACGCGCGGAGATTGGGAGATCGCCGCGGAGTTGTACGAGCGTGCGCTCGGCATGATGCCCGACCCGGGAGCGGACGTGCGGTTGTTGCTGCGTTTGGCGCGTCTGCATCGCCGAGTTGGCAACGTACAGGCGGCGGTCGACATCTGGCGCGAGTTGCAGCGCCGTCCGTTGGTCGTCGGATTCGCTGCGTGGCTGGAACACGCCCGGCATCTGGAGCATCATTGCAAGGACCTGGCGTCCGCGCGAATGCTCGTCCACCGCTGTCTCTCGCAGGCGGAGATGGAGAACGAGTTGTATTGCTACTCCGGCCGCAGCGGCGCCGCGCCGGTTTCTTTGGCGGAGCTGGAGTCCCTGCGGCGAAGGCTTGCCCGCCTCGATCGCCGCGTGGAGAAGGCGCGCAAGGCGGCGGCATCCCCGCCAAAGCGACCACGAAAGCCCCGACCGAATTGACGACACCCGCCGACAACCCTTGGTACAAGACCGCCTTCGACTCCGATTATCTGGAGCGATACGCGCATCGTGACCGCGGCGAGGCGGAGGATCTCGTCGGGCGGTTGATGGCTGCACACGCAATCCCGGCGGCCGGTGCAGTACTGGATTTGTGCTGTGGCGGCGGCCGTCATCTTGTCGCCATGGCGCGGCGCGGTGTTGATGTGACCGGCTTCGATCTTTCCTGTCCATTGCTGCGCACGGCTCGCCTGACGATCCAGAGCGAGGGCATTCCACTCGGCGGACTCGTGCGCGGCGACATGCGCCGGCTTCCTTTTGCCAACGGTTCCTTCGCGGGCGTCACGCACTTCTTCACGGCGTTTGGCTACTTTGACAACGACGAGGAGAACTTTCAGGTCTTCCGCGAAGTCGCGCGGATCCTGAAGCCGGGCGGGACGTATCTGTTTGACTTCTTCAACTCGACCGACGTGCGCGCAGGTTTGATACACGCGACCGACAAGCGAGTTTCAGCCGACGGGCGAAGGGTGGAGAAGTACGTGAGAAGCAACGCCACCGCCCCCGTGACCGTCATTGAATCGGTGCGCCTGTTCAGCGCGGCGGAGCTTCGCAACGGATTGACGAATGCAGGCTTTGTAGTGGAGAAGGAGTGGGGTGATTATGGGTTGGACAAGTTTGATGAAGATGCGTCGCCGCGATGGATGGCCTTGGCGCGGCGCGTGTGGCATCCCTCCGGGATGCGATGATTTGAAACGCGAAACCCGGCATCGCACTAATGGGACGATGCCGGGCCATCAAAATGCGATTCCTTCAGGATTGTTCTTCGACAAGCGTGGAGTGGGGAAGAGTTCGGAAGAGATTCTGGTTGGTCAAACGGCATCAAGTGACCTGCCACCGCTTGCCAGCCTTCTTCTTCATCCTTCAGCCTTCATGCTTCTTCTCACCCCATCTCGATCGTGCTGTTGTTGCCGATGTTGAGGCGGTGACTGTGGCTGCTGACGACGGCTTCGTTGCCGATCAGCGATTCCTTGATCATGATGCTGCGGATCTCGGCGCCGTCGCCGATGATCGAGTTGTGGATCGTGGCGTGGGTGACCTTGCAGTTCTTGCCGAGCACCGCGTAGGGGCCCACGACCGAGTCCTCGATCACGCATCCTTCGGCGATGGAGACCGGCGGGTGGATGACGCTCAGGGGGAAGCGCTTCTTGAGCAGTTCTGGATCGTCGGACTTCTCGTCGAGCAGCACACGGTTGGTCTCGAAGAGCGTCTCCGGCTTGCCGCAATCGAGCCATTTCTCGATGTCAAAGGGGACCATGCGGTGCCCCTTCTCGAGCATCCACGCCAGCGCGTCGGTGAGCTGGTATTCGTTCTTCGTGCGGATGTCGTTCTGCATGATGTGGTCGAGGCCGGCGAAGAGCAGGGCCGGGTCGCCGATCTTGTAGACGCCGACGATGGCCTTCTTGGTGGGCGGGTGTTCCGGCTTCTCCAGCATGCGGGAGATGCTGCCGTCGCTCTTCAACTCGACGACGCCGAAGCGGCGGGGATCGTCGACCTCGCGGACGCCGATGGCCGTGTCCTTTGTGCCCAACAGTGCGGGAAAGTCCGCCTTGAGGATCGTGTCGCCCAGGATGATCAGCAGTTGCTTGTCGCGGTGGTGCAGCGCCTTGCCGAGCGAGATGGCGTGGCCAAGGCCGAGCATTTCCTTCTGCTCGACGAAATGGTTGTCCATGTCCGGGTAGCGCGCGCGGACGTGCTTCTCGATCACGTCGCCGAGGTAGCCAACGATCAATGTCACGCCATCGACGCCTGCTTCCTTCAGTGAGTCGATGATGTGGTCCAGCATCGGCTTGCCCGCGACATTCAGCAGCACCTTCGGCGTCGAGAAGGTATGTGGGCGCATGCGTGTGCCGAATCCGGCGACGGGGATGATGGCTTTCACGAATGATTTCTCCGGGATTTAAGTTCTAGTTTCAAAGTGCCAGGTCGCTTCACTCGCAAAAGGGGGCATTCATCGCAACCCGCCCCCAAGAGCCTTCTTTATTCTTTATGCTTCATCCTTCCCCCTCAGTCCATTTGCGTCTCGATGGTCCGCTTGGCCAGTTCGTCGATCAGGTAATCCACCACCTCGTCGACGCTGAGGTCCTCGGTATCCACCGTGATGTCAGCCCACATGTAGGCGGGCTCGCGCTCGCGCAGCAGGGCCGCTACCTGTTGCCGCGGGTTTTCCGTGCGCAGCAGGGGGCGCTTCTTGTCGTTCTTGATCCGCTGGTAGAGCTCCTGGGCGGAGGCCTTGAGGTAGACCGACGTGCCCAGCGACGCGAGCACCTGGTAGTTGCCGGTGTTCACCGTGGCGCCACCGCCCACGGATACGACCGTGGATTGCAATCCCGACAACGTGGCGATCACGTCCGCCTCGACGCGGCGGAACTCGTCCTCGCCCAATTCGGTGAAGATGTCGTTGATGGATTTCCCGGTTCTTTGCTCGATGAGGTCATCGGTGTCGAGGAAGCTGTAGCCCAACTGCTCGGCGAGCCCTTGGCCCACCTCGGTCTTTCCAGCCCCCATCATTCCAATGAGTACAACACACCGTCTCGACATTTCGGGAGATACTCCCCTCGTCAGGAATTGGTAGCCATGTTTGTCACCCCGTTTGCAGGGCCGCAACCATGGCGTTTCGGTCGGCACGGGCGCCGGTCCATTTTTCGAAGGACAATGCACCCTGACCAACAAGCATTGCCAGGCCATCGACCGCCCGCAACCCCCTTTCCCGGCAGGCCCGGAGCCATGCGGTCTCCAGCGGGCTGTAGACCGCTTCAAGCACGACGGCGTCCGGCCCGAGCAGGGCCGGGTCCAGCGGCAGCGGGTCCTGCGGCTTCATCCCCAGGCTGGTCATCTGCAGCACGATGTTGCTGGCGGCGATTGCGGATCGATCATCGGGACCGACCACGTCGAAGCGGCAACCCGGGTGCTGGGCGGCCATGGAGCGCGCGATTTCCTCGGCCTTCTCGCGGGTGCGATTCAGGAGCCTGACGGTGCGCGCACCACGCGCCGCTGCGCCCCAGGCGCACGCCATCGCGGCGCCACCGGCGCCGATGACCAGGACCTCAGCCCCCGCCGGAGTCACGCCCAAGCGGTCCTCGATGGCGTCGAATGCGCCCTCGCAATCGGTGTTGTCGCCGATCAGGCCGATCCCCTTTGCCGCAGGGGTCAACTCGTCCATCATCCCCGCCACGGCGACCTTGTGGGGGATGGTCACATTGCAGCCACGAAACCCCAGCGCGCGCAGGCCGCGGACGGCCTCGTGCAATCGCCCGGGCGGCACCGGCAGCGGCACATAGGCGTAATCCAACCCGGCGGCGGCGATGGCGGCCGAATGCATCGCCGGCGAGCGGCTGTGCTCCACGGGCCAGCCCATGACGCCCAGCAGCCGCGTCCTGCCTGTGATCTTACAGCCCATAGTATGCCGCCGGATAGAAGAACTCGCGCAGCCACGCCCGGAGCCCAGGCTGCAGAAAGAGGATGATCAGCGCGGCCAGGGTAATCCACGGAATGAACGGGAGCAAGTGTACCGGGCGGGGGAGGGGCTCCTTGGCGAGCTCGGTGTGGACCGAGCGCCAAGCGGTGCTGGCGGCGACCGGTTGCTGCGTGGACCAATTGCCGGCGTACTCGGCGAGTTGCCCGGGCGCCGCGATGACGAACTCCATCTCCCGCTGCAATTCCCGGCGCAGGCGCTCGATCAGCTTGGTGTTCAGCGGATCCGCCACGGCTAGTTTCACGCCCTTTTCGCTCCACTCTAGTGGCAACACGCCGCATTCGGCTACCAGCGTTGCAGGAAAGGAAGCGCGGGCGGCTTCGGTTGGCACCACCGTGGCAAGATCCACCCACTGCATCTCCAGACTTTCTGCGAGAGCACGGGCTTGTTCGGCCTCGGTGGGGTCGGGGCTGGATCCTGACGATCGGGTGGACTCGTCCTCCGCGCCGGCAAAGGCCTCACCCAGCTCCAGCGGCGAGTTCTTTCCCGTGTCGAACCGGCTGAGCAACATCATCGTGATGCCGCCAATGGAGCCGAGGAACGACGCCAACACCAGCACCAGCAGCGTGTTGACCGCGCCAAGCGTCGCGCCGATCAGGATGAACAACTCGACATCGCCGAATCCCATGGCCTCGCGGCGGAAGAGCAGCTTCCCCAAGATCGCCACGGATTGCAGGAGCAACGGTCCGAACAAGCCGCCGATGATTGCATTGGCAAGAGGTTCCCACCACAAGACGTCCTGCGCGGTCCAGGAACGGTATCCAGGCCCGGCCATTACGGCGATGACCTTCTCTATGGTCGGGCCGCTTTCCAACCGGATGGCGGGGAATGGGCCGGAGACGCCGATGATGCTGGCCGGATCGACAAAGCCCAGCACCAGCGCGGCCGCCACCGCCGCGATGGCGCCATAGACGGTCACCTCTCCCGGCACGATCCAATGGTCCAGATCCGTGAAGGAGCCCACAATCAGCAGGCACACAAACACCGCATACCAGATCGTCGCCCACGCGAACGATTCGGATCCGGGAGGATTGAAGACGACGAAGAGCCCGAAAAAGGCCAGCCCCGTCAGGATCTCCACCATCATGTAGCGCGCGCTGAATCCCGCGCCGCACGCCCGGTCGTGGCCGCCCAGCAGGAGAAAACTTAGCACCGGGATGTTGTCGTACCATTTGATGCGCGTGCCGCAGCGGAAACAGATGCTGCGGCGCGGGTCATTGACCGACAGCCCCAGCGGCAACCGGTAAATCGCCACGTTCAGGAACGAGCCGATGAGGAGCCCCAGCCCGAGGGCCATGGCGGCCCAGAACCAATAGTAGGGCGGTGCAAGCAGGTTGATCGTCTCGTCCAATTTTGCGGTCGTGGGCCATCTGGAGTGGGTTGAGTCACATTCTCCCCCCATCATCCCGCGCGCCGGTCGGGGAGTGGCAACGGGGAATGTGGCGCCATGACCAGCCCCTCGTGGCTGTCGCCTATTCTCCGCCCGCTGTGCTTTCACGCCCCGGCACGCGAGGGCCGAATGGCAGCGACACGATCGGCTGTGCGGACTCCGCCCACTTGCGGACTTCAGGGTTCTCGCTTTCCAAGGCCCCCGCAATCAGTTCCCGCGCAGCGAGCAGGTTCTCCTCCGACCCGAGCACATGATTGGACATGAGCCGCGAGAGCAGTCGCGACAGTGCCCCGACGGCAGCGTCACGCGCGCTTCCTTCGGCGCCCTGTACCGCCATCATTTCGTCGGGATCCATCGTGCTGAACACCGCAGCGCCGGCGGCGATCCGTGCGTTTAGTGGCGTCGCCTCGTTGCGATAGCGCTCCTGCGCGAAATCGAGCCAGAACGGCTCGTGCAGTCGCGCCCGCCCGATCAAGGCGGCGTGGAGGAACTCCTCCTTCGCCGCGGGGAATGCATCGCGCGCCACCAGCTCGCGAACATCCGCAAAGGCGGCAGCCTGGTATTCCGGCGACAGGGACAGGATGTTGCGCCCGAGGACATGTGGCGCGATCGGGTCCTCGAGCGCTCGGCGAAACAAGGGATACACAATCTCCGTGTGCGAATACAGCCGCCGCAGGGCCACATCCCGCGCACGGGCGGCCTTCCAGTCCGGCTCCGCGAACTGCCCTTCGTCCGTCGCGGCCATCAGCTTCGTGATGAACTCCGGCTCTGGAAGCTCAAGCCAATCGCTCATGTAGATGTTCACGACATCCCCGGCCAGGCGCTCCACCGCCTCCGCGGCCAAGCGCTCGCGCTCCTCCGGATCATTGGGCAATGCGGCGGGTTCCGCGTCTGCCGGGACCCAGTTGGCCTGGAACACCGTCAACGCGGGAACCACTACTGCCGGATCGTTCGGAATCAGGGACTGCGCTGCCTCGCGCGCCACGCGCCATGAATCGAGGAACTGCAGATACTCATCGGATGAGCGCTCGCGGATGTATTCCTCACGGTCCCGCCCCTCCGGCAGGACCGTCAGCGCCCCATCAATGGCAACCACGCGCGCGCCTTGGTTTAGCTCGTGCCATGAATGCCAATCGAAGTCGCAAGTCCCGCTCTGCACCGTGATGCTGACGTAGCTGCTGTCGGGTCCGAAGCGGCTGGTATGCGCGTCCTCCGGCAAGGCCGCAGCCGAATCGCACATGCGCGCCAGGACGCCGGCCACCGACTCCGGTCCCACTTGCGCCATGAAGTATGGCTCCCCCCCCTCGGCCGAGTTGCCAGACCACACGACCGTCCCGTCCTCCCACGCTGCGACAAGAACCTGCCGGCTCAACTGGCCCAACTCCTCGCGATCGCGCAGCTTTCTCCTGGTGGGGCTTGAATGATGGACGATCAGAGCCGGCGGGCCGGGCATTTCGTCGGCGATGGGGATGTTGATGCGGTGCACCGGTTGGGCTGTCGCCGGGTGCGGCAGCGTCATGCCGAGCATGATGAGCA
>CAZVAQ010000142.1:0-9193 GCA_964625145.1 uncultured Candidatus Sumerlaeota bacterium
GTACTTCTCTTTCGTGACCATGGTCATCGCGGTTCCGACGGGTGTGAAGATCTGGTCATGGCTGGCCACGATCTGGGGCGGCACGATTCGATTCACCACCCCGATGATGTTCGCGCTGGGTTTCATCAGCATGTTCGTCATCGGCGGCATCAGCGGTGTCTACCTGGCGAACGTGCCCTTCGACATCCAGGTCCACGACAGCTACTTCGTGGTGGCGCACTTCCACTACGTGCTGGTCGGCGGCTCGATGTTCACGATCTTCGCGGGTACATATTTCTACTTCCCGAAGATGTCCGGCCGGTTCCTGGATGAGAAGCTGGGGCACCTGACGTTCTGGCTGTTCCTGATCGGCTTCAACACGACCTTCCTGCCGATGCACCTGATCGGCCTGCAGGGCATGGCGCGCCGCATTTGGCAGTATCGCGAGGAATTCGCCATGGCCAACCACATCCAATCCACCGGGTACCTGTTCATGGCTGCGGCCGGTGCGGTGTTCATCTTCTCGATCATCAAGGCGCTGATGCAGCCGCGCACCTGCAGCGCCGACGCTTGGGGCATCAACCACGTCCAGAACTCGCTGGTCTGGGCGATTCCAAGTCCTCCGCCCGCCTACAACTTCGACCGGATCCCCGTCCTGAAGGCTGATTCACACAGTCATGGCTGACCCCGAAGCATCCGCAGTTTCCCGCAAGACCGATATCACCACGACGGCCCCCTCCTCCGCCGAGGCTGGGGGCGTCGGTTCAGAATGGTCCCGCCCCGTTTCGACAGTGGAACGGCGCATGGCCATCTTCCTGTCATGTCTCTTGGTCTGGATCTTCGCCCTCGTTCTCGCCGGCGCAACGGTGCGCCTAACCGGATCGGGCATGTCCATCCCCGACTGGCCGTTGATCCAGTACGGCGAGAGCGAGCGCAGCATCCTGCCGCCGTTCTCCGAGTCCGCCTGGCAAACTGTGTATGACACCTACCACCGCGAGTACATCCACAAGGTCACGCCCGGCCTGAACAAGACGATGGAGAAGTTCAAGCAGGAGTTCTGGACCGAGTACACCCACCGCGCCATCGCGAAGCTCTATGGTTTCCCGCTGATTGCGATGATCCTCATCACGGCACTGGTTCCCGTTATTCGTCGGCGAATCGGATGGCTCATGCTTGCATCCGTGATTGTACTCGTGTCCCAGATCGTCCTCGGCGGTTTTGTGGTTCTCACCCACACGCCGGTCCTGAAGGTCGCGACACATCTGGTCACCGCCTTCACCTATACGGCGCTCATCCTGTGGATGATCCTCAAGTTGCTTCGCCCGGTGAACGCGAGCGCGATCATCGCGCGGCCCCGCTTCTCTGTATGGGCATGGGGCGTGGCGATGCTATGCCTGCTCCAGATCTTCACGGGCGGCTTCATGGCAAAGAGTGGCGCGGGGTTGCACTACAACACATGGCCGCGTTTGGGCGAGACGTTCATCCCACCCGCGGATGCCATGTGGAGCCATGCCTACAATCCCGCCGTGTTGAACTTCGTGGAAAACATCGTCCTGATTCAGTTCATCCACCGCTGGCTGGCGTTCATGGTGCTTGCCGGGATTGTGGGGGTCGTGGCGGTGTTCGTGCGCCAGCCTTTGACGCAACCGGGGCGCTGGGCGCTGCGGGGAGTGCTGGCAGTGGTGACGCTGCAGATCATCCTTGGAATCCTGACATTGCTCAATGGCGTGCCCTATTGGCTGGCCATCACCCATCATGGTACCGGACTGGTCTTGTTCCTGATGCTCATCGTGCTCGCCTTCGAGGCGCGTTACAACCCGGCGTTGGCGATGTCGCGCGCCGAAGCAGCCCGTCGAAGGGAGATCGGCCTTGGCGTCGAAACTGCCCGCGTTTCTTAAGCTGACCAAGCCGACGATCAGCTTGCTCGTCATCATCACCGGTGCCACGGCGCTGGTGATGGAGGGGAGCTTGGTCGACCAACCGGTCCGCTTCATCCTCGTCCTGCTCGGATTGTTCATGGCGTCGGGTTCGGCCAATGCCATGAACCAATACTTTGAGCGCGACATCGACAAGCGCATGACCCGCACGGCTCGCAAGCGCCCGCTGGCCAATGGGACGCTCAAGCCCGGCGAGGCGCTGGTGTTCGCGGTCTCCATCGGGATTCTGGGCGTGGGATTGTTCGCCTACGCTTTCAACTTGCTGAGCGCGGCCTTGGCCGGGGCGACGATCCTGTTCTATGCCTTCTTCTACACGCTGTACCTGAAGCCGCGCACGTCGTGGAATATCGTCATCGGCGGTGCAGCCGGCGCAATGGGGCCGGTGATTGCCTGGGCTGCGGCAACCGGATCGCTGGCGCTGACGCCGTGGCTGCTCTTCGCCGTGATCTTCTTCTGGACGCCGCCGCATTTCTGGGCGCTGGCCTACTGCCTGAAGGAAGACTACAAGGCCGTCAGCTATCCCATGATGCCGTTGGTGGCGGGGGATGACGAGACTCTGCGCCAGATGCTGTGGTACACCGTCGTGACCGTCGGCATCACGTTGGGGTTGATGTTTGTGGGGGTGGGTTTGCTGTATGTGCTGCTGGCCACGGGCCTTGGCGCGTTATTCCTCTACTATACGTGGCATCTGATGCGGACCCGCCAGACGCGCGATGCCTGGGGCCTGTTCGGTTATTCCATCGTTTATCTGCTCGTGCTGTTTGTCGCCCTGATGATCGACGCGCGGTGCCTTTCCCAGCCTTGGCTGACCTGATTGACCGGTATTTCCGAATGAGGTAAGTGATGTCTGCATTCAACGCCCCCCATGCCCCGATGACGGATCCGGTGGAGGTCTCCCGCGTGGAGGCCGAGTGGGAGAAGGCCGACCGCCGGCAGGCCGCCGCGCGGAAGAAGAACATTCGGCTGGTGACGATCCTGTTCGTCATCGGCTTTGGCATGCTGGGCTTTGCCTATGCGAATGTGCCGCTGTATAACATGCTGTGCGCGAAACTGGGGATCGGACTGAACCCGAACAACGAGGCACTGCTCGTCACGGAGCCTTCCGACCGGGTCGTGGAGTTCATCTTCAGCGGCCAGATCACCGGCGACCTGCCGGTGACCATCACCCCCAGCAAGCGCATCATCCGGGCGCGGTTGGGCGAGCCGGTCGTCAACGATTTCCATGTGGTCAACATGGCCAGCCGCAAGGTCTACTTCCGCCCCATCCACACGATCAATCCGGCGGCGGTGGCCGACGACAAGATCCGGTTGGCCGAGTGTTTCTGCTTCGACGACCAGATGCTCCACGAGCGCCAGAGCGTCTCCTACCCGCTAGTCTTCGTGGCCTCGACTGACATCCCGGACGACGTCCGCACGGTCCGGATGCACTACACGCTGATGCCCATCACGGCGGACCGCTATGATCCGACCCGGACAAACCCGAAGCACGAGAACCTGGTGCCGGTGGAGGAGGGATCATGAAGCCCATGGAGGAATTCCTTGATCCCACCGAAGACGTTGCCCGGGATGCGCGAATCCGCCGCCGCAACGTGGCGCTGCTGGTGGTCCTGCTTGCGTTGGTCCTGGGGCTGATGGTCAGCTCCTACCCGCTATTCAACAACTATTGGGATCCGCACCAATCAGAGACGGTGCGCTCGCACTGACACTTCACGACCCGAGGATGGACAGCCCCTCATGACAGCCACGGATATCGCTCCGCGCGCCGCCAGTCACGACTCTCACTCTTCCGGGATGCACACGGTCCCGGCCGCCTATGGCCACGGCCACGATGCCGGGCATGATGCCGGCCACGAGGAGCATGTGGAGTTCCTGGAAGCCTTGAATCCCCCCCCCAGCTACTGGCCTGCCTTGCTTGCCGTGTCGGTGGGCCTGCTTCCCGCCTCCGCCCTGCTCCAAATCTGGGGTGATGAGACGGTCGTCTTCTATGGCCGGGTCCTGATGATCCTTGGGTTGATTGCCAGCATCATCCCGCTGATGGGTTGGTGCCACAGCGTGATCGTGGACAAGTGGGTCAGCCACTTTGGTCCCGTCGCCCAGGGGCGCGATCTCGTCCTGGGGACCAAGCTGTTCTTCCTGTCGGAAATCGCCATTTTCGGCTCCATCTTCGCCTACATGTTTGGATCGCAATTGCAGACCTTGTCGGCCCACGGAGTCTGGCCGCCGGAGACGTCTCCGCATCTGGGTCTGGCTGTTCCCGCCTTGGGGCTTTTCGTGCTGCTTACCAGCTCCGTGACCTGCGAGGTCGCCCACAAGATGCTGGCCGGCGGCAGCCGTGGCGGCTGCAAGACGTGGCTGCTGATCACCGTCCTGCTGGGTCTTGGCTTCCTTTTCATGCAGGGCTGGGAATGGGGCTGGCTCATCTACCACTATGGTTTCACCGTCACGACGGACATCTACGGAACGATCTTCTACGTGCTGACCGGCTTCCATGGCTTCCACGTCATCACCGGCTTGATCATGCTGCTGCTGGTGTATGGCCGTCTGGAGATGGGGCACTACAGCCCCTCGCGGCACTTCTCCATGCTCGCCGCTTCGTGGTACTGGCATCTGGTGGACGTGGTGTGGATTTTCGTGTTCGTGTTCATGTACTGCAACGCACTGAACATGTTCTTCGAGCACTGAGGCCAAAGTTTGCCGGGGCCGGCAGCCCCGTGCGACAGCTTGACCGACGGGCGCCCCAGGGGGGTGCCCGTTTTTCATTCAGGGAGACTGCATAACGCCATTGACGAGAGGCTTGTGTGCGATGCCTGATACGGCTCCCGGCGCTTGAGCGGGTTGGAAAGGATTTCGCACTCTCCCTCCCCTCGATTGGGCGGACGGCCGGCAGGGCGACCGCAGGAAGAGACTCCGAAGAAGGCAGGATCAACCCCATGAAATTCCTCTGGAACCGAGCCCCTCGTTCCGACCGCTGGTTGTTCGCGCTTTCGATGCTGCTGTTGGCGGCCTCGGTCATTGCCATCGGCGCACGCGAGCGCAGCCTCCAAGCCTCCAGCAAGGAGGAGGAGTTCTACCGCTTTGTCGATGTGGCCGCAGAGGTCTACAGCGAGATCAGCAACAAGTACGTCGACGAGGTCGACTCCCGCCGGGTTCTGGAGGGGGCGCTGCAGGGCATGTTCCGCGCCCTGGACGAGCACAGCCAGTACATGAACCCCGACCTGCTCTCCTCGCTCGAGAAGGACACCAGCGGCGAGTTCAGCGGCATCGGCATTCATATCGCCCTGCGCCAGGGGATTCTGACCGTCATCGCCCCCATCATGGGTTCGCCCGCGGCACAGGCCGGCGTCCAGCCGTGGGACCGCATCATCGAGATCGACGGGGAATCCACCCAAGGGATGACCACCCAGGACGCCGTCAAGCGCATCACCGGACCGGCGGGTACGGATGTCACCCTGAAGATTTGGCGTGAAGGCGAGAATGAGCCGCTGGATTTCACGCTCAAGCGCGCGAACGTGGAGATCGAAAGCATCCATCACCAGATGATGGCGGACAAGATCGGCTACGTCCGCATTTCGCGCTTCAGCGAGAACACCACCCGCGACATGCGCCGAGCCCTGTTGGAGTTGAAGAACGAGGGTATGGAAGGCCTGATCGTCGACCTGCGCTACAACTCCGGCGGCCTTCTTCGCGAGGCCATCGATGTCTCGAACCTGTTCATCGACAAGGGCGAGCTCATCGTTTCCACCAAGGGGCGCCTGCGTCAGCAGAACCGGGAGTACTATGGCGAGAACGACCCGATCGTGCACGACATTCCCCTGTTCGTCCTGGTGAATGATGCCAGCGCCTCGGCCAGCGAAATCGTCGCCGGCGCGATCCAGGACCACCAGGCGGGAGTCATCATCGGTCCGGCCGGCAAGAACACCTTTGGCAAGGGATCCGTCCAGACCATTGGCGAGTTGCTGCACAGCATGAACGACGACGAGAACGGCAATCCCATGACCAGCGCCATCCGCCTGACCACGGCGCGCTACTACACTCCGTCCGGCCGCTCGATTCACCAAATCGGTATCACGCCCGACATTGGCATTCCGCTGCCGCAGGACCATGAAATCGAATTGGTTCGCCACGGCATGATCGGCGACCCCTTCACCGGCGAGGACTATCGTGTCCGCCGCGATGAGGAAGGCCAGGAAGTGGAGGAGGAATACAACTCCTCTCCCCGCATCCAGACTCCCGTGCCGAATGAAGAGCCCGAGGTGGAGGAGCAGGAGGATCGCCCCTTCTACCTCGTCGAGCGGCCCAAGTTGTTGGAGGAGGACGACTTCGTGGACATCCTGCTGGAGGAAGCCCTCAAGCAGATGAAGATCTACATGATCCTCGAGCGGGGAGCCAAGAGCGGCTCCGGCACCATTGCCCGCCGCAACGCCGCCACCGAGGCCAAGATCAGCCTGGCTGAATGATAAGCGGCAGCCTCGCCAATTCAAATCCCCGCTCCGCGAACATTCGCCGAGCGGGGATTTTCATGCCCTGGGATCTGGAAGAAGCCGCCGTCAATCCCGCGGATAGAACTGATCCCAGCACTGCCAAGCTGTCTCGCCCCGCGAAACAAGGGTGCGGTGATCGGGGAGGATCTCCACACCGGTCTTGCCGCGATGACGATCGGCCTGGTCGGTCGTTGCCATCTCGATGCGGAACTCCACCGGCGCCGGAACGCGATACGGTTTGGGCCACTTGGCGCGATTGCGAAGCGCTTCCTCAACCGTTCGCTCGATCTTGTCGCACGCGTCCTTGTGGGAAAGGCTGCGGGCGGAAAAGCGCGTCAGGCCCTCCTTCACCACGCACTGATGAATCTCGGGACCGATGAGGGCGGCCACTTCGCGCATCGTCGCCGCATCGCCCGACGCCCACACGCACGGCACGCCGAAGGAACCGGCGATGGCGGCCACGATGCCGCTCTCGCCGACCTTCGTGCCGTTGAAGTAGGCATTGTACCAATTGTGGGCTGACATCGTGTGGCTCAGCACACCGTCCGGCGTGCCCGCCATGGCGTGGGCACCGGGGAGGAGCAACGCGTCGCAACCGGACGCGAAGGCCTGCACATAGCAACCCCAACGGTAGCCGGTGATGTACTCGGCGCCGGGTTCGAGCAGGTCCTTGCGCCAGCTATTCATCGAATGTCCGCCACCGGCTCCGTGCCCGTCGATCACGACGATCTCCGTCGCGCCGGCCTTCTTGGCGCCGCGGACGGCCGCGTTGATTTCGTTGGTGTAAAGCAGCCGGCCTTCCTCGTATTGCACCTTGCCGCCGCTGACCTGCTCCCAACTCACGATCCCCGCCACGCCTTCCATGTCGCACCACATTTGGACCTTCATGCCTGCACTCTCCGTTTCGGAAATGAGGGCTGGAGTTGACGGGAGCGGCGCCAGTGGTGCAAGAGTCTTGAAAGGCCTTGGGTGGGACTCGTCCCCCCCCCTTTCGTGCCCCGACCCGGAGGTGTTTCCATGAGCGCGACAGCCACGCTTCCAGTCACAATGCCCGGGCTGGACCGGCGGCCTTTCACCGCCGAAGAGGTCCTGCATCTCGACAGGATTGGCTTCTTCGGACCAGAGGAGCGCATTGAACTGATCGAGGGGGAGATCTGCGGCATGACACCCATCGGCAGGCGTCACTCGACCTCGGTATCGCGCTTGATTGCGGCATTCGCAAACCTTGCAGGCGCAGGTCGCTGCACAATCTTCCCACAAAGTCCTGTTATGCTGGGTGCGCGAAGCCTCCCGCAGCCGGACTTCTGCCTCGCGGGGCTTCGCCCCATGAAGGAAGTCGATCATCCAAGGCCGGATGACATCCACCTTCTCGTCGAAGTCTCCGAATCCACGCTCCGGCTTGATCGAACCACCAAACTTGCCCTCTACGCCAAGGCGGGTATTCGTGAATACTGGATCCTTAACCTGAACGACAATGTGCTCGAGATCCACACGGAACCCGAACCGGAGAGCGCAACTTATCGCCAGCGCCGTGTCGTGAAGAAGGGCGAGACTGTCGCTCCCGTCGCGTTCCCCGATTATTCCATCGAAGTCGCTGCCATCATTCCCTGATTCACTGCACACCAAAAGAGAGATGTTCTTCCATGAAGCGCCAACCGCGCGGCGCCGCCGTGCAAATGTATGATACGCCCGCCCCCTTTGCCGTCTGGGGAGGCGATCAGGTCGAACCCGAAGCGCTGGAGCAACTGCGCAATGCCTGTCGCCTGCCAATCGCCGTGCGCGGCGCGCAAATGCCTGATGGCCATGTTGGCTATGGCCTCCCCATTGGTGGCGTTCTCGCCACGCGCGATGCCGTGATCCCGTACGGCGTCGGCGTGGACATCGCCTGTCGCATGAAGATGAGCATCACCGAACTGCCCGCCGACCGGTTGGATGGTTGGCGCGATCGCTTGAAGAAGGCACTCCGTGCCGAGACCCGCTTTGGCGTTGGCGCTGCATTCAACGCGCGTACACGCCGCGATCACCCGGTCATGGACGATCCCCTCTGGGGCGAGGTCGACCGCGAGGTGCAGCAGCTTCACGCAAAGGCGTGGGAGCAACTCGGCACGTCGGGCTCCGGCAATCACTTTGTCGAATGGGGCGAGCTGGAAATCCATGACGGCTCGCTGGGCATCGAGCCCGGCACCTACCTGGCCCTGTTGTCGCATTCGGGCTCGCGCGGGTTCGGCGCCAACATCGCCAGCATGTACACGCGCCTGGCCAAGGAGGCGACGCCGCTCGAATCGCCCTTCACGAACCTCGCCTGGCTCGATCTCAAGAGCGACGCCGGCCGCGCGTACTGGAACGCGATGAACCTTGCCGGCAAGTACGCCTCGGCGAACCATGACCTGATCCACCGCCACGTGCTGAAGGCGGCATCGATGAAGCCGCTGCTACAAATCGAAAACCATCACAACTTCGCCTGGCGCGAGGATCACGACGGCGAGTCCCTCATCGTGCACCGCAAGGGCGCCACCCCCGCCGGCAAAGGGGTGCTTGGCATCATCCCCGGTTCCATGGGCGATCCAGGCTTCATCGTGCGTGGGCTTGGCAATGCCGCCAGCCTTCATTCCGCCGCCCATGGCGCCGGACGCCGCATGAGCCGCAAGAAGGCCATGCAGACCCTCACGCGATCGGAGATGCAGGCGTACCTGCGCGAGCGCGGCATCGAACTCCTCGACGCCGGCATCGACGAGGCGCCACAGGTCTACAAGCCCATCCGCGAAGTCATGGCCGCGCAATCGGACCTCGTCGAGG
>CAZVAQ010000143.1:0-9123 GCA_964625145.1 uncultured Candidatus Sumerlaeota bacterium
AACATGCAGCAGGCCGCCCGCGTCAGCGACAAGACGGCGTTCTTCTACGAGGGGCAACTGGTGGAGTTCGGCTCGACGGAAACGTTGTTTACCAATCCGAAATCCAGTCAGACAGAGGATTACATCACCGGCCGTTTCGGCTGACCGCCGCGCAAGGGGGCGGATTTTGCCGTCCGGATCGCAGTTGTCCTTGCTAGTGACCGCCGTGTGGGCGCATAGTATTGTTTTACGGGGACGCGATGAAAATGGCGCCTCCCCGGATTGCGAAGAGAGAACCTGCCAACGATGACGATCCTGTTCCACCGCGAGCTGGAAGCGCTGCGCAAGAAGATCCTGGCGGAAGCCGCGGTGGTCGAGGAGGCCGTCGAGAAGGCGCTGCGCGCGTTCGTGGAGCACGATGCCGAACTGGCACAAGGGGTGATCGACGGCGATCGCATCATCGACGAGATGGAGATCGACATCGAGGAGGATTGCCTGCGCATCCTCGCCCTGTACAAGCCCGTGGCCGTGGACCTGCGCCTGATCGTCATGGTCATCCGCATGAACAACGACCTGGAGCGCATGGGGGACATCGCGGTGAGCATCGCCCGCCGGGCGCTTTACATGTCGCGCCGGGAATCGCGCACTCCCCTGCCCGAGGGGTTCGAGCACATGGGCAAGTGCGTGCTCACGATGATCCGCGAAAGCCTGGACTCGCTCATCACCCGCAACGCCGCGCTGGCCGAAAAGGTTTGCCGCGATGACGACGAGGTGGATCGCCTGAAGCACGAGATCAACCGCAACCTGCGCGACGCCATCCGCGTCGATCCGGAAGCGCTGAAGACGCACCTGAAGACGATGGACGTGTCACGGCATTTGGAGCGCCTGGCCGATTTGGCGACGAACATTGCCGAGGACGTCATCTATTTCGTGCGCGGCGAAATCGTCCGCCACCGCCCACCGCCGGAGGAAGAGCTGGCGTAGGGTGGACGTGGTTGGACGCGGTGGACAATGAACGCAGCAGCGCCGCGCGGGCTTGATCACCCGAAGTCAACGCCCGGGAAAACCCGGAACCCCGAACTCAGAACTCGGAACTTCTCAGCGCCGCGACGTCCGCCAGGGTGATGCGCTCGCGCGTTTCGCCCTCAGCATCCAGCAAGTCAAAACCGCCGTCGCTCGTCGGTCGCACCGTCCCCACAGCCGCGCCATTCCCATCCACCACCGCCACCAACCCGTCCTCGCCGCGCAGGAAGCGCCGCACCTCCAGCACCTCGCCGTCGCGCAGCACGGTCATCACCAGCTCATTCCGGTCCACGCCCGGCGCCAGGACGACAACTGTGCCGTCGGATCCTTCGTAAGTTTGTGCAGTCGTGAATTCTTCGCCGCTCCAGAACTCAATCAGGTTGAGGAGAAGTCCGTCCACAAGCATGGCGACCTCATAGACGGGAATGATCACGAAAATGATCATGATGATGGAGTGTATGAACTGGGAGTTGGTGACCTTCCCGTTCAGCCGGTAGACGGCGTTCGTGACCGGGAAGGAGCCGTAGCAACCCGCCAGTCCCGGCGCGATCATACCAGCAAGATCCGCCGCGACAATGCCGCGGCGGATCAGGGGTCGAGCCAGGTTTTCGAAAAACGTGCGTGGGTTAGTTGACTCGCTCCACATAGCTGCCATCCTCCGTGCTGACGCGGACGCGCTCGCCCGTCTTGATGAACGGAGGGACCTGGATCTTCAAGCCGGAATCCAAAACGGCGTCCTTGGTGATCGCTCCGGAACTGTTACCCTTCGCCACCGTGTCCATCGTGTCAACCACGGTAAATTCCATCTTGGGGGGAAGTTCGACGCCGATGGGCCGGCCATCCCAGAACCCGACGATCACATCGGTCTCGGCGACGAGAAAATTGGCCGCGAAACCGAGGAAGTCCTCCTCGAGCGTGAACTGCTCGTAGGTGGTGGTGTCCATGAAGTGAAAGCCGGTTTCATCCTTGTAAAGGTACTGGCAGGTCTTCTGCTCGAACTCCGCGCGCTCGGGATGATCGCTGGCGCCGCGGAAGGTCTTCTCGATGGCGCGCCCGTCCTGCAGGTTCTTCAGCTTGCAGACAACGAAGCTGCGCAGGTTGCCGGGGGTGCGATGGTCGAACTGCGTGACGACCCACAATTGGTTGTCCACGACGATCTTCATTCCGGGCCGGAGCTTTACGGGATCTATGGGTGGCATGGGGAGAGGTGCCTTCTTGCTGGAGGATTGGCCGCGCCGGGACGAAACCGCCCGCTGGCGGGGCGCCCAATTCCTTGAGCGTCAACCCCCCGTGTCAAGCCAAGGGACAGACCAAGAGAACCGCCATGCCACCCCACCGGCCTTGACACGACCCTCCCGTGCCCGCACAAGAGCCCTCCCCGGAGGGCGGATCCGGAATGCCCCCAAGGGACGACAGGGACATCAGCGACGGAAGAGCCACAGCCCACAGAGCAGCATCCACAAGAGCGACACCAGGGCCAAGCACCCACCCGCAAGCCCCAACCCCCAATCTCTGATTCCCGATTCCTTTCAAACTTCACTCCTCACCCTTCACTCTTCCTCTCATGGCACTTATCATCCAGAAGTTCGGCGGCGATGCCCTTGGCGACAAGGGCAAGGGACGCGCGGCCGATGTCAATGACCTGACCCTCGGCGGCCTTGTCGTCGAAAAGTTCCGTCGCGTCGCCGAGATCGGCGCGCGCGCGCGCGCCAATGGCGACAGCGTCGTCGTTGTCGTCTCTGCCATGGGCGACACGACCAACCGCCTGCTGCGCATGGCCCATGCCCTGGGCAGCAATCCCGCCGCGCGCGAGCTGGACATGCTCATGACCACCGGCGAGCAGATGTCCATCGCGCTGCTGGCCATCGCGCTGGAGGAAGCCGGCTGCCGCGCGCGCAGCTTCACCGGCCCGCAGGTCGGCATCCGTACCGACGAAGTGTTCGGCCAATCGCGCATCCGCGAGATCCATTGCGACCGCCTGCGCCAGGCCATCGACGAAGGCGTCGTGCCCATCGTCGCCGGATTCCAGGGCTCCACCGAGAACGGCGAGATCACCACACTGGGCCGCGGCGGCAGCGACATCACCGCCGTCGCGTTGGCCGCTGCGCTGGGCGCGGATGTTTGCGAGTTCTACAAGGACGTCGACGGCATCTTCACCACCGATCCGCGCATTTGCCCCAACGCGCGCAAGATCGACCACATCTCCTTCGACGAGATGCTGGAGCTCGCCAGCCTCGGCGCCGGCGTGCTGCATTCCCGCTCCGTCGAATTCGCAAAGAACTACGGCATCGCGCTGCACGTGCGCAGTTTCCTGCACGACGCGCCCGGCACCATCGTCGCACAGCCCAAGGATGAGAATCACATGGAAAACATGCGCATCAGCGGCGTCGCCTTCAGCCGCGACGAAGCCCGCATCACATTGGCCGGCGTGCCCGACCGACCCGGCATTGCCGCCCAGGTCTTCAGCCGCATCGGCGACGCCGGCATCACCGTCGACGTGATCCTGCAGAACACCGCCCGCGACGGCCGCAACGACATCAGCTTCACCGTCGCCAAGCCCGAGTTCAAGCGCGCCACGGCCCTGTGCGAAGCCATCGCCCGCGACATCGGCGCCGACGAGGTCTATACCGACGAGCAGGTCGCGAAGGTCAGCGCCGTCGGAGTCGGCATGCGCAGCCACACCCAGATCGCCGCGCGCATGTTCGGTGCATTGGCCGAGAAGAGCATCAACATCCAGATGATCACCAGCAGCGAGATCAAGATCAGCGTCGTCATCCACGAGAAGGACCTGGAAGAAGCCGTCCGCGTGGTGCACGACGCTTTTGCCGAAGTGACGGTGGGGTGAGGGGCGCTTTCCGAGCCCCATTGGCGGGCTTGGCGAGAGGCCCAAGGCGCTTCGGTCTTGAAGGAATCATCGGCTGAACTCTTCGGACTGCGACGACTCGCGCCGGGGCTCCCCCCTTTAGTCTTCAGCCCTCATCCTTCGCCTTTCCCCCATTCTCCCATTGAGCCCGCCCGCCGCCGCCCCCCTCAATCCTGCCACCCGCGTACCCGGGTTTTGGATTTCACTCTTCACTCTTCTCCCATCACACTTCCCATGACCACTACCTCTCTCCAAGCCACGCCGCGCACCCTCATGTGCGGAGAGCCCCGTGAGAATCATATCGGCCAGACCCTCGTCCTGAAGGGCTGGGTCTATCGCCGCCGCGACCTGGGCGGCATTCAGTTCCTCGACCTGCGCGACCGCACCGGCGTCGTCCAGCTCCGCATCGACCCGGACCATGTCACGGCCGAGCAATTCGAGGCCGGCGGCCACATCCGCAGCGAGTACTGCCTGGCCGTGCGCGGCACGCTGCAGCGCCGCCCCGAAGGCACGGACAACGAAAAGTTGGTCACCGGCACGGTGGAACTCGTCGTCGACGAGTTCGAGGTCCTCTCCACCAGCAAGGGCCTCCCCTTCCAGCTCGACGAGTTTGACAAGACGAACGAGGAGGTGCGCCTGCGCTACCGCTTCCTCGACCTGCGACGCGATGACCTGCAGCGGAACCTGATCATGCGTCACCGCGCGGCCAAGGCCACGCGCGAGTTCCTCAACGCCGAGGGCTTCCTCGACATCGAGACGCCGATCCTGACGAAGGCCACGCCGGAGGGCGCGCGCGACTTCCTGGTGCCGTCGCGCCTCGAGCCCGGCTCGTTCTACGCGCTTCCCCAATCGCCGCAGCTCTTCAAGCAGCTCCTGATGATGAGCGGCTACGACCGCTATTACCAGATCGCGCGCTGTTTCCGCGACGAGGACCTGCGCGCCAACCGCCAGCCGGAGTTCACGCAGATCGACATCGAGATGTCCTTCATCACCATCGAGGACATCCTCCCCGTGATGGAGCGCCTGGTTGCGCACATCTGGCGCGAATGCCTCAATGTCCAGATCCCGCTGCCGCTGCCGCGCATCTCCTACAAGGAAGCCATGTCGAAGTACGGCAGCGACAAGCCGGACCTGCGCTTTGATCTCCCCATCGTGGACCTGACCAACGCGCTTCGCAAGGGATGCAACTTCCAGGTCTTCAACGACATCATCAAGAAGGGCGGCGTCGTGCGCTCGCTGTGCCTGAAGAACAAGGCCGACGCACTGAGCAACACCGACCTTCGCCCGGAATCGAAGTTCAGCCAGCGCATCCATCGCGACTGCGGCATTCGCGCCTACGCGTGGTTCAAGGTCGGCGCCACCGGCGAGCTGGAATCGAACATCGCGAAGTTCTTCGAGCCCGAAGCCCACGCGGCGATCAAGGCGGCACTGGGCGCCGAGCCGGGAGACGTGATCTTCCTGGTCGCCGGCCCGCAGGCCAAGGTCGTCTCCGAGCAGGCGGGGCGCCTGCGACTGTTGCTCGGCCGCGAGTTCGACCTCATCGACAAGAGCATGTGGGCCTTCACCTGGGTGCTCGACTTCCCCGCGTTCGAGTGGAACCCGGAGGAAAAGCGCTGGGACGCGCTGCACCATCCGTTCACGTCGTTCCGCGAGGAAGACATGGACAAGCTGGGCACGGATCGCATGGGCGAGATCATCGCCAACGCGTATGACCTCGCGCTCAACGGCGAGGAACTCGGCGGCGGCTCCATCCGTATCAACCGCAGCGAGGTCCAGGAGAAGGCGCTGAACGCCATCGGCATCTCCGCCGAGGAAGCACAGGCCAAGTTCGGCTTCCTGCTCGAGGCCTTGCAGTACGGCGCGCCTCCCCACGGTGGCATCGCGTTTGGCTTCGACCGGTTGATCATGCTGCTGACCGGCGAGGACAACATCCGCCAAGTCATGGCATTCCCCAAGACCGCGACGGGCGCGTGCCTGCTTACCGGCGCACCATCAACCGTGCCCAACTCGCAACTGCGCGACGTGCACATCCAGACAAAGCTGCCCGTGGCCGAGAAAAAGGCCGAACAGGCCTGAACGCGCGCGGCAACACAGGACGCATGGACAACAGGAGCGCGGGCAGATGATGCCCGCGCTCCTTTCGTTGTGCGAATTGTTGCCAGTACCGACGGCCTTGTCCAACGTGATGAAAGCCTTCCACTCGGAACGCGGAACCCGGAACTTTGTGACTCCTACCTCAGGATATCAATCTCGCCCCAGATGAAGTTGCTGAACTGGGTGATGTCGCGCACGTTGACGCGGCCGTCGCCGTTGATGTCGGCCTGCGCCACCGGTGGGATGTCGCCAACAGCCATGCGCATCAGGATCTGCAGGTCCGCGTGATCCAACTGCAGGTCGCCGTTGAGATCACCCAATCGCGGCGTATTTGCCGGGTTCGGGTCCAACTTGACCAACGGGTTGAGACGCCGCGCGGCACCGGAGGGGATCGTGAGACCCTGTGCCGGGTCCGTTCCGACAATAAGTTCGTACTCGTCGGAGAAGCCGTCATCGTCGGAGTCAAACGGCACAGGGAAGATGGCCGTTTCCACCGCGCCGATGTCGGGCTTCGGATCGCCGAGCCCCAGGCCGTCCAACGGCCGCGGCATGCCGCGTTGGTCCACCGTCGGATAGTTGAACGGATCGCCTGCGTCGAGCGCGGGGCTGTCGGCCAGGAGCGTGTGGATTTCGCCAAACGCGAGTCCCGCCGTCAGCGGTGACATACGCGGATCCAGCGGAATCCCCACTCCGCCCAGGATGTCATTGTTCGCCACGGAGAAGCCCGCATTGCCGGAAAGGTCGCCGACAAGGTTGTGACCCCCTGAGACGACCGCGAGGTTGCCATACACATCGGGCCCCTGGATCATCGCATGGTTTCCCGCGAGGATCGTGTTCCCAACGGTCATCTCCCCGAAGTAGCGGATGCCGCCACCACGACGCGAGGTGTTGTTGGTGAACGTGGACCAAGTGATATCCATCAAGCCCGAGTCACGCGTGGCCAGGTACAGGCCGCCGCCATCATCGCGCGAGGAGTTGCCGGAGAAGGTGGAGTTGTGCACCATCACGTCCGTGTCCGGATCGGCGACGTAGAGACCACCGCCGAGGCTCTCCGAACGGTTGCGGGCAAATGTCGTCCGGGCCACGATCAGGTCGCCGCCAAACACCGCCGCCACGCCACCGCCAAAGATGTCGGCGGTGTTGTCGCTGATGGAGGAGTTGACGATCTCTGTCGATGCGCCGAGCCACGACGCGATGGCACCACCGGTGAACGCGCGGTTGCCCGTGAAGGTCGTGCGCTCGACATACAGCGTGCCGCTCTCCTCGTTGAGGATCGCGCCGCCGTACTGCGAGCGGTTGTTGCGGATGACCGAGTTGCCGCGGATCTCCAGCGCGCCACGATTGAGGATCGCGCCGCCGGTGCGCTCCGCGACGAGCGCGGCGTTCATGTTCAGGCCATTCTCCAGCGTGATGTTCTCCAGCGTCAGCGAGCCGGTGGGCTCCACGCTGAAGATCCGGAACTGCGGCGTGCCCGGATCGTCGACGCGGCGGATGGTCCGGCCCTCGCCAAAGATCGTGATGGGGGTGGTGATGGTGGGCAGGCCGTTGGTCCCGACGTAGGGGAACGAGCCTTCGGTCAGGTCCAGGTCATAGCCATCGCACAACACATCACTGTCCAGGAAGATCTCATCCGGATTCGGATCCGCGTTGGATTCGTTGATTGCATCGATGAGGGCGGCGATGTCGTTGCACGGAATGAGGTACGCGCCCAGTTCATACGCACCGATGTCCCAGCCAAACCGGCGGGGGCGCCCGGAGCCACGTTGATCCGTGAGCAGGGTGCCGACTTCGATGTGATCCACTGCCTCGCTCTCGCTCTGCAGGGCGTGCGTCTGGGTCGGGCCGCCATAATTCCCCAGCGGCAGGATCAACGGATCGTACGGAGTCGCGGCGGTGCCGATCAACTCCGACGGACCCTGCTGGAAGCCAAGAAGGGCGCCTGCACCACCGGGCCTCACTCCGATCAGATTGTTACCCATGGAGGAGACCACGGGCAGAGCGGAGGGGTATGGGATCAGGATGTCCGCCGTGATCTGATCCGGGTTCGATCCAGGGGGCGCGTCCAGGGCCCAGTTCTGGGCGACGATCGAGTTCTCAATCTGTAGCGCAGAAGCCGTGGCGGCCAACAACTGTTGAGCCAGGATACCGCCCGCCATGACCCGGGTGCCCCGCGCGTCATTGTTCGCCATGGTGATGTGGGCCACGTCGACCGTGGCCGGGAAAATGACACCCAACGCGCCTGCCGAATCCGGCTGCGAACTGAGCGACAACTGGTACAACGTCGGCGAGATCAACTCAAGGATGAAACGATCAGAGGTGTTTCCGGAGAACGTCGAGTTCTCGATCACATGGCTGATCGCACTGTCACCCGTCCAGCCATCGAGCAGCACCGCGAACCCACCCATCGTGATGTTGTGGGACACGGTGGACTCGCGAATCGTCAGCAGGGATGGCCCGCCGGTGTGGTACAGCGCCGCCGCGCGCACGGCATAGCCCTCGCGCAGGGTGGAACGCTCGATGGTCAGGTCCGAATCCTGGGAGTAAATCAGCCCTCCGTAATTGCGAAAGCTGAAGATATCCGCCAGCGAGTCCGGCACAACCACCGGATCCGGCACGGCGAAGACCGCACCGCCCTGCAGGGTGACTTCGCGCAGGACCGCGTCGGCGGAGTTCAGGTGCAGGATGCGCGCGTCCGGCGCGGAAGCCAAACGCTCGATCACCGACAACTGACCCTCGATGGTGAGCCGGTTGTCCTGAACCACGGGCAGCACCGCAACGCCCAGTGAAGGATCCGCGGCATAACCGCGCGGCCGCAGGTCAAAGGTGTACGTCTCCTCCGCATCCAGCACGATGGTGTCCGGTTCGTTTGCGGGATCGGGTGTGTCCGCGGCCAGGTCGTAGTTGTTGGAATCGAAGATCGCCGCCTGCAGCCAGTATTCCTTTTGGCGCTCGACCGCGGGATGCACATCCACGATGGGCGCGGTGGGGAACTTGTTGGCCTCGAAAGCGCCGATATCCGGAATATCGTCCAGGTCACCCAACCCGCGCGGCACGCGTCGCGCATCCGTGTCCGGATTCAGCAACAGATCCGGATTCCCCGCGTCCAGTGCCGGGCTGCCGGGCAGCGGACGCATCGTCTGCACCCAGCCGCCATTGTCGGCCAG
>CAZVAQ010000144.1:0-8975 GCA_964625145.1 uncultured Candidatus Sumerlaeota bacterium
CGGAACGGCGGCTCGATCTCTACGGGATCGGGGAGCGTGCCGAAGAGCTCCCTCAGCAGCTCCTGGCGCCGCTCGGGTTCCTCCTCGGTGGTGGCGTTGAACAGCCGCGTCAGGCGGCGGGCGCGCAGGCGCAGTTGCACCAGCTCCGGGTCGTCCGGGCGGTACAGCTCGCCGGCGATCATCTTCTCGCGCTCGGTTCGTGCGGTGGATTCCATGGTTCGTTCCCGTGCTTTCCGTTGGCTCCGCCGGTGCGGAGGTTCCATTCTGGGGGCTGTGACTTGCCGGCAGTGAGAAAGGCGCCTTGTGACCCTGACAGACCGCAACATCGTGTGCTTCTCGACGGCGGAGTGGGAAACGCCCCTGCCCACAAACCAACACCATTTGATGCGGCGATTGGCGGCGCGGGGCAATCGGGTGTTGTTCATCGAAACGCTCGGCACGCGGCGGCCGCGCCTTTCCAGCGGCACCGACATCACGCGCATGGGCAAGCGCCTGGCGCGCGGGTTCAGCGGCCCCGTGAAGCGCGCGCAGCGATTGTGGACCATCTCGCCGGTGGTGCGTCCCGCGTGGGATACCATGGCGGCGCGGGCGTTGAACCGGGCGGCGTTCGTGGCGCAATGCCGCACCGCACTCGGGCATTTCCCGGACCCCATCGCGTGGGTGTATTCGCCCTATGCGGTGCACTTGCTCGACACGATCAAGCCCGCGCTCACGGTGTACCATTGCGTGGACGATTTGTCCGCCGTGCCCGGCGCGGACCGCGACGCCATCCGCGAGGCGGAGACGCTTCTGCTGTCGCGGGCCAACTGCGTCTTCTGCACGGAGCGCAGCCTGTACGATCGAGCGCGCGCCATCGCGCCGTCGGCGCGGCTGATGCCAAACGTCGCGGACTATCGCCACTTCGCGCATCCGCGCCATGACATCGACGACACGCGGCTGGCATTGCTCAAGGCGATGAAGCGCCCGCGGCTCGTCTTCAGCGGCCACATCGCGCCGCACAAGGTGGACCTGGACCTGCTTGCCGCCATTGCGCGCGCGCGCCCCGATTGGTCGCTGGCCATGATTGGCCCCGAATGGGAAGGCGCGGATCCTTCGCCTGCACTGGAGCAACTGCGCCGCATGCCCAACGTCGCGCTGCTGGGTCATGTGGCCTACCGCGACCTGCCCGCGTACTTGCACGAAGCGGACGTGCTGTTGATTCCATACGTGCTCAACGACGCCACGCGCGCCGTCTCGCCGCTGAAGTTCTTCGAATACCTGGCAACCGGCCGGCCGGTCGTGGCATCGCCGCTGCCGTCGCTGTTGCCGTATGCGAATGCAATCCGCATTGCCGGATCGGCGGACGAATGGATCACCAACATCGCCCAATCGCTCCAGGACCGCCACGCGCTTCAACTACAACGCCGCGCGTTGGCGAGGAAGAACACGTGGGAAACGCGGCTGGTAGAGATGGAGGATGTAATTCAAAATGCAAAAGTCAAAAGTGAAAAACAGGAGGGCACCTGAGAAGTCCGGCCGGGAACCCAGTGAGCGTGGAAACGACTTGCCGGATTGGACATTCGAGTTCTCCCGTACAGTGGTGAAGACCTGCATGGAGCTCGACGAATAACGGGGCAGCGCATGGACACTTTCCAAGCAACTCATCCGATCGGGAACTTCCATCGGAGCGAATGTTGAGGAGGCACATGTATGTCATGGCCGTGCCGATTTCATCGCCTAGATGATCATTGCGTGTCGCGAGGCGCGCGAGACCCAATACTGGCTCCGATTGATCGACGCCTCGGGTATCCTGCCTCCAGGTCGCCTCATGGGGGCCATCGATGAAGTGACCCAGTTGGTCGCAATCCTTGCCACCATCGTCAAGGTATCGCGCGGAAGCTCGCAATGATATCCGATTGCGGGTCGTGTTCACCCACTTGATCCCGCCCACCCCTTTTTGAACTTGGTATTTTGACTTTTGAATTCGTTTTTCCTGTTGGCTCCCGGCCCTGCCCTACGCCTTGTCTCCCCCGGCTGCCCTTTGGGTTGGAGAGAGGGCTGGCGCTTCGGAGTTCTCCTCTTTGAATCTTGAATTTTCACTTCTTTATCCGGAAGTTGTTTCATGCCCTTAAGCATCGGAATCGTCGGCCTGCCAAACGTTGGCAAGAGCACGACCTTCAACGCCCTCACCAAGGCGCAGAACGCCGAGTCGGCGAACTATCCCTTCTGCACCATCGAGCCGAACAAGGCCATCGTGCCGGTGCCGGATCATCGCCTGGCGGAGCTGGCGCGCATTGCCAATCCCGAGCGCGTCCTGCCGGCGACGGTGGACTTTGTGGACATCGCGGGGCTGGTGAAGGGCGCCAGCAAGGGTGAAGGCCTCGGCAACCAGTTCCTCGCGAACATCCGCGAGACATCGGCCATCGTGCACCTCGTGCGCTGCTTCGAGGACGAGAACGTGATCCACGTGCACGCGGAGACGAATCCGCGCGCCGACATCGAGATCATCGAGACGGAGCTGGTGCTGGCGGACCTGCAAACGTTGGAGAAGCGCCTCGACCGGTTGAACAAGGCCGTGCGTGCGGACAAGAAGATGCAACCGGTGCTGGACGCTGCGATGCAGCTCAAGGCGCACCTGGAATCCGGCTCGCCCGCCAACACGTTTGAAGGCCGGGACACGGAGGCCTTCGCGGAGCTCAATCGCGAGGTGCAGTTCCTGACGCTCAAGCCCGTCATCTTCGCCGCCAATGTGGACGAGTCCGGCCTCGAATCGGACAACGAGATGGTGGAGATGGTGAAGGCGTGCGCGCGCGAGCGCGGCGCGGAGGTGGTGAAGCTGTGCGCGAAGGTGGAGGAGGAGATGGTCGACATGAGCGACGAGGAACGGCACGAGTTCCTCGCGTCACTCGGGGCCAGCGAGAGCGGCCTCGAGCAGATCATCCGCAAGGGATACCACGCACTCGGCCTCATCAGCTACTTCACCGTCGGGCCGAAGGAAGTGCGGAGCTGGACCATTGGCCGCGGATGGAAGGCACCGGCTGCTGCCGGCGTCATCCACACGGACTTCGAGAAGGGATTCATCCGCGCGGAAGTCATCGCCTACGAGGATTTCATCAAGTACAACGGCGAGCAAGGCGCCAAGACCGCCGGCGTCCTGCGCTTGGAGGGAAAGGAATACGTCGTCCAGGACGGCGACGTGATGCATTTCCGGTTTAGTGTGTAGTGTATCGTGATTATTCTTGGGCATGCCTTGGGAAGTGCCCGACCGAAGACATCACCTGTCACTACCAATCTGGAATGATCCCGGGTTGCATGCGCGCAGATGATCGCATCCCGGACGGGATGCCACGAAGTTTGTCAACTTCATGAAATCGGGCGCTTCAATCTTCCCCATCTTCCATTCCCTGCCGTCCCTCAAGCCCTCTCGTAAAGAAACATCCCGCGCTTCTTCGATTTCCATCCGGCGTCCTCGACCAGGCGATAGCCCGACTTCTTGAGCAGCTTGTGCGCTGCGGCGCAGGACTTCCTGCCGGAGATGTGCGGGTGAAACTCCACCAGGATGCGGCGGATGCGGCCCTTGGTGATGAAATCGCCCGCGCCGATCAGCACGCCTTCCTCCGCGCCTTCGCAGTCCAGCTTCAACAAATCCACGCGTTCAATCCCCGCATCGGACAATAGCGCATCCAGGCGGATCACGCGCACGCGATCGCACGCCGATTCGAATCGCAGATGCGGCTCCATGGAGGACGCGCCGGTGTTCAGGTCCGGCGCCAGGTGCAGCTCCGCCGTGCCTTCCTCCTTCCCCAGTGCGACCGACCGCAGGACGACGCGGCTGCCGAATCCGTTGATGGCCATGTTCTCGTACAGCACGGGGAGAAGTCGGCGCTGGGGTTCGATGGCAACGACCTTGCCGGTGGGGCCGACATGGCGCGCGGCGATCAGGCTGAACCAACCTTCGTTCGCGCCCACATCCACAAACACTCCGCCTTCGTTCAACAGGCCGACGATGAGTTCGGAAGTCTCCGGTTCATACTGACCATTGCCGAGCCACAGGAACCGCGCCAGGTTGGACACCGGGTCCATCCAGAGTTGGATGCCATTGGGCGCCGTCCAATACTGGCGGCGAATGCCGAAGGCGAACTTGAGCGCCTCCGCGAGGGTGTAGGGCCGCACGCGAAACAGCGCGCGGCACAACCATCGGGAGGGTAGTCGCCCGGGCTCCATGTGCGGGGTCAGCTACCGACGGGGGTGAACGTCATGGTCGCATCGCGGGCGGGGCCGGTGCTGACCATCGAGATGGGGACGCCGAACTCGCGCTCGAGGCGCTCGAGGTAGGCGAGGGCGTTGGCCGGCAGATCCTCGCGGCGGCGCACGTCCGTGGTCGGCTCGTTCCATCCCGCCATGTCCTCGTACACCGGCTTGATGGTTTCCAGATCCTCGATGTCAAAGGGCATGTACTGGTGCTGGCGGCCGGCGCCTTCGTAGTGCGTGCACAGGCGGATGCTCTCGTACTCGTCCAGCACGTCGAGCTTGGTGATGACGACTTCGGTGGCGCCGGTGATCTGGAATGCGCGCCGCACCACGGGCAGGTCCATCCACCCGCAACGCCGCGGGCGGCCGGTCGTGGCGCCGAATTCACTGCCGCGTTCGCGCAATGTCACGCCGTCCTCGTCGTGCAACTCGGTCGGCATGGGGCCGGAGCCAACGCGCGTGGTGTAGGCCTTCACGATGCCGATGACGCGATCGATGCAGCGCGGCGGAATGCCGAGGCCCACACACGCACCGCCGGCCGTGGGGCTGGAGGAGGTGACAAACGGGTATGTGCCGTGGTCGATGTCGAGCAGCACGCCCTGCGCGCCTTCGCACAGCACGTTCTTTCCGGCGCGGATCGCGTCGTTCAGGTAGGTCACCGTGTCGGTGACGTGGGGGAGCAGTGAGTGTGTGGCGGCGAGCAGTTGCTCCAGGGTCTCTTCCAGCGGCGGCGGTTCGACCTTGAAGACGTCCTTCATGACCTCGCCGTGCCACGCCCACAGGTTGCGGTACTTGCGGGCAAAGACGTCCTTGTGGCGCGCGTCGCCCAGGCGGATGCCGATGCGGCGGATCTTGTCGCCATAGGCCAGGCCGATCCCCTTGCGGGTCGTGCCGATCTTCCCATCGCCCATGGCGTCCTCGTAGGCAGCATCGAGGGCCTTGTGCAGCGGCAGGATCAGGTGCGCCTGCTCGCTGAGCAGCAGGCGGCCGGTGATGTCGATGTTCTCGCGGTTGAGCGATTCGATCTCCGCGGCCAGCGAACCCAGGTCCAGCACGACGCCATTGCCCAGGACATTGACCACGCCCGGGTGCAGCACGCCGGAGGGGAGCATGTGGAAGATGAACTTCTTGTCGCCGATGACAACGGTATGGCCGGCATTGGAGCCCCCTTGGTAGCGGGCGACAATGTCCGACTGGGACGCGAGCACGTCCACGATCTTGCCTTTGCCTTCATCCCCCCATTGGCATCCGACGATGACAGTGACAGCCACTGATGATGTCTCCCTGGGTGTTGGTGACGGCGCGTTGTGCGGCTTGCGCGCGGTCAGGTGGAAATGGTGGGCCCTCGGCGGGTCCGGTTCTTTTCGGGCAAAGTTATGCCCCGGGGGATTTGATCGTCCTCCGGGGCGGCGTATGGATTACTCGGCGGGTGGGACAGGTTTGGGGCTGCGGCCGCGCGGCGGTTTCACCGGCGCATGGGGCCGTGTGCTTACTTGTCGTCCTCGTCGTCCTGCTTCTTGTCCTCGTCGGCGGACTCGTCGTCGTCCTCTTCGTCGTCGAAGCCGAAATCATCGTCGAACGAGGAGAAGTCATCGTCCTCGTCATCCTCGAAGGGACGCGGCTTCAGCGCGCGATAGATGAAGTAGATCACGATGAGGGCCACGAGTGCGAAGATGATGATGAGCACCAGCGAGCCAAAGGGCGACTTGGCGTCGGCATCGCGCTGGGCAGCCTGCTGCTGGGCGATGGCGGCGATGGCCGCGGCGTCTCCACCGGCACCGGCGGCGGCGGCGGCGACAGCACCCTCAAGGCGCGAGGCCTGCTGGCTGAGGTTGGTGAGGGTGGAGCCCTGATCCATGGCGCGCGCCTGCATGGCGTGCAGCTCGCGGGTCAGTTGCTGGTTCTCCTGCATCAGGCGATTGATGGTCTGCCGCATTTCCTCGGCGGCGGCCTGCGCCTGACGCGCGGCCTGTTCCGTATCGGATGGTACCAATGGCGCAGGCGCTTGTCCCTGGGCGTTGCTATCCTGGTTGGTGCACGCCACCAACAACATCATGGGAACGATGGCCACGATCAAAAGACGTGAGATGAGCTTCACGTGAAATTCCTCCTCGTTATGGTCGGACAAAACAGCCCTGCGGTCTCGGGGCCATCCACACGGCGGTGGCCCGGATGGGTCAAGCACGAATCACCCGCGCCATTGGTGGCCGCGGGTGGGACATGTTGAAAGACAAGGACTTGGCGGGCGCAAGGGGCCGCGCCCGTCACACCCAGGGGGTGACCGAACGGGCGGCCTGCATGTTCCACAGAAATTCGTCCGGGATCACCCGGCCGATGCTCCACAACATCATGCCGAGCATGACGGTAAAGCCGCCCCAGCGGTCGGCCAGATCCAACGTGCCGACGGAGACGGGGGCACCCGGAGACAGGAAGGATCCGATGGTGCGTGTCGTGGTGCTTTGACGGGTCTTGGTTTCCATGGTGTTTCAACTGACCTGACGGTTCCAGCGAAGACGCGTGCCGGGGCGGTATGGGTGCCGCCCCGGCATGCGGGGCTGGATCTTTCTGGTTATTTTGCCGGGGGGATGAACAGGCGCTGACCCTTCAGGGGGCGCGCTCCGGCTGGCAGGCGATTGGCCTCGCGAAGGGCGTCGACGCTGACATTGTTGTCGCGGGCGATCTTCTCGAGCGTGTCACCTGTTTCGATCGTGTAGTAGCGGCCGCGATTGGCCGGCTGGGACTGGGTTGTGGGGGCGGTGGCGCCGGTGCCCGCCTGTGCGGGCGGTGTTGCCGGGCGCGCCGCGGCGGTTTGGGTGCGCGGGGCCTGGGTGGAGGTCGCTGGGCTGGTCGCTGCCGGGCGGTTCGGGTTCGTCATGTCGCGGAACGAATTGCCCGGTGTGCTGGCCGCTGTGGAGGTGCCGCTGGTGGCCGGGGCGCTGGTTGCGGGCGCTGCCGCGGCGGTTGTCGTGGCCGGCGTGGCCAGTCCGCCAAAGCTGCTCCCTGAAGCCGCCGTGTTGCCGCTCGTCGTGGCGGCGGGCGCCGAGCCGGTGGAGCCGGCGGCGACCGTGCGCTGCTGGGTGGCGGTGGTGGTCAGGGCCGTCAGGCGGTTCTCGATGGCCTCGATGCGCGAAACAATGGCCGAGGCTCCCTCGCCGTCGGGCGCAAACGCCCGCAGCTCGGAGACCTGCTCGCGCAGGGCATTCATCTGGCCGGTGGCGGTCCGCAGTTCGGCGATGGCTGTGCTCAACTCTTCCTTCATGGCGTCAACTTCGGCGAACTTCTTCCGAATGACGGGTGAATTCTCGGGTTTTCCGGAGCAGGCGACAAGGCCAAAGGCCACGATGGCCAGCACCGGGGCATAAAGCGCTCTTTGGGTGCGGAGCGTTGAAAACACTGACTTTGAAGCGGATTGAGCGGGGGCGAGAGCCATCGGAGTTCTCCTTCGGAACGGGCGCGGGATGGAGACCGGCGAGACCGCACCGGGCTCTGGGGCCCGGCCTTCGGCATTTCACACATGGTCACCCCCGACCCGAGTCCCGTCGCATGAACACCGGCAAGATAAATCGAACAGAATGAGCGGAAAAAGTGGTCGCCCGTGAGCGCACAACTCCCTGCCCCCGGGAGCGCCGGGCGCTGCACCGGCTCTGGGGTCGCCGGTCTCCGCACCGGCCCGAGCCGCAATTCCCATCGCCGCTCGGGGTCTCCATCCATAGAAGACCACCGAACGGGAGAACCATCGTGGACCCCGACCCTCTGGATCCCACCAGCGCCGCCCCCAATCAGGCCGCCCTCGAACGTGCCTACCCGGCTGTCCTCGCCGTCGCCCTCGCCCGCCTGCGCGATGTCGACGCGGCAGAGGACCTGGCCCAGGAGGTCGTCGTCCGCGGCCTGCTGCGCATCGATCAACTCCGCGACCCCGCGCGCCTGCAAGCCTGGCTCGTCGCCGCCGCGCGTCATTTAGCCGCCAATTGGCAGCGCGACGCCGCCCGCCGCGAACAATCCCAACGCGCCCTCGCCCAACTCCTGCCCCGCGACAACGCCTCGCACCCACAGGTCCGCGCCATGATCGATCAGCAAACGCACCAGCAGATTCTGGAAGAGTCACTCGCCGGCATGGACGACGCCGACCGCGAAATCGTGATGCTGCACTTTGTGGCCGACATGCCCAAGAACCGCATCGCCGAAACCCTCGGCGTGCACCCCTCCACCGTCGGCCGTCGCCTGGACAAGGCACTGGAACAACTCAAGACCCGCGCCCTCGACAAGTTGGGCGGCAGCCTGCGCGGCACGGCCACCGGCCCCGCCGCGCGCAAACGACTTCAACAAGCCAGCCTCGCCATCCTCGCCCTGGACGGCTCGCGCCGCGCCGCGCTCGCCGCCGAGCTGGACGCCATCGAGACACTTCCGGCAACCATTGCTGCAAGCACCTCGACTGGCACGTTCGCCGGCATCGCGGCGATGCTGACATCCGTCCCCGCGATCATCGCCGGCGTGTGCGCTGCGCTGCTCATCACCGCCGCCGTTGTGGTGAATATCGCGCCGCCGAATTCATCGCAGGCAACCGAACCGCCCACACAGACAACCGCCACAGTCGAAACCTCTGAATCAATATCGCCCCCCATCGCATCGCCATCCACTTCCACCATCCGAACATCCACAAGCGCGAACGAAGACGACATCGACGCGCTCCTGGCCAACATCCCGCCGTCGGAGCCGGTGCGGGCGTACATTGAAGGGCGGTTTAC
>CAZVAQ010000145.1:0-8971 GCA_964625145.1 uncultured Candidatus Sumerlaeota bacterium
TAACAGCTTGGAACATTGTCAATTTAATCAAGCAATTCTTCGATGATTTCGAAGTTATTGTTCCCTTTAAAGCCTTCAGTGCAGGCACGTTAATTTGTTTGGGTGCAGACAACATCATCCTTACGAAGCAGGCGACACTAGGGCCAATCGATCCAAGTGTTTCAACCGCGTTAAATCCAAAAATGCCGTCCACCAATACTCCTTTCCCGGTAAGTGTGGAAGACGTTAATGGATACCTTGAATTTGCAAAAGTTGCTGTTGGTGCAAAGAATAGTGCGGGGATAGCTGACTTGACGTCTCACTTGGCAACTGAGGTTCATCCCTTGGTTCTTGGGCGGGTTTTCCGTTCTCGTGGCCAGATCCGAATGCTTGCCGAAAGGTTGCTTTCCGGAAAATTGCAGAAAGCAAAACTTGTAAAGTGTTTATCCTTTCTCTGCGGCGACTCGGGTAGTCATGACTATCCAATCCATCGCAAGGAAGCACGCGAAATCCTTGGATTGCCAGCGACAAAGCCCACTGACTCTGAATACAAAATCATCAAGAGCATTTATGATGATATTTCCAAGGAATTAGCACTTACTTCCCCTTTCAATGTGGCGATTGAATCGAGCAGAATCCCCACTGGTCACTCACAGTATTTGTTCAAGCGAGGACTGGTAGAATCAGTAGTGGGCGGCAGCTATTGTTTTGACTCGGAAGTCGTGCGTGCCAAGTCGCAAACCCAAGCCGCAAACGGTGGGACGCAACAATCATTAGAAGTTCAAACAAAAAGAGAAGGATGGACTTACTATGAACCTATCAAGGCTTAGTGCTCAATTGTCTTCATTCCCGGTGCCCAGTTTTGTTGAGCCGGGAAGTACAGCGGCTAACCCGGCTAGCTTTCCAAGTGCCATGCGTGGAAAATTATACATTGTGGAGGATACATGCATGGACTCAGAAACGGAACTGGAGACCCCCCGACCGTCAGTGCAGGATAGGCTTGGAGAAGCGTAAGGCTTACTGGAAATAAGTCCAACGATCGCCTGCCTCTCGCAAGAGTCCACACCGGCGTTTTTTTTTCTCTGTGGCCAACGGCTTGATTGCAGCGTCACCACGGCCCGTTCTGAGCCTCGCGCGGGTACTTGGGCGGGTGAAAAGTCGGGCCGCTGAAAAGGGCTGGAATCGCGTTATTGAGCCTTTCCGGCCCTCGACCCTCAAAACCGAGGCGAATGCAGCCCCGTAGCGGGACTTTCTCCACCGCCCGAGGGTCTAGGTATACCTGAAAACCGCCCCGAAACCGCGACCCATGGAAACCGGGTTTACACTCTGGACCGCCCTCCTGGGTGACGCCTGACCGGATCGTCTGCCACCGACGGACAGGGGGAATCGTCGGGCGCCGGGAGGCGGGAGATTCTACGGGGAGAGGATGGAGGGAGGTGGAGGGGTGGACGGTGTTGCGGATAGGGGGACAGGCGCCGGGACGATCCGCGAGGACTATGACCGGCAAGGGCTGGGTTCGGCAAGGACGATGATGGGGCCGTTGACGTGGAGCCGCTGTTCGAGGCGGAGGCGCGGGAGCGGCAGAGGGTACATGGCGGAACTGCTCCGGGCAGATCATCAAACACTTTTGCCAAAAATGGCAAAAGTGATTCTTCCACCACTCCCACAACCCAACCCGCCGCGCCGGAGACGGCGGAGGTGAGGGGCAGACCGGCCCCACCTACACGTCGCGTTCCTCGACCACCGGCGGTGCCGACGACTGCCGACCGATCACAAAGCCGAGGGTGAGGGCGATTGCCAGCGCGAGGATGATCGCAGGGACGGGGCGCACGGGGAGAGGCATGGGCGGACCTCCAACACGGGGATGATGAAGGCCGCGAGGATGGGGTTGGAGTGGATGAAATCGCAAGGGCAGGTATCCGAACCCGCGCCCGTATCCAAAACGTATCCAAATCGAATCGAGCCGCAAAACAGAAAACCCTCGCGAGTGAGGCGAGGGTGAGAAAAGCCGCGTCTTTATTGGGTTTTGTGGTGGACGGGGTTGGATTCGAACCAACGTACGGCGGTATGCCGGCCAGATTTACAGTCTGGTGCCATTAACCACTCGGCCACCCGTCCACTTTGGGCGCCCCCGGGAGGGGCATGGCTGGAGCTGGTGATGGGACTCGAACCCGCAACCGCCTGATTACAAATCAGGTGCTCTGCCAATTGAGCTACACCAGCCCAAGGGACGGCGAGGGTTCATGGGGTGGGGCGCTGCGTCAAGGGCATTTAGCCCCGGTTTTTGGACCTCATTGTGCGACCGAACCGAAGACGATGTTCGCGAGAATGACCGAGGCCATAACACCGGCAATGTCGCCGGCCAGGCCGGCATAGACGGCATGGCGCGTCTTGCGAATGTTGACCGAGCCGAAGTACACGGCGAGGATGTAGAAGGTCGTCTCGGTGCTCCCCTGCAGCATGGAGGCCATGTTGCCCAGGAGGCTGTCGGGGCCGTGTTCGATCAGAATGCTGTTCATGACGCCGAGCGAGCCGCTGCCGGAGAGGGAGCGGATGATGGCGAGGGGGAGGATCTCGGCAGGCATGCCGATCAGGCCGGTCACGGGGCCAACAAAGTCGGAGAAAGCATCCATGGCGAGCGAGTCGCGGAACATGCCGATCGCCACGAGAATGGCGACAAGGAAGGGCATGATGCGCACGGCAATGTCGAAGCCTTCGCGGGCGCCGTCGACGAACACTTCATAGACCTTGATGCCACGCGCCACGGCATAGAGCGGAATGCCCACGATGATGAGCGGCACGGCCCAGTTGGCGATGAGTTGCGCGACGGAGAGGATGTCGTTGAGAGTCATCAGTTGTTCCCTTCACTGGAGTGGGCGGATGCGGGCTGGGGCACGCGGAAGGCGGGGAGGTTCTCAAGGCATTTGCAGACGATCACGGCGACGATCGTGGAGCAGCACGTGGCGATGATCATGAGCGGCCAGAACATCATGTCCGTGGATCCGGCAGCGACGCGGAAGCCAATGATGGTGGCGGGGATGATCTGGACGCTGGAGGTGTTGATGGACAGGAGCATGCACATGGCGTTGGAGGCGTACTCCTTGTTCCCATTGAGTTCCTGAAGCTCCTGCATGGCCTTGAGGCCGAGGGGAGTGGCGGCGTTGCCAAGGCCGAGCATGTTGGCGGCGACGTTCATGACGATGGCGCCCATGGCGGGACCATCGGCCGGAATGCCGGGGAACAGGAAGACCATGACCGGCTTGACCAAACGGGCGACGATCTGGACCAGCCCCGCAGCCTCGGCGATCTTCATCAGGCCCAGCCACAACATCATGATCCCGATGAGGTTGATGGCGAGGTTGATGCCCTGCTTTGCCCATTCGGCCGAGGAAGCCGTCATGACACCCATCCACGTCTCCGAATCGACTTCGGAGCGGACGGCGCTCATGACAGGAAACTCCAGGGCTGCGCGTTGCAGGGTGAACTCGAAGGGCGAGGCGGCCTCTCCCCCATCAGACTGGACCGTGAGCGAAGCCAGCGTCAGGGGATGTCGAACGGTGTCTTCAAGGGGATCGTCAAGGCACCGTAGCTTGGAGAGTTCGAGGCGCGTTGCCTTTGTGGCGCCGGACAGGGTCCGCAGCGGGAAGCGCCCAACCCATTGCCGGCCGATGGCGTCGGTAAAGGTGGCGTCCATCTGCAGCGGGATTTCCGTGCCGCTGACGGAAAGCGAGAGGTTGGTGGGTTTCCCCTCCAGTAGCAGCGGAAGCCCGGGAAGAGGCACTGTCGCCGCGGTATCCGGCTGAAAGCTGACTGTCAGCGGTGAATCTGCCGGCAGGATGACGACCGGCTCGGGGCCGGTGCGCACGGGGACCTTGGCCGCGTCCTTGTAGCCGGCAAAGGCCACGGCTATGACGATCATGCCGAACCAGATATAGTTGATCACAACTCCTCCTCACTGGCCTTGGGAGATTGTTTGGTGTGTCACAGGGACAGATTGGGGCGTTCTTGCGGAGCGAATGACCCGGGGCGAGGGCATTCTGTGGCCGAGGGGGCACTTGACGGCGGGGGGCGAGGGGTCCAACATCTCCATCTTGATCTCCGGGAAAGGAGCCTCATCCCCAACGTGACGTCCCTCGAAATGACCCCCAAGCCCCGCATTCTGCTGACAAATGACGACGGCGTCGGCGAGCCCGGCATTGAAACGCTGCGGCTGGCGCTGGAGGACATGGCGGATTTGCTCGTGGTGGCGCCGCTGTCGCAGCGCTCCGGCTCTGGTTGCGGCCTGTCCGTGGGGCGGGCATTGGAAGTGCGCGACGGCCACGACGGACGCGCACGAATCATCGCGGTGGATGGCACTCCGGTGGATTGCGTGAAGTTCGCGGCCAGTCTTGAGGACTTCACCCCGGATCTGGTGATCAGCGGCATCAATGCGGGGATCAACGCGGGGAACTCGGTGTTCTATTCCGGGACGGTGGCCGCGGCGGTGGAGGCAGCCATGCTGGGACAGCGCGGACTGGCGGTGTCGTTGGCCACATGGACGACGGGCGACGAATGCTTTGAGACGGCGGCGCATGTGGTGCGCGGGCTGTTGCCGTGGCTGTTGGAGAAGACGTGGCTGCCGCGCACGTATTGGAACCTGAACGTGCCGAGCATCCCGTTGGAGGAACTGCGCGGCGTGCGCTACGCGGCGATGGGTGACTCGAAGTACGTGGACAAGTGGTCGTCGGACAGCGATGGCAACGGCCGCGTGATGTACACCAATTACGGCACCGCCTTCAACCCATCCAGCGGGCCGGAGCACAGCGATGACCTGTTGGTGGCGAATGGCTATGCGGCGTTGTCGATGCTGAAGCTGGATCTGTCGGTGGACTTGCCGCCGATGGCGCGCGAGGCGCTGGAGCGGCAATGGGCGGAACGCATGACGCACGGGCGGCACATGGAACCAGTCCGCGGGTTGACGACCGACGAGAGCAGTTAAGCGCAACACATGAGCAAAATCGCCCCCTCCCCCACCAAGGCCAAGGTCCTCGTCGCCATGAGTGGCGGCGTCGATTCGTCGTTGGCGGCGGTGCTGCTGCAGGAGCAGGGGCACGAGATCGTCGGCGTGAACATGCGCACGCACCGGTTGACGCCGGAGGAGATCGCGCAGGGCGCGAAGATCAAGACGTGTTGCTCCCCCACCGATGCGAAGGACGCGCGCGCGTGCGCGGATCGCGGGCGTTTCCCCTTCTATGTGCTGGATGTGGAGCCGGAGTTTGAGCGGGCGGTCATCACGCCGTTTATCAATGACTATGCAAGCGGCCGCACGCCGAATCCGTGCGTGCTGTGCAACAATCATGTGAAGCTGGGGTTGCTTCTGGAGAAGGCGACACTGTGGGGATGCGATCTCGTCGCGACGGGGCATTACACGCGCAAGGTGCGGCATCCGGAGACGGGACGGTGGACATTGCAACGCGCGGCGGACACGAACAAGGACCAGGGGTATTACCTGTTCGGGCTGTCGCAGGAGCAACTGGAGCGGCTTGTGTTTCCGTTGGGCGACTTGACAAAGGACGAAGTGCGAGCGCGGGCACGGAGCGGTGCGTTGCCCACGGCGAACAAGCCGGAGAGCCAGGAGATTTGCTTCGTGCCGGACAACAACTACCGGCGGTTCCTGCGCGGACGGTTCGAAGAGAGGGGCATTCCAATGCCGCGCGGAAAGTTCATCTCCACCGCGGGGGAAGTGCTGGGCGAGCACGAAGGCATCGCCAATTACACCATTGGCCAGCGACGCGGGTTGGGGATCAGCGGGCCGGAGCCGCTGTATGTCGTGGCGCTGGATGTGGAATCAAACGCGGTGATCGTGGGGCCGCAGAGCGCGCTGTTCTTTCGCGGCCTGATCGCAGACAATCCAAGCTGGATGGGATGGGATGGCATTACGGAAGCGCGACGAGCGAGGGTTCAGATTCGATACCGGCACGCGCCTGTTCCCGGATGGGTGATGCCGAGCCAGCGGGAAGGGATCGTGCGCGTCACATTTGACGAACCTCAGCGCGCGGTCACACCGGGACAGGCAGTGGTGTTTTGGGACGAAGGGGATCGGGTGGCGGGTGGGGCGTGGATTGTGGAGGGGATGAGGGAAGAGACAGTTGGATAACCACGGAGTCACGGAGAGCACGGAGGAGAAAAACCAATCCAGAGAGCCAATTGCAAAATGGCAAGAAATAACCCACTCAAAGTAGCATGGGCATCTTGCCCATGACGCATTTCCTGAGGTATTGGACTCCAAAGTGGAGCCTGAGGCTGGCGGGTCTGGGGCAGGATGCCCCAGCTACTTTATCTTGAAATCCACTCCAGAGATAAGAATATTTGCATGAATTAGACATTATTCAGTAGATTCATACTCTTACTTTAGATACTCGTTTTCTCTGTGTTCTCCGTGCCTCCGTGGTAAATCAAGCTTTCTTCCCATCCAGCTCCACTCGCCCAAAGGTCGTGTACTCGGTGGACATGCCGCCCATGGGGCCGTAGTATTCGATGTTCTCGTTGATGCCGTTGGTTCCCGGCTGGGTGGACCAATACTTCATGCCGATGACCTTGCCGGCGTCGTTGCGGACCCAATCAAGGAAGACGACGCTGTGGCCGGAGCCTTGTCCGCCCGTGCGGGAAGTGCGCCAGATTTGGACGAAGTCGCCGGGGAGCGCTTCGTGGGCTTGGATCTGGCGGCCGATGCCGTACTTCTCCAGGGCGGCACTGGGGCCGGGGCCGTTGGCTTCCAGCACGAACCACACGCGTTGGAAGTCGCGCCAGTTGTCCGGCGTGACAGGCGGTTCGAAACCTTCGGGTTGTTCCATCAACCACTCGTCATAGACGCGCGCGAAGACCTCGAGCGTCAGGCCGCAACAGAACGTGCGCTTTTGCTCCTCGCCGCGCATGACGCGCTTGCCCATGAGCATGACGTCCATGGACGAGCCGTCGTAGCTGCTCTCGCCCGAACGCGGCCACCAATAGTTGTGGGTGCCATCGGTGGGATAGCTGGCGGCCATGGCCAGCACCTTCTGGTTGAAGCTGGGCAACGCCTCCCGATCCTGCGCCAGGGACAGGAGCGGGAGCAGGAATGCGAGGCACACGGCCAGGATGAGAGTAGCGGACGAACGTTTCAATGTGGTGACTCGCTTTCGGAGCTGGTGACAGTTCATGTCAAATAAGAGCCAGTTGACTGCGTCATGGGCAAAATGCGCCCATGCTACTCTTTCAATTTGACCTCCAGTTTAACTTCATAAATTACAGTTCATAATTTATCCTTCATCCTTCATCCTTCCGCCTTCTCCTCCAACGTCACTCCCCCCGCGCGCAGCAGTCGGTCTTCGACCAGGAGGATGCGTTCCTCGCCGGCGAGCTTCACGAGTTGCAGCAGGTCCGACATGCTGGAGACTTCCTCGACCTGTTCGTCGACGAACCACTTGAGGAAGCTTTGCGTGGCGAAGTCGTTGTTGGCGGTCGCTTCCTTCATGAGCGCATTGATCTGGTTGGTGACGACGATCTCCTGGTCGAGTGCCGTCTGGATGGCGTCCTCGGGGGACTTGTAATCGGACTTGGCGGCCTTGATCTGGCCAAACTTCACCTTCTTGCCCACCTCGAGGAGATACTTGAGCAGCTTGGTGGCGTGCATGCGTTCCTCGTCGGATTGGCGGAAGAAGAAGGAGGCGAGCACCTTGAGCCCCAGGCCGTCGAAGTACGCGGCAATCTGGAGGTAGGAATTGGACGCGTACAACTCGTTGGCGATCTGCTCGTTGATGGACTTGGCAAGGGAATCACTGATCATGGCCGGTCACCTCGTGGGATGGCGTGGAGATTGGCAGCCGGAGGCGGGAGGGACAAGGGGGAAGCGGAAGGATGTAGGCGGAAGGATTTCGGACAGCTTTTTGGTTGACAGCCCCCCCCCAACGCAGAGGCTGCGCCCAAATAGGAGTGACCCTGAAGAGGAGGTTCCTCAGGTGAACATGTCCTTAAGCCAGAAACGCGCGGACCCAGTGGGGGGGCGAAGGCGGCAGGCTGCGCCATGGGTTTGCGCCCTTCTTCTATTGTTGACCAGCACCGTCGCCAGCGCCGAAGAAATCGTGGATGAAACGGCCTTCACTTATCGGCAGTGGTTGCGAAGCATTGAAGTCTTCGTTCCTCCGGCAGATTACCCCGAAGCCGATCCGGAAGGAGTCAAAGCCCGATGGAACGAACTTGTCGAGACTCAACCCGATGGCGAGGACCTCACCGTTCATGGGTTCCACTCGGGAAAGGCCCTTGCTCGTGCCGGCCATTATGAGGAAGCCCTGCAGGTAGTGAGTGAAGCTCTTCAGCATACAGGCAGTATGCAACCTAATCTTGAATCATGGCTCGAGGACATTCACGCGCTGGTTGAGATCAACGCCAAACTCCATGTGCTCGCCGCCGAGCCGACCGTTTCGGAAGCCAACCAAGGGTTGATGCGGCAGCACGTTTCCGAGTTGAACAGGTGGGGACGAGTCCAGTTTATCGTTCCAATGACGGATCAGATCGAATTCTTGGCCGCTATATTGTTCGAGATCGATACTGCTGACTACTGGCGTTGCATGTTGTTAATAGCCGAAGGGCACGAGCTTGCGGGGTATCTACCCGAAGCCGAAGCGCGGTATATGGAGATCCTGGATGTTGCGCCGGATGACACCTGCTGGGCGTTTCGAATGCAGGCACGGACGCGACTTGCCACTGTAAGGAGGGCGCTGGAATGATACGCGTATCCTCGCTGACTCCTTGGTTACTGGCTGGCTGCCTCGTTGTGTCCAGTGCCATTGTCCCCCAGAGCATCCTTGCATGCCCCTCGGGGTGCACTCTGTCCAAGGCGGTAGGCCCTATTTGCACAAAGAAGTTCGAAGAGGAGGACATTGGATCGTGCTCTGACTGCCCGACCTGGACGAGTCAGCACGGGGAGGCATGCCAACTCGACAATCTATTTGGGGACAACATTTGGAAACATTAC
>CAZVAQ010000146.1:0-7141 GCA_964625145.1 uncultured Candidatus Sumerlaeota bacterium
TTCAGCAGCGCGACGCCGTTGGGGCCGATGTTGAGCCGGATGAACGGGCGGTTGAGCACGTTGCTGATGGCGTTGATCCGCTCCATCGGCGCGATCAGCTCGGCGGTGATGCGCGCGGAGATGCGATGCTTGCCCAGCAGGCCGATCTGGATCCCCAGGGTGAACAGCTCGCCCTGCGGGATGCCGTAATCCGCCGGCGCGTCGGGGTTGCGGAATTCCTCCTCCCACAGCGCGTTGTCCATCACCGTGGCGACCGGGCCGGGTTGTGGAGCGGGGAGCAGCGTGGCCAGGGTCTGATCCGCCTCCACGTCCAACCGGCTGATGCGATGGCCGTTGTAGATTCCCAATCCACTCGGTGAACCGATCAGGATGCGGTTCTCCGTGAAGAGCCGGGCGGGATTGAGACGATCCAGAATCTGCGCGGCGACCTCGGTGTCGTGCTGCACATAGGTGGATACTTCGCCGGATGCTTGATAGACGGTGATAGTGAGCATGGGAGGGGGAGGATGAAGGATGAAGGATGAAGGATGAAGGGTTTGTGGACTCAGGGCGTGGTCTTGTGTATTGAATGGCGAGTCAGGTATTATGGCGCCGAAGGTTGACGATAATTTGGGCCATGGCGGTCATCTCCTGAATCACATCCATGGATACCCGTTGCCGCCTCGGCCAGCAAGGGGGAAACTGCCTCATTCAGGATCAACCCCCACGGAAACAGAAGGAATCGAATCATGGAAAAGCGCCCTCTTGGCAAATCCGGCATTCATGTCGCCCCGCTCGCCTTTGGCGGAAACGTCTTCGGCTGGACCGCCGATGAGAAGACCTCCTTTGCCCTGCTCGATGCGTTTGTCGATGCGGGATTCGATTTGGTGGACACGGCGGACATGTACTCCACATGGGCGGAGGGCCACGTCGGCGGCGAGTCGGAGACCGTCATCGGCAAATGGTTCAAGCAATCCGGCAAGCGCGACAAGGTGGTCATCGCGACCAAGGTCGGCCTGCCCATGGGCGACGGCGGCAAGGGCCTCGGTCGCGCGCACATCATGAAGTCGGTGGAGGATTCGCTGCGCCGGTTGCAGACCGACGTGATCGACCTGTACCAATCGCACAAGGACGACCCCGACGTGCCGCAGGAGGAGACGCTGGAGGCCTACGACACCTTGGTGCGCCAAGGAAAGGTCCGCGGCATCGGCGCATCGAACTATGAGGCGCCGCGCCTTGCGGAGGCCCTCGCCATCAGCGCGGCGAACGATTGGCCCGCGTACGTGTCGCTGCAACCGAACTACAACCTGTATGACCGCGAGGAGTTCGAAGCCGGGCTCGAGCCGTTGTGCCTGAAGGAGCAGATCGGCGTGATCAGCTACTTCTCGCTGGCGCGGGGTTTCCTCACCGGCAAGTACCGCTCCGAGGCGGATTATCACAAGAGCCCGCGTGGCCCGCAGATGGCGCGGTACCTGAACCCTCGCGGCTTCCGGATTTTGGCCGCGATGGAAAACGTCTGCGCGCGCCACCAGGCATCCATGGCCGCGGTGGCGCTGGCCTGGCTGATCCAACGCCCGGTGATCACGGCGCCGATCGCCAGCGCGACGAGCCTGGCGCAGTTGGAGGAGGTCCTGGCCGGCGCGCGGTTGAAGCTGACGGCGGAGGATGTGGCGGAGCTGGATCGGGCGAGTGGGTGAGGGGGGGATTTGGGGTGAGTCGGAGCGGGAGCTGACCAACCACAGAATCGAGTTGCATGATGAGTCGAAAATCGATCATCCTGTACCGGACCGAAGGCGGAAGGGAACCGTTCACGGATTGGATCAACGGCCTTCGGGACAAGTCCGGCGCGCTTCGAATTCGTGCTCGAATCGTGAGGATGGAAGACGGTAATCTGGGAGACCACAAGTCGGTGGGCGCTGGTGTCTTTGAACTTCGCCTGCACTTTGGGCCCGGCTACCGGGTATACTTTGGACAAGATGGCGACTCTCTGGTGATTCTGCTCTGTGGCGGCGATAAGGCCACACAGGATAGGGACATTGATCGGGCAAAGGCCTATTGGGCAGACTGGAACGACCGGTAAGGAGGGACTCAACGATGACGACAAAGAATCGCACCTGGCGGGAGGCCGAGGTGGAACACTTCCGGAACCACCCGGAGGAGGTTCTGCCCTACTTGAATATTGCCCTCGAGGAGGCGGAGAAGGACGGAGACTGGGGCGCCTTCATGGCCTCGGTGCAGATCGCAGTGGAAGCTCAGGGAGGCGCCTCTGGCCTCGTGCAAGGAATGGAGAGTGATCCGCATCTTGCCACCTTGGATGCGATTCTTCAGGAGCTGGGGCTTCGCCTGTCCCTGCAACCTGTGGCGCAGGCGGCGGGTGATGAGATGTAGGGCAAACACCGCGCCCTACGCCAAGGACCACAAGGACATCAGTGACACCAAGGACCCCACGCTCCCAAGTCCCACGCCTCCAAGAGCCCCCGTGTCCTTGCCGTCCCTGTCGTCCCTGCCGTCCCGGACCATTGACCCCCCACGTTTCCCTTGGCCTGAGCCCGCCGCGGCTGGCACGTGGGGGGCCACTTTTGGACCCCCGGAGAATCTCTTTGCCCGCTTCCACCCTCGCCTCACCCCAGAACACCGCCCCAGCCACCGCCCCGGCCCACAACCCCGGCGTCAAGAAAGTCCTGATCCTTGGCAGTTCCGCCCTGAAGATCGGCGAGGCCGGGGAGTTCGACTATTCCGGCTCGCAATGCATCAAGGCCCTGCGCGAGGAGGGGATCGCCAGCATCGTCATCAACCCCAACATCGCCACGATCCAGACCAGCGACTACCTGGCGGACGAGGTGTATTTCCTGCCGGTTAACCCCTACTTCGTGGAGAAGGTGATCGAGAAGGAGCGCCCGGACGGCATCCTGCTCGGCTTCGGAGGGCAGACGGCGCTGAACTGTGGGTTGGCGCTCTACCGCTCGGGCGTCCTGGAGAAGCACGGCGTCCGCGTGATGGGCACCTCCGTCAAGGCCATCGAGGACACCGAGGACCGCGACCTGTTTGCCAAGCGCCTTGCCGAGATCGACGTGCTGGTGCCGAAAAGCCGCGCGGCGACGACGGTGGAGGAAGCGGTCGAGATCGGCCGCGAGCTGGGCTACCCCGTCATGATGCGCATTGCGTATGCGCTCGGCGGGTTGGGGTCGGGCATTTGCGTGGACGAGGAGACCCTGCGCGGCCGCGCGCAGAAGGCGCTCAACCACACCAACCAGGTCCTCGTGGAGGAGTATCTCGAAGGGTGGAAGGAAGTGGAGTACGAGGTCGTGCGCGACAGCCACGACAACTGCATCACCGTCTGCAACATGGAGAATTTCGATCCGCTGGGCATTCACACGGGCGAGTCCATCGTGGTGGCGCCGAGCCAGACGCTGACGAACGCCGAATACCACATGCTCCGCGAGATTGCCATCCGCACGATCCGCCACCTGGGGATCATCGGCGAATGCAACATCCAGTACGCGCTGAACCCGCACAGCCGCGAGTACCGCGTGATCGAGGTGAACGCGCGCCTGTCCCGCAGCTCCGCGTTGGCGAGCAAGGCGACGGGCTACCCGCTTGCGTTTGTCGCGACAAAGCTGGCGCTGGGGTATTCGCTGCACGAACTGCCGAACTCGATCACCAAGGTGACCAAGGCCTTCTTTGAGCCGGCGCTGGATTATCTGGTGGTGAAGATGCCGCGTTGGGACCTGAAGAAGTTCAAGGGCGTGGCGCGGCAGATCGGCAGCAGCATGAAGAGCGTCGGCGAGGTCATGTCCATCGGCCGCACGTTCGAGGAGGCCATGCAAAAGGCCGTCCGCATGTTGGACATCGGGGCAAAGGGATTGGCGGCGAATCCGCCGCGCGCCTTTGAGAATCTGGAGGAGGAGCTGCGCCGCCCGACCGAGGAGCGCCTCTTCGCCGTGACCGAGGCATTGCGCAACGGCATGACCGTCGACGAGGTGCACGCGCTGACGCACATCGACCGGTGGTTCCTGCACAAGGTCGCGCACGTCATGGAGCTGGAGAAGGAGATCCAGGCCAAGCCGACCGTGCCCGAGCCGTTGATGCTGGAAGCAAAGCAGGCCGGCTACAGCGACGAGCAGATCGCGATCCTCTCCGGCCGCGACGAGAACGACATTCGCGAGCAGCGCAAGGCCGCCGGCATCGTCCCCTCCGTCCGGCAGATCGACACGCTCGGCGCGGAGTATCCCGCGCAGACGAACTACCTCTACCTGTCGTACCACGGCATCGAGGACGACATCGACTTCCCGGAATACAACTCGGTGCTCATCCTGGGCAGTGGTGCCTACCGCATCGGCTGCTCGGTGGAGTTCGATTGGTGCTGCGTGAACGCGGGACTTGCACTGCGCAAGCTGGGCTACACCACCGTCATGCTCAACTACAACCCCGAGACGGTCAGCACGGATTACGACGAGTTCGACAAGCTCTTCTTCGACGAGATCCGCCTGGAGACCGTGCGCGACATATGTGACAAGCTGAACCCGATCGGCGTGGTCGTCTCGATGGGCGGGCAGATTCCGAACACGTTGGCGCCAAAGCTGGACAAGGTCGGCATTCCGATCCTCGGCACGTCCGCGGCCAGCATCGACAACGCGGAGGACCGGCAGAAATTCTCCGCCATGCTCGACGAGCTTGGGATCGACCAGCCGGAATGGGCGATGCTCGACACGATCATCGAGGCGAAGGCCTTTGCCGAGCGCGTGGGCTATCCGGTGCTGATCCGCCCGTCCTATGTGCTCAGCGGCGCGGCCATGGCCGTGGCCTCGAACCCGCCCGAGCTGGAGCGCTATCTGGGGCGTGCGGCGGATGTGTCGCCGGAGCACCCGATCGTCATCAGCAAGTTCCTGGAGAATGCGAAGGAGATCGAATTCGACGGCGTCGCCCGCAAGGGCGAGATCGTCGCCCACGCCATCAGCGAGCACGTGGAGAACGCGGGCGTGCACAGCGGCGACGCGACGTTGGTGCTGCCGCCGCAGCGCACGTACCTGGAGACGATCCGCCAGATCCGCCGCATCGCCACGGCCATCGCCGCGAAGCTGCGCATCCACGGCCCCTTCAACATCCAGTTCATCGCGAAGAACAACGAGGTGAAGGTGATCGAGTGCAACCTGCGCGCGTCACGCAGCTTCCCCTTCGTCAGCAAGGTCCTGGGCACGAACTTCATCGACATCGCCACGCGCGTGATCATGGGCAAGTATGTCGAGAAGAAGCCCGAGCTGTTGTTCGAATACGACCACGTCGGCGTGAAGGCGTCGCAGTTCTCGTTCACGCGCCTGGAGGGCGCCGACCCGACGCTCGGCGTCGAGATGGCCTCGACCGGCGAGGTGGGTTGCTTCGGCGAGGACTTCCACGAGGCGTTCCTGAAGTCGCTGATCAGCGTGGGCTACCGGCTCCCCATCAAGCGCGTGCTCCTGTCGTCGGGCCCGGTGCGTTCCAAGGCGGAACTGCTCGAGAGCGTTCGCCTGATGACGAACCTGGGGGTTCAATTCTTCGCGACGCACGGCACCGCGAACTTCCTCCGCGAGCATGGTGTCGAGTGCGAGGATGTCTACTGGCCCAGCGAGGAGAAGCACCCCAGCGCCATCGACATCATCCGTGACCGGAAGGTTGATCTGGTGATCAACATCCCGAAGAACTTCCAGGAGGACGAGCTGACCAACGACTACAAGATCCGCCGCCTTGCGGTGGATTACAATGTGCCGTTGGTGACGAACACCCAGATCGCCATGCGGTTGGCGGAAGCATTGGCGCACCGCGGGCTCGACGACCTGTCGATCAAGAGCTGGCGGGAATATTCGCGGCCGAAGTCCAGCTCGGAATCGGGCAAGGCCACTGCCCTGGCGTGATGAAAGTGCGGGATGAGGGAATGGAAAGCCATCATCCCGCACCTGCCGTTTCTGCCTCGCTCCAATCCACGACGAGGAACTTGCATGTCCGCTCCACGACCGTATGTCCTGTCCGAACTCACCTATGCCGATGTGAAGGCGGGTGACCACGAGGTGGCGGTGCTGCCGTTTGGCGCGACAGAACCGCACAACCTGCACCTGCCCTATGGCACGGATTGCCTTGAGGCAGCGCTGGTCGGCGAGGCGATCTGCGAGCGCGCGCATGGCCTTGGGGCGAAGGTCCTGCTTCTGCCGGCGGTTCCCTACGGGGTCGAAAACAACATGCGCGAATGCAATCTCGCCATCAATGTGCAACAGGCGACGCTGAACCTGTTCGTGACCGACCTGATCGATTCGCTCGTGAACCACGGCATCCGCAAGATCGTGCTGCTCAACAGCCACGGCGGCAACGAATGGAAGCCGCTGCTTCGCGACCTGCACGGGCGCACACCGGCGCGGTTGTTCCTCTGCAACTGGTTCAAGGTGCTCGATGACGTCTACGATTCAATCTTCGATCGCCACGAGGATCACGCCGGCGAGATGGAGACATCCATCATCCTGGCCTATCATCCGGAGCTGGTGGGAAAGAAGGCCGATGGCACGCTGGCGGCGGACGACGGCGCGAAGAGCGCCACGCGCTTTGAAGCCGTGAACAAGGGATGGGTGTCCATCACGCGGCCGTGGCATTTGCTCACCACGAACACCGGCGCCGGAAACCCGCACGCAGCCACAGCCGACAAGGGCCGCCGCGCGGTGGAGTTGATCGTGGATCGCATCGCCCCGTTCCTGAAGGAACTCAGCGATGCCAGGATCGACGAGCGGTTTCCCTTCTGAAGACTATGGCACATTGCATGGTGGCAAGGATCCGCAAGGCGCAACCCGCGGCCTCAAAACATGTTCAACTCAAGCTTTGCCGCTTCCGACATCATCTCGGGTGTCCAGGCCGGTTCCCACACGACGTGAATGTTGGCCTTCTTCACGCCCTCCACGGAGGCGGTCCTCTCCTCGACTTCGACCGGGAGCGACTCCGCCACCGGGCAGTTCGGCGAGGTGAGCGTCATTCGGATCATCACCTCGTCCTCCTCGTTGAACTCGATGTTGTAGACGAGCCCGAGGTCGTAGATGTTCACGGGGATCTCGGGGTCGTAGATGTTGCGCAGGACTTCGACGACCTTCTCGCGCAGGTCCTTGTGGCGTTGGAGGATGTTGTTGTCCATGGGCGGCAATCCTTTGGG
>CAZVAQ010000146.1:7241-8950 GCA_964625145.1 uncultured Candidatus Sumerlaeota bacterium
GGCCTTGGCCATGGTCTGGAAGGCCAGGGCGTAGAGCTTCATCTGCTCGATCATGGCGGCCAGACCGTTGGCGCGGCCTTGCGAGAGGTTGTCGCTGAGGCCGATCTCCGTGATGAAGCGCGGTTGCGTCGCGATGATCTCGTCGGGCGTGCGGTTTGAGTACAATTGCAGGAGCAGCGCGATCAACCCGCGCACGATCTCCGCGTCGCTCGTTGCCTTGAACAACACGCGGCCCTGCTCATTCAGGCTGGCGTGCAGGTACACGGTCGATTGGCATCCGCGCACGCGGTACTTCTCGATCTTGTATTCTTCCGGGATGTCGCCGATGGTCTCGCCCAGCTCGATGATCTTGCGGTAACGCTCCTCCCAATCCACATAGTCGGCAAACGCGTCGATGATGCGCTGCTGCGTGTTGTCGATGGTCTCGCCCATCAGGCGGTCGAGGGTTGAGGCATTGGCGCTGCGCCGGAAATGGATCGCCTTGCGCAGCGCGGCGATGAACGCGTCCACATCCTCGCGGGTGTTGTAGAACGCCAGCGACGCGCGCGTGGTGGCGCTGATGCCAAAGTGCTGCATGACCGGCTGCGCGCAGTGATGACCGACGCGCACGGCCACGCCTTCCTTGTCCAGGATCTCGCCGACGGTATGCGAATGCATGTCGTCGACGATGAAGGACAGTACGCTGGCCTTCCTGGCGGCTGTGCCGATGATGCGCACACCGGGGATCCTGCGGATCTCGCGCGTGGCATACTCAAGCAATTGGTGTTCGTGGCGCGCGATGTTCTCGATTCCGACGCGCATCATGTAGTCGATCGCCGCGCCCAATCCGATGGCACCCGCGATGTGTGGCGTGCCGGCCTCGAACTTGAAGGGGAGCGTGTTGAACGTGGTCTTCTCAAACGTGACCAGGTCGATCATGTCCCCGCCGCCCTGCCACGGTGGCATCTTCTCCAGCAACTCGCGCTTGCCGTACAGGACGCCAATCCCCGTCGGCGCGAACATCTTGTGGCCGGAGAAGACCAGGAACTCGCAGTCCAGCGCCTGCACGTCGACCGGCATGTGCGGCACCGCCTGCGCGGCATCGATGAGGACGGGGATGCCCTTGCCGTGGGCGGCGGCGATGATCTCCTCGACCGGGTTGACCGTTCCCAATGCGTTGCTGACCCAGACCACCGCGACGAGCTTCACCTTGTCGGTGAGCAGGCGATGGAACGCGTCCATGTCCAACTCGCCCGCGTCGCTCATCGGAATGGGGACGAGCTTCGTGCCGATCTTTTCGCCCAGCAATTGCCACGGGACGATGTTGGCGTGATGCTCCATGGCGGTGACGAGGATCTCGTCGCCGGCCTCCAGGAACGCGCGCCCGTAGCTGTCGGCGACGAGGTTGACGGCCTCCGTCGCGCCGCGGGTGAAGATGATCTCCTTGTCGCTCGGCGCGTTCAGGAATCGCTTCACCTTCGCGCGTGCACGCTCGTAGGCAAACGTGGCGCGCTGGCTCAACGAATGCACGCCGCGATGAACGTTCGAGTGATCCTTCTCGTAGTACTCGCTGATTGCGTCGATGACCTGGCGCGGATGCTGGCTGCTGGCGGCGTTGTCCAGGTACACCAGCGGCTTGCCGTTGACCGTCTCGCCAAGAATCGGAAAATCAGCCCGAATACGGTCGATATCCAGCCGCGGCCTGCTGGATACGGCGGGAGTCGGAGCGG
>CAZVAQ010000147.1:0-8799 GCA_964625145.1 uncultured Candidatus Sumerlaeota bacterium
ATTGGTGAAGGCGATGGGCTATGGGTACGATTGCCAGGCGGGAGCCTGGCGGTCCATGGGTGGTGGGCGATCATCTGATGGGGTTTCCCCTTTCATGTGAAGCGCCCGCATGGCGCTATGGAGCGCCAAGCTCCTGCTTGGCGAGTCGGGGAGTCAGGCGCATGCCTTCACGAAGAGCCGTCCAGCGTGGATTGGTGAAGGCGATGGGCTATGGGTACGATTGCCAGGCGGGAGCCTGGCGGTCCCATAGGGGGGGCTGGAGTTGGCTGCCTATTGTCTTGTCAAATCATCGCATGCGGCAGGGGGACTTCAACCCATGTCACCACATCGCGTTGCGACAGACCGGTGATGGGCTCGCGGAATGATGGGGGCGGTTCAATCCCATCCTCGGCCAGCCCATCCAGATGAAAGGCAATCGCGTCGCGCAGTTCTTCAGTCAGGGCGGACTGGGTCTGCGCCGTCGCCACGCATCCGGGGATATCGGGCACCCATCCTGACCAGTTGGAAGCCAGGGGCTCCAGCACAACAGGGTAACGGAGGGTTGGTTCGTTCGTCACTTTAGACCAGCCTGTCTCAGGATGCTTGCGAGCGTTCCCGGAGCCAAATCATCACTCGGTTTTCCCGCCACAGTCACCCTGCCCGGGATCTCGGGATGTTTGAACTGGCGATGGCTGCCTCGCGTCGAGTGCAGGTACCATCCTGCCCGTTCAAGGAGGGTGATTACTTCGCGGACCTTCATCTGTCAAGCCCCCCAACTCGGAACTCGGAACCCTCATTCCCGCTAGGGCAAGGATGCCCAAGCTCCGTTCTGTTAACGAGGAACTAGGAACGAGGAACGAGGAACGCTCCTTTCATCCAAACCACACCGGGCTGCTCCAGGCCATGAGGGGGCCGAGGAATTCGATGCGGGCGTAGTAGTACGCGCCTTCCTCGGGCACGCGGTCGTCGGTGATGCGCAGGCGATGGGTGAAGCCGTCGCCGCCGGCGATGTGCCAGTCCTCGCTGTTGCGGACGATGGTGATCTTGCGGATGCGTTCGCGGGCGCTGATCCACAGGTCAATGGCGGCGCGGCCGTTCTCGGGATAGGGCGCCTCGCCGCCCATGAGGATGTCGTTCACTCGGAAGTCGATGAGGGGCTTGATGCCGGTGGTGGCAAAGGTGCGGCGGGCGAGGATGGCTTCCATGATCGCCTCGGGAGTGTTCTCCTTGGCGAGGACGCCGGCCAGGCCGCCACGATGGGCGTCGCGTCGCCATCCGGCGCGGTGGTGCCAGATGAGGCCGTGGTAGTCGCTGCCGCCGATGAAGCCGAATCGCAGGCCGGCGCGCAGGCCGTCCTGGATGAACATGCCGCGGATCGCGCCGCGGTGCATGATGGGTTCGTTGTTGAAATGTTCGAAGACGCCGTGGTTTGAGCAGATCTCGACGACGGGCATGATGCTCGGGTCGCGCAGGTCTTCCCAATCCACGCCGGTCCATCCGGTGTGGTGGGGAATCAGGATGGCGCCGTGCCGGCGCGCGGCTTCGACGAGCTTCGCGGTCGTGTCGTACTTGTCGGTGGTGTGCAGGAAGAGCGGGATGTCCTTGTTGAGCGAGTACGCGTTGATGTGTCCGCCGCCGCGCGGGGGGCGCAGGGTGGTCCATTCCTGCGAGTAGAACGTGCTGAAGCGGCCGGGCTCGTTGTAGCGGGCCATGAAGGCCTTCTGGTATTCGTACTCGGTGGGGAGGATCTCCTTGCCGACGAAGCTGTCGTGGTCGGTCAGGGCGCCGAAGTCGTCTTCGTAGCATTCGCGGCGGATGCGGAAGTATTCGTCCACATCCCCCAAGCCATCGGACATCCATGTGTGGCCGTGGATGTCGCCGTAGTAAGCGGTGTAGGGGCCGCCTTCGGCTTCGACCGCGGGCCAGACGACGCGGGGCTGGATGTTGACGAGCTTCGGGGCGCTTTGCTGGATGGGGCTGAAGCCTGACCGTTGCCGTGGCGCGTGATAGGCCAAGCCGGCCATCTCGATGCGCTGTAGCACGTTGCGGTTCAGGTCGCGGCGGGTCAGCCACAGGTCGCCATTTGGATCAAAGGCCGCCTCCAGCGTCTGCCCGCGCCCGCCCCATCCTTCGCGCGGCAGGCGGTAGAGCGGGGACCAACCGTCGGCGTCGAGGAACTGGAAGCAGAAGTCATGAGAGGGGCGGCCGGTGACGATGACGCGCCCGGCGGGATCGAGCAGAAGGCGCGGGAACTCGAAGGATTGGTCCTGCCCTTCCTTGTCGAGGTGGACGCCGTCGGGATTGTCGACCTGGGCGATGCGGCCGTCGCTGTAGCGGGCGACGTAGATCCAGCGGGGAATGTCCCATTGGTCGTCGCCACGGCGGTTGGATTGCCACGCGATCCAGACGACGTCGTCGGCGCCGCTGCGATCGACGGCGATGCTGCTGGCGATGTTCATGGCCGGGTTCTGGGTGGCGGCGTAGGGGCCCTCCACTTCATCGGTGCGGACAGCGCAGAAGTAGATGTTGGAATTGCCGGGGCCGTCTTCCTGGTCCCAGGAGATCCACACACAACCGTTGCCCGGCGCGATGGACGGCCGACGGCAATCGCCCTTCTCGCTGTGGATCAATCGGCGCGCGACGGAGCGCTCGCGCAGGCCCAGCGTCCACGCTTGAATCTCGAAGCGTTTGTCCTGCAGGCTTTCCCACACGACCCACAAGCGCCCATCGGACACGGCCATGACCGGGTGGAAATTGACGCCCTTGTCCTGGATGACGACGATGGGGAGTGGCGCGCCGCGCTTGATCACGCGCAGCAACACGCGCCATTGGTCGTCGGGCGTGTGCTCCACCCAACTGATGGCAATGGCGTCCTCGTACTGGTGCACGCTTGGGTGCAGGACGGATGTGGCATCCTTGTCGGTGAGGAGATACTCGGGGCTGAAGCGGCCGTCCTTCCACGTGATCGCGCGCAGTTCCTCGCGGCCGTCGGCCAGCTTCTGCACCCACACGATCCACACGACACCTTCCGGCGTGATGGTGATGCAGGGCTGGACGGCTTCGATGCCGCGGCCGATGGGCTTGGCATCCTCCAGGAACTCGCCATCGCGGAAACCGTGCAGGGGGACGGATGTCTTCTCGTCCTCCCAGAGCACCTGTCCCCACGCGGTGCTGCCGCCAAAGACCCACGCCGTGGCGGACGCGACTGCGGTGGCGCGCAGGAAATCCCTTCGGTTCATGCCGTCGTTGCTCATGCGGGGTGCCTTCACTCCGGTGCCTTGGCGGTTTCAAGTTTCACGGGTGTTGCATGGACGCCGGGGACAGCCAGGCGTGGTGTGGTGCCGCCGTCGATCTTGCGCAGGTTGTCCAAGGCGTTCGGGAGCGGGCGCAGGAACTTGAAGCCGTGGAAGACGGTCTTGTTCGCGGCCAGGTTCTCCTCGCGATTGCGGATGGAGCGCTCGATGTAGGTGGCCAGCGGTTCCTCGCGGCTGGCGGGCGGTGTGGAATGCAGGAACATCGTCTGACCGTTTTCGTCGCGGGTGATCATGCCGACATGGCCGACCCAGTAGCCGCCGCCGTTGCCGCGCACGATGTTCACGACATCGCCCGGCTGCAGCAGGTGCTCGATCTGCGGGATGGCGTCGTAGGGGATGTACACGTCCTCGTGCGTGCGCACGGGATAGTCCGTCTCCATCTTGTAGCGGCCGCGCAGGAAGCTGGACAGATTGATGCGCATGGTCCACGGGATGACGCTGTCGCCGCCGATCTTGCGCGTGATGTCCTCCACGAGCCATTGGTTGCTGATGTTCCAGTCGGCTTCGGTGTAGTGATTGCGCGTGGCGACGCCGATCTGGCCGTCCTTGTAGCGAATGCGCTGCAGCAGGGGGAAGAACGTCGCCCAATCGCTGCTGAGGGACATGGCGAGCATGTGCTCGGCGAAGACGACGCAGTCGCCCTTGCCCAAGCAGTACAGCGGGGCCGGGTCATAGAACTCGAAGGGCGCTTCGCCCAGCAGGTAGATCTCGTAGGGCTGGCCGAGGTTCTTGCGGGCCAGATGGACCTGACGGTCAATCGGGTTCGGCATCGTCGCGTGCAGATAGCGAAGGTAGCGATCCACCTCGTCCTCGCTGAACTCATAGAGCGGCTTGGCCTGCAGGGCGGCGATGTCCGCCGGATCGAGGCTGAGGGATTCGCAGACGGCCGCATCCACCGGGCGGTCGGCGCCGTGGACGGACCGCGGCGCGGCAGCCGTGGACTCGGCAGCAGCAGCCGTGGGCTCGACATAGGAGACGGTTGTTCGGGTGGTGGTACAGGCGGCCGGGAAGATGGCAAGACCGGCCAGCAGCAGGGTCAGCGACAGGCGGCGAAGCATGGGATCTCTCCTGTGATCGAGCACGGCGGTGAAACGCTGTGATTGGAGAGAGGATTCGGACTAATGCCGAAGCGCCGCAACCGCTAAACAGACCCAGCCGGCCAGGAGAGCGACGCCGCCGATGGGGGTGATGGCGCCAAGCCATCGCGGACCGGTCAGGACCAGGAGGTAGAGGCTGCCGGAAAAGACGAGCACGCCGGCAAAGAAGAGCCAGCCGGAGGCGCTGAGCACGGCGGAGGGCTCGCCCTGAATCCGCCCCAGAATCGCAACGCCCAGCAACGCTAGCGCGTGAAACATCTGGTAGCGCACGGCGGTCTCGAAGATGGCGAGGTCCTTGGCATCGAGGCGCCCCTCCAGACCGTGGGCGCCAAAGGCACCCGCCGCGACGGCGAGGAAGCCCAGAACTGCGGAAAGAAAAAGGAACTGATTCATTGTCGAAGGAACTGATTCATTGTCGGGGGTCGGGATTCAGGAATCAGGATTCAGGGCGGCAGCGACGTCGGGTTGTTCTCCAGTCCGTCGCTGTCGTCCTTGATGTCCCACTTGGCCTTGCAAGATCAATCCACAAACGCCCAGAGCAGGTGTTGGCTCTTTGGGTCCAGCTTGGTGGGGTCGGGGACGAAGTAGAGGTCGCCCGCCACGTCGCGGATCAGGACGCCGCCGCCCGGGAGTTCGCGCGGCCACGCGTCGCGCGCGGTTTGGAACTTGCGCGGGCCTTGCTCAGTCTCAACTGACCACAAGCGCAGTTCGTATTCCTCCGACACGGAGTGGATCGCCGTGACAACGAGGACAAAGCCGACGCGGGCGAGGGCCTCCTCCAGGTTGGCGCGCGACTCCGCGTCCAACTCGGCGGGATCGCTGAGCAGCAGCACTTCCTTGTCGTCGTCATCGCGCAGCGAGAAGAAGCTGGCGGGATGACTCCACGGAAAGCAGCGCACGGCGCGCACCGCCGTGCGTGATCCTTCCGGTGCAATGAGTTCGAGTTGGCCGTCGACACGCACCTCCAGCCGGTGGCTGGCGGGCGCGGCGACGTGGCCGTTGGTTTCCAACAGTGTTCCCTGGGTCATGGATCAGGCCTCCCTGCGTGTCTTGAACGCGTCGAGCACCTCGCGCCAGAAAGTGGCGCGGCGATGTTCGCGCACGGCGATGCGGGCCCAGCGGGTATTCGCGGGCTGCTCGGTGCATTGGCCGCGTTCGGTGGCGGGGCGGTTCTTGTATTCCCGACCGGGAGCCGGGCGTTCGCCGTACTTCCAATCCTGGTCCACTTCACACCTTACCTTTCGAGTGCGCCGTTGGGCGTTCCTGATGATAGCTAGACTACCTGACAGTTCATACCGGTTGGTGGTTCGCATTATTCTTTCAATTCCTTTTGAGTAGCACGGGCATCCTGTCCGTGACCGGAGGGCCCTCATGGGCAGGATGCCCATGGTACATTGGTATTCTAGAGGGCATACATCTCGTGGAGTTGTTGCTGCAAGTCGTGGAGCTTGCGGTAGGTTCCGTCCTCCTTGGCCAGTAGTTCCGCGTGGGTGCCGACCTCGGTAAGCCGGCCTTCCTCAATGACGAACAGGCGCGAGGCCCGCTGCAGGGTCGAGAGCCGGTGGGCGATGGCAAAGACCGTTCGGCCGTGGACCAGCCGGTCGAGGGCTTCCTGGATCTTGCGTTCGGTCTCCGTGTCCACGCTGCTGGTCGCCTCGTCCAGGATGAGGATCCGGGGGTTGGCCAGAATAGCGCGGGCGATGGAGACGCGTTGGCGTTCGCCGCCCGACAGGGTCTGTCCGCGTTCGCCCACGATCGTGTCGTAGCCGTGGGACAGCTTGCAGATGAAGTCGTGGGCGTTTGCGGCGCGGGCGGCTTCAATGACTTCCTCCAGGGTGGCATCCGGGCGGCCGTAGCGAATGTTGTCCAGGACGGTTCCGTGAAACAGGTAGGGGTCCTGGAGCACCATGCCCACCTGCCGCCGGTAGTGGCCGGTATCCACATCGGCAAGGTTCACGCCATCTATGAGGATGCGGCCGCTTGTGGCCTCGTAGAACTTTACTATCAGGTTGGTGACCGTGGACTTGCCGGCGCCGGAAGGGCCAACCAGGCCGATCATTTCGCCCGGTTGCACGTCAAAGCTCATGCCCTTTATCACCTGCCGTACGCCGTCGTACGCAAAGACGACATTTTCGAACGTGACCTGGCCTTGGATTGTGTCCAATTGGACCGCGTCCGGCTGTTCTCCCGCATTGGGCTCGGTGTCCAGAACCTCGAAGATGCGGTGGGCGGAGCTGGTGGCGCGGTTGAGCATCCGCGCGATCTGGCCGATGACCTCGATGGGCTGGAAGAACATCGTCAGGTACAGCAGGAAGCTGACAAATGTACCGATGGTCAGTGTCGGCGCCGGCGCGGCCAGCAACCGCGGCATCGCCATGATCCACACCGTCAGCACCAATGCATGCATCGCCAGCAGCAGCGCGGGCCAGAATCGCGTCCACGTGCGGTGGATGCGTTCGGTCTCGCCGGTGAAGACCTCGTTGCGCTCGTTGAAACGCCGCGACTCGCGGTCCTCCTGGTTGAAGACCTTCACCACGCGAATGCCGGGGATCGTGTCGGAGAGCACGTCGGTCATGTCGGACCACTTGCGCCAGCAGCGCAGGAACAGGCGCTCCATGATGCGCCCATGGCGGAAGATCGCGTAGAGCAGGATCGGCACGGGCACCATCATCACCAGGCCCAACCGCCAATCGAGCCACAGCAGCACCAGGCCGAGACCGACAATCTTGATCAGCGAGAGCGAGACCTCCACCACGCCGAACGCGACGAAGTCCCACAAGCGATCCGTGTCGGAGCTGACGCGGCTGATGATCGAACCCGTGCGCTTCTTCGAGAAGAAGGAGACGGAGAGCTTCTGGATGTGCTCGTAGAGCTCGTTGCGCAAATCGCGCGCGACGTATTCGCCCAGCACCGACATGATCCGCAGGCGCACCCACTGGCAGAACTCCATGGCCAGGTAAACTGCCACAAGCGCCACGACGAACCACATGCTCGTGCGCAGTGCGACTGATTGCTCCAGTGTTCCCTCCTGATACGGGCGGAACACGCGGTCGATCAGCGTTCCGGTGATCAGCGGCGGGACCAGCGTGACGAGCGAGAACGCCGACGCGGCGATCATTCCCGCGGCCACGCGCTTGCGGTATGGCTTCAGGTAGCCGAGCAACCGCCAGATCACGGCGGCCTGGTTGGCGGCAAAGGACGCCTGCGCCTCGCGCACCGCCGTGGTGGACGCTTCCTGGTAGACCTTGTCCGCGGCCTCGCTCGGTTCCATCTCGTGGCCGTGGATTTGTTGTTCCAGCAGGAAACGGATCGTTTCCACCGCGCGGCGCTGCCGATGCGTGTAGCGCAGCACGGCCAACGCCGGCTCGCCGGGCTCGCCCAGGAGCGTAAGCGTCGTGCAGCTCAGGCCGTGCTCCTCGCGCAGCGCGCGGATGGAGGATCGCTCGATCGTGTTGATCGTGCCGTCCTCGCGCACAATGGCCAGATGGTGGGGTCCCAGCGCGACCCAGCGGCGCGCGAACTTCATCGCGCCGTCCAGATCCGCCATGGCGTAGAGCTGCACGGGCGCGCCGTTGAATTCGTGCTCGATGGCCGCGCGGGTCTCCGCGGGGAGCCGGTCCGGCTGGCCCAGGTACCTTCCAATGATTTCCGAATGCGACAAGACGTCCTGTGTGGCCGTCATGATTGATAAGTCCTTCCCTTATTGTATCGGTGGCGGGGGTGCCGGAAGGACAAAAAAGAAAAAGCCTTCCGGGGTTGAGGACGTTCCCGGAAGGCGGATCCTGTCGAGAGTCGCGCGTAGGGGGCGCGGTGCTCTTTAGGGGAATACCCTCCGGAGGCGGACGACGTTATCGCCGTAGGAACCCATGCCATTAGGACCGAGATCCCGGGTGCGGCAGGCGTGCGCGTCGCTGGCAAGGATGGTGGGGTTCTTCATCGGGTGGGCCTCCGGTGGGTGATTATCCACCGTGTGCAAAAGTGAAAGGACCGAAACGCAGTGGTAGCGGATGTGTCAATGGCGAAGGTGTGATTTTCAGGCCGATTTTTGGGCGGGGGGGCTGCAGATGCCCCCACCAACCCTCATCCCGTATTCTCCGGATGACATCTATCGGATTGGGAGCGTCGACGCCGGGGTCCACGCGCACGGCGCGAATTTGCGCGAGCAGGTCAGCACCTCTCGGAACTTCTGCCTTGGAAGAGTCTGGCCGCAGCAGTCCATCGACAAGCTATTTGACCTCTCGGAGTCCTGCCGGGTTTAGTTGTGCGATCTTTTCGAGTAGGGTCATAATCTCAGCTTCACTCCTGCCTCCGTGCTCTCTGCGGCCTCTGTGCTTAAATCTTCCCCCCTCAATGAACCCCCAGCAACTGCGGCACCGGTGGCATGGCGTTGCTGTCCCCGCCGCGTTGGC
>CAZVAQ010000148.1:0-8667 GCA_964625145.1 uncultured Candidatus Sumerlaeota bacterium
CCCTGGCCACCAAGGGCGGCATCGACGGCATCATCGCCCTGGGTTGCATCATGAAGGGACAGACATCCCACGACGAACACATCGCCGCACAGGTCAGCAGCAGCCTCGCCACCATCAGCGCCGAATTCAACATTCCGGTGACGCACGGCGTCCTGACGCCAGCCACCACCGAACAAGCCCTTGAACGCGCCGGCATGAAGATGGGCAACAAAGGCGCCGAAGCCGCCGCCGCCGCCATTGAGATTGTGAACGTGTTGCGGGGATTGAAGGGATAAGTGAGACAGCAGAGCCATCAGGAACGGCGAGGACGGCAGAGAGAACTCCACATTCGATCATGAAAGGAAAATGGGGCCCCGCCACAAAGGCGAGGCCCCGTTCTTTTTAACTCTTCCCTCTTCTCCCTTCACCCTTCCAAGGCTTGCCTAAAGTCCTCCACCAAGTCCTCCGGATCTTCCAGGCCGACGGACACACGCAGCGTAGCCTCCGTGATTCCCGCTTCGATGCGGGCGTGTTCGTCCATGCTGGCGTGGCTCATGGTCCACGGCTGCTCGACGAGGCTGGTCACACCGCCAAGGCTCTCCGCCAAACGGAACACCTTCAGCCGCTGGCAGAACGTGTTCATGTCGAGCTGGGCAAGATCCAGGTCGAAGCTCAGCATGCCGCCCATGCCCTTCATCTGGCGCTTGGCAAGTTCATGATGCGGGTGCGAGGCGAGGCCCGGATAGTACACACGCTTCACCCGCGGGTGCGCGTCCAGGAACTCCGCAATCGCCTGCGCGTTGCGGCAATGATGCTCCATGCGAATGCCCAGCGTCTTCAGCCCGCGCAGCACCAGCCATGAATCGAAGGGGTTGCCGTTGGTTCCGAGGGACTTGGTGAGGAAGCTGATGCGCTCGGCGTGCTCCTCGTCCGCACAGATGACCGCGCCGGCCACAACGTCGCTGTGCCCGTTGATGTACTTCGTCGTCGAATGGATGATGATGTCCGCGCCCAACTCAAACGGCCGCTGCAGGCATGGCGACATGAACGTATTGTCGACATAGGTGATCAGGCCAAAATCCTTGGCGATGTCCGCCATGGCGCGGATGTCCACCAGGTTCAGCAGCGGATTACTGGGTGTCTCCACCCACAGGGCCTTGGTGTTCGGCCGGATCGCCGCGCGCACGTTTGCCGGATCGCCCATGTTGACATAGGAGAATTGCCAACCCATCGGCTCCAGGATCCCGGCGAACAGACGCCAGGTCCCGCCGTAAATATCGTGGCCGGTGATGATGTGGTCACCGGGCTTGAGCATCATGATGGCGGTCAGGACCGAGGCCATGCCGGTGCCATGGACAGTGGCGCCAACGCCCCCCTCCAGTGCCGCGAGATTCTCCTCTAGCGCCGCGCGCGTGGGGTTGCCCGTCCGGCCATAGTCGAACTTGGGCAGCTCGCCGACTTCCTCGAACATATAAGTCGAGGAAGGATAGATCGGCGTGGTGACGGAGTTGTGGGTCTTGTCGGTGTAGACGCCGTGATGGATGGCGGTCGTCTGGAACTTCATGCAGGCCCCTTTGCTGGTGTGGTGAAAGGTCCGGGACGGTACTCAGAAGCGCGCGAGCGCCGCCAGTCCATTTTCGTCGCCGGTGCCGGTGTGGAAGTTCGCGAAGGCCAGATTCGTCTCGTGCCGCATGTTCAGCACCGGCCGCAGGACGCTCGCCATGTTGGCGTTCCGGATCAGGCAGATGAAGGGGTAATTCAGGAAGCGCAGGATTTGCAGGTCCTCCTCGACCCCCTTTTCCGACTGGTCACCGTCCAGGAACAGCACCGACGGCCGAATCCCAAAGAACAGCGGCTTGAGCTGCGAGGAATCCCCCACGATGGAAACAATGCGGTTGAGCGGCTGCTGGGCGCGGAAATTCTGCAGCGCCTTCAGATACGCCTCGCCCGGGTAGTCGGACTCACCACGCGCATTGCGATGCGATTCCAGGAACAGCTCCACCGTAAAGAGCTGGTCCGGCCGCCGAAGGTGGTTCATCACCTCGCACATCAGGCAGGTGGAGACCCCCTTGTGAGTGCCAATCTCCAGCACCGGCCCGGGCCAGCGCTGCACCGCCACCGCCAGAATCATCAGCTCGCGCGGATCGGTCCCCTTCCCCACGGTGGTGTACTTCTTCACCAAATCCTTCCAGCGGCGAAGCTGCCCGAGCAGGACCTCCTGGCTCGGTTCGTCCACCACGGCGGGTTCCTGGCTCGGCCAATGGCCGAACTCATTGAACTCGCCGGTCCGGACGCCGGTCAGGACCTGCAGGCAATAGGAGGTGTGACATACAAAGGGATCGCCGAGTTGCATGGCCGAGGCCGCCTTGGACCGCAGGGCGCGGAAGCTGGGTCACTCCCAATCACGTAAGAGCAGAGGGTCTTGGCCATCCGCTTGTGTGGTCAAGGGAGGAACCACACTCCGCCCCTCCTGTACCGCTCCCTCCCGGGATACTTCTCCGCGTTGACGCCTGCCCGGGCCAGTGGGCTCAATGCCGCTGTCGGTCAATCGAACTGGAAAGCAACGCATGGCGATCATCCGCATCCAGGACGTCCACAAATCCTTCGGCCCCAAGGTCATCTATCGCGGCCTGAACCTGGAAGTCGAGAAGGGCGAGATCCACGCCATCATCGGCCGCTCCGGTGAGGGGAAATCCGTACTGCTCAAGCACATCTGTGGCCTCATCCTGCCGGACTCTGGCCTTGTCGAAGTCGCGGGAGTGACCGTCGACCCCATGGACCGCCAGTCCATCCGCCACGTCCGCGAGAAGGTCACCATGGTCTTCCAGATGGGCGCCCTGTTCGATTCACTCACTGTCCGGCAAAACGTGGGCTTCTTCCTCGACAACCAGCGCAAGAAGAGCCGGGCGGAGATCGACGAGATCTGCGAGCGGTTGCTGAAGGAGGTAAACCTGCCCGACACCGGCCACCTGCTCCCCGCCGAGCTCAGCGGCGGCATGCGAAAGCGCGTGGGCCTGGCCCGCGGCCTGGCAGTCAACCCGGACATCATCCTCTACGACGAGCCCACGACCGGCCTGGATCCGGTCACCACCGATGTCATCGGCGAGCTCATCCTCGAGACCAACCGGCGCTATGGCATCACCTCCGTCGTCATCACCCACGACATGCAGAGCGCCTACAAGATCGCCGATCGCATCAGCATGCTCTACGAAGGGCGCATCATCTTCACCGGCACGCCCGACGAGATCCAGGCCACACCCGACCCGGTGGTGGTGCAGTTCATCAACGGCTTTGCCGAGGGCCCCATCACACGCAGCGAATACGAGGAAGTCGCCCACCTGTCGCAGGAGATGGTGAGCATCCCCGAAGTCATCCGCCGCATCAAATCCCACGACACGGAAGAATAAGCGGCCCATCGCATGACAGACACTCCCGACACCCCCGCCCCGTTTCGTTCCGGCTTCATCGCCATACTCGGGAAGCCCAACGCGGGAAAATCCACGCTGGTCAACGCGCTCATCGGGGAGAAGCTGGCGGCAGTCAGCGGATTGCCAAACACCACGCGCGACCGGATCCACGCGATCCTGACCACCGACACGATGCAGGCGATCCTCGTCGACCTCCCCGGCCTGCTGCAGGGGGACGACAAGCTCAACGCCGCGTTGCGCGCCCGGGTGATCGACACGATCAGCGGCGTCGATGCCCTGCTCCATCTGGTGGATGTGGAAGACACCAACAGTGTGAACGACGACGTGGCGGGCGTCCTGGCACGTTGCCAGACGCCGATGGTCCTGGCCGTCAACAAGATCGACCGCCGCTCCGCCGCCTTCGACGCCCGCAGTTGGGCCGGCGAACTGCCGCCGCCGTTTGATTCCTCACTCTATCGCGACATCATCGGCGTCTCCGCCCTGCACGGCACGGGCCTGAAGCAACTCGTGACCGCGTTGGAGGCCTTGCTTCCGCCGGGCGATTACCTCTATGATCCCGAGCAGTTGACAGACCGGAACCTGCGCTTCCTGGCCGCGGAACTGATCCGGGAAAAGGTCTATCATTTCACCCACGAGGAGATTCCATACGCCACCGCCGTCGAGATCGAGGAATTTCGCGAGCAGCACGGCGGCAAGACCTTCATCGCCGCCATCATCCATGTGGAGCGCGACACCCAGAAGGGCATCGTCATCGGCAAGGGCGGCGCGATGTTGAAGAAGATCAGCACCGCCGCGCGGCTCGACATCGAGCGCCTGATGGACGGGCCGGTCTTCCTCCAGCTACACGTCAAGGTCTCGCGCGATTGGCGCCGCAGCGAGCGCGCCCTGCGCGAGTTCGGGTATCTCGAATAGGAGGACAACCCCATGGACTTCACCGAGAACCAACAACAGATCGAACTGGCGTTTGACGCCATCAAGACAGGCGGCGCAGAAGGCGCCCGCGACGCCGTGGGCCGCGTGCTGCGCGCCCTGGAGACCGGCGGGCTGCGCGTCGCCTCGCCACAGGACGGCCATTGGCATGTGAACGAATGGGTGAAGAAGGCGATCCTGCTGCACTTTGCCCTCCAGCCCATGGTGGCCATGCAGGCCGGATGCTTCGAGTACTACGACAAGATCGCCCTGCATCGCGAATGGGAGAAGTCCGGCGCGCGGGCCGTCCCCGGTGCCATCGTCCGCGAAGGCGCCCATGTCGCGCCAAGCGTGATCCTCATGCCCTGCTTCGTGAACATCGGCGCGTACGTCGGCGAGGGGACCATGATCGACACTTGGTCCACCGTCGGAAGCTGCGCGCAGGTCGGGAAGAACTGCCACATCAGTGGCGGCGTGGGCATCGGCGGTGTGTTGGAGCCCCTGCAGGCGAGCCCCGTCATCATCGAGGACAACGTCTTCATCGGCGCCCGCAGCGAGGTCGCCGAGGGCTGCATCGTGCGCCAAGGCGCCGTCTTGTCCATGGGATGCTACCTGGGCCAATCCACTCGGATCTACAACGCACGCACGCGCGAAGTCACCCACGGCGAGATCCCCGAGCGCGCGGTCGTCGTGCCCGGCACGCTTCCCAGCCGCGACGGCAGCCATGAAACCTACGCCCTCATCATCAAGAAGTTCCGCGACGAGAAGACCGACGCGCGCACGGCGCTGAACGACATCCTGAGATAGGATAAGGAATCAGGAGTCGGGGAACAGGAATCTTTTCGAGGAATACATCTGTGAGGTGCCAGAAGTGGTTTGGAAAGACGGAAGCACATTGCAGGCAGACCCATCATAGCCAAAGGACATGACCATGCGTCTCACCCCTGCCGTTGCACTCTGTTTGTCGTTGTTGGCCGCGGCACCGCTTTGCGCGCAGGAGGAATCGGCACTGCCGCCGGAAGCCGCGCCAATCCTGCAGTTGATGGCGAGCAACCGCGCGCCAGCGCTGGAAGCCCGGCGCCCGTTTGACTCGTGGTTTCCCCCTGGCGCGCGGCTGACCGCGATGGAGCGCGACGACAACGGCGTCACGCTCGTCTTTGATATTCCGTTGGGCCAACGCCCGTGGCTGCGCAAGGACGCCGACGCATTCCTCGCCGCACTGCGCAATGCCCTCGGCGACTCCATCGGCTCCAACGACGAGTTGCGCGTGATGATCGACTACGGCCGCCGCAGCCTTGGCCGTGTTCCCTTCGAGGAGCACATCACCAGCCCCGATTCCCTGAAGGCGCGTCAGGAGGAACGAAAGGCGCCCCCGCCGAAGATCACGGCGCCGATCCTGCAACACACGGACTACCCGGGGCCCAAGCGCCAGTTCGAAGGGCGCAACGTCGTCGTCAGCGCCAGCCACGGCCTGACTTGGCACAACGAGAATCGCTGGCAGTACCAGCGTGCGCGCCTGTTCACGACCATCGAGGACCTCTACGTCCTGTCCATCGTGCATCCGTTCCTGGCGCCCATGTTTGAGCAGGCCGGCATGAACGTGTGGGCGATCCGCGAACGCGATTGGCAGCATGCCGAGGTCATCGTGGACAATGACGGCGCCGATGGCGAGTCGCAGTTCGAACTGAGCGGTCAGTGGGAACGCGCCGCTTTACCCGGCTGGAGAGGCGGCCTGTCCCCCGCCATGCTTCCCGGTGACGAGCCCTTTCGCGAGGGAACAACACTCGTCAGTTCCACACCGGGTTCGACGGCCACGTTCATCCCGGAGATCCCCCACGAAGGACGCTATGCCGTCTACTTGTCGTGGGCGGCGGATGACAGCCACACCGACAAGGCGCTGGTCACCATCAACCACGCCGGCGGATCGACCAATGTGCGTGTGAACCAGCAGGCAGCCGGAGGCACTTGGGTGCTGGCAGGGTTCTATCGATTTCCCCAGGGCGTAGACCGCGACAAGGCCAGCGTCACCTTCACGCATGACGGCGATGAGGGCAACCGCGTGTCAGTCGACGCCGTGCGCTTCGGTGGCGGCATGGGCAACGCCGCACCGGGAAGCCGCGTCAGCGGTTATCCGCGTTGGGGTGAAGCCGCACACTATTGGTTGCAGCACTCGGGAGCACCGCATGGCGACGTCGTCGGCCTCCCCATGGGGCCGAACCGCTTTGGCCCCGATTACAATCGCGACATCATCGCAAAGGCCGAGTGGCCCAACTACCTGCAAGGCGCCCCCGGCGGACCCAACCCACGCCGCAACATGCGCGGACTCGGCGTGCCGGTCGACTTGATGATCAATTGGCACACCGATGCGGGCATCAGCAGCACCGGCCTCATCGGTTCCCTCAGCATCTACAAGGTGCTCGACCAGGAAGGAAACGGCACCTTCCCCGACGGACGCACGCGCTGGCTGAACCGCGATCTGGCCGGGTTGGTGCACACCGAGATCCTCCACACGTTGCGCGGCAATTGGTCCTCCACATGGGCCAGCCGCGCCTTGATGGAGGGCGATTACGGCGAAGCGCGCCGCCCCAATGTCCCCGTCGTCCTGCTGGAGACACTCTCGCACCAGAACTTCCACGACATGAAGTACGGCCTGGATCCGCGCTTCAAGCGCGACCTGGCCCGTGCGGTGTACAAGGGCTCGCTGCGCTTCATCGCGTGGAGCCTGGGCGAGGAGCCCATCTTCACGCCGCTGGCTCCAGAGGGCGTCTCCGCGCGCTCCCTCGGTGGCGGCAGCGTAGTCCTGGAATGGATCCCGCGCGAAGATCCGCTGGAGCCAACCGCCAAGCCCGATGGTTTCATCGTCTACAAGAGCACGGATGGTTTCGCGTTTGACAACGGCGTCTACACCGAGGACTCCACGCTGCAACTGAGCGGCATCGCCCCCGATGTGCCGCATTACTTCCGCGTCACGGCGGCAAATGCCGGCGGCGAATCGTTCCCCTCGCCGGTTGTCGGCGTGCGTTGGTCGCCGGACCGCGAATCAATTCTTGTCGTGGACGGCTTTGACCGCATCTCGGCGCCGGCAGCGGTGCAGACTGAATTGGCCCGCGGCTTTGATCGTTCAACCGATCCTGGTGTTGGGTACGAGGCGACCTACGGCCTCGTCGGCGAGCAGTATGACTTCGACGTCACCTCCGATTGGCAGAACGACCTGGAAACGCCCGGCTATGGTGCCAGCCGCAACGAATGGGAGAAGCGCCTCGAACCCGGCAACACGTTCAACCACATCGCGGCACAGGGAGCAGCCCTGCACGAACTGAATGTCCCCTTCGACTCCGTCACGATCAAGGGAGCCGAGCTCGCTTCCCTCTCCAATTACCCGCTGGTCAGTTGGATCGCCGGGCGCCAACGCACCGTCATGCCGCCGGAAGGCATCACCACGACCGGTGTGCCCGATCGCATGAAGCCGGAATTTGAAATCATGACGAACTCCACGCGCCGCGCAGTCGCCAACTATCTCGACCGGGGCGGCCGCCTGCTCATCACCGGCGCCCATGTGGGCGAGGAAATGCTCGAAGGCCCATTGGCCAACGCCGACACCCGCGCGTTTGCCAACAACACGCTCGGCATTCGCACCGCCTCGCGCCAAGCCACGCGCATCAACGCTGCATCCGGCAAGATCAACAGCGGGACACCCTTTGACCAGGTTCCCGCCTTCCGCTTCGGACGTGATCTGGAGCCCCCCATCAACATCCTGCCCACTGTCTATGGCGTGCCATCGGCAGAGGGCTTCTCCCCGTCCGAAGACGCGAAGGTGGTGCTGCAATACGGCGACAGCCGGTTGCCCGCCGCCGTGGCGACGGACAAGTCGCTGCTCATCGGCTTCCCGCTGGAGACGGTGATGCCACCAGCCCGCCGGACCGAGTTGCTTCGCGCCGCCATCGAGACTCTCCACCCCGACGCAATCGCCACGCAGGAACCCTCTGAGCAGGAGAACCCGGTGCCGTCCGAGTAGAGCAGTTAGCTCTCTTTTGTAGACGCCATCGGGAGCGCTCTGTCTGGGTCATCATCCGCCACTCCAATCCGTGAATGATCCCGTGAGGGATCACATTTTAGTAGCCCGGCATCGTCCCGAAGGGCGATGCCGGGTTCCGCACGGAAAGATGATCGCATCCCGGATGGGATGCCACGAAGGACTTCGCCCATGCGGGTTCTCCACGACTCATGTGGCCTCCCTCCGGGGCGCGATTCAATGGTCGCTGATTCCCCCCCATCGCCCTTCGGGACGATGGGGGGCTAGCCCATCTTCGACAGTAACCCCTCTCCTCACCACTTTTTTGCGGTCTCTTGG
>CAZVAQ010000149.1:0-8620 GCA_964625145.1 uncultured Candidatus Sumerlaeota bacterium
GCACCGCTTCAACGCGTGGCCCGCCGTCCAGTTCCTCAATGAACACGCCGGCAACGACGGCGTGTTCTACATCGGCGAGCACCGTGGCTTCCACGCCAGCTACCCCGTCCACCTCTCCGACTGGTTCGACAAGCCACTCATCCTCACGCACATCCAATCAACTACCGACAACGCCTCGATACTCGAACAATGGCACGCGCAAGGCATCCGCTACGTCCTCCTCAACCAGGCCGAACTCTCCGAATATGAAGACGGCCTCTTCCGCCCCCGCTTCACACCCGCCGAATGGCATCGCTTCGCCGCCCTGCGACAACACCTGCTCTCCACCCCAACCGCCATCATCTACCAACACCCCACCAAACCCATCCAAGTCATCGACCTGACCCAACTCCCCCCCATTCCTGAATCCTGACTCCTCCTTCCCTCCTTCATCCTTCATCCTTCCAAATTCTGCCTTCCACCTTCCACTTGGCACTCCCCTTGCCCTACCCCTCTCCATGTAGCCCCTCCCCGGAGAAAACCGTGTCAGGATTCCTCGCCAACGAACTCACTCCCCGCCAAATCGTGGCGGAACTCGACAAATACATCATCGGCCAGGCCCGCGCCAAACGCATCGTCGCCATTGCGCTGCGCAACCGCGCCCGCCGCCGCCAGCTCCCCGATTCCATCCGCGACGAAGTGTCGCCCAAGAACATCCTCATGATGGGCCCCACCGGCGTCGGCAAGACAGAGATCGCCCGCCGCCTCGCCCGCCTTGCGGGTGCGCCCTTCATCAAGGTCGAAGCCACCAAGTACACCGAGGTCGGCTACGTCGGCCGCGACGTCGAATCCATGGTTCGCGATCTTGTCGAGATGGCCATCAAGATGGTGCGCGAGGAAAAGATCGACCGCGTCCGCGAAGCCGTCGACGAACTCGTCGTCAACAAGCTCCTCGACCTCATCGACTCGCCGCCGCCATCCGTCAAGCGCCGCCAGGTCATGATCGATGGCAAACCCGAGATGGAATACGAGATGCCGCGCCTTGGCCCCGGCGAAAACGATCGCGACCATCCGGCCTATCAATGGCAGCGCCGCCGCGAAGCGATGCGACCCGGCCTTGCCGCAGGCAAGTTCGACGAACGCGAAGTCGAAGTCAAAGTCACCCACAAGGGCCCCAATCCCTTCGCAGCCATGGGCATGCCCATGGGCCCCGGCGGCCCCGGCGGCGGCGGCATGCAGATTGAAGGCATGGACCAGCTCTCCTCGCTCTTCGAACAGATGACACCCCGCAAGCAAAAGACCGTCAAGCTGCGCATCGCCGAGGCGCGCCGCGTCCTCTTTGAGGAGGAAGTCGAGTCGCTCATCGACATGGAGAAGATCAAGCTCGAGGCCCTCGAACGCGCGCAGCAGCACGGCATCATCTTCATCGACGAGTTCGACAAGATCGCCGGCCGCGGCGATGGCATGCGCGGCCCCGACGTGTCGCGCGAAGGCGTCCAGCGCGACATCCTCCCCATCGTCGAAGGCAGCACCGTCTTCACCAAGCACGGCATGATCAGCACCGACCACGTCCTCTTCATCGCTGCCGGCGCGTTTCACATTTCAAAGCCCAGCGACCTGATCCCCGAACTACAGGGCCGCTTCCCGCTGCGCGTCGAACTCGACTCGCTCACCGCCAGCGACTTCCAGCGCATCCTCACCGAACCCGAGAACGCGCTCACCCGTCAGTACAGCGAGCTGCTCAAGACCGAAGGCATCGAGCTCGTGTGGGAGGAGGACGGCATCGCCGAAATCGCCCGCTCCGCCGAGGAAGTCAACTCCTCCACCGAAAACATCGGCGCCCGCCGCCTTCACACCATCCTCGAAAAGATCCTCGAAGAAGTCAGCTTCGAAGCCCCCGAAATGGGCGTCGGCCGGATCATCATCAACAAGGCCTTCGTGGAGAATTCCCTGAAGGACATCCTCCAAGACCAGGACCTCAGCCGGTTTATCCTGTAAGCTCCCAACAAGGCCACATCCCGTCCATCCAGTTCATCCTGTCCCTGACCCCCCATCAATGAAAAACAAACCTCCGCATCGCCACATTCAAGACCAACCCCACCATCAGGAAAGTCGCCAACAGGAACGTCCCCCCATAGCTCAGGAAAGGCAGCGGCAATCCCGTCACCGGCACCAAGCCGATATTCATCCCCACGTTCATCAACACATGCCCGCCCAGGATCGCTGCCAGCCCCGCGATCACCAACCCGCCAAACCGGTCGCGCGCGTGGCGCATGCATTCCAGCATTCGCCAGAATAGGAATCCGTACAGCGCCAGAATCACCGCCGCCCCCAGCAAACCAAATTGCTCCACCGTGCTCGCAAAGATGAAATCCGTGCGCGCTTCCGGCAGGAACCGGTGCACCGCCTGGCTCCCTTCCCCCCATCCGCGCCCCGTCAATCCGCCTGACCCCGCGGCGATCATCGACTGGATGACATTGTATCCCGAACCCAATGGATCGCGCGCCGGATCCAGGAAGTTCAACACGCGCTCGCGTTGATAACTCTTCAGGAACGGAAACGCCGCGGCCGCCGCGCCAATGCCACTCACCCACAAAGTGATCCAGATACGCCGGCTCGTTCCCGCCCAAAACAGGATCGCCGCCGTAAGGAACACAAACAGGAACGCCGTTCCAAAATCCGGCTGCTTCAGGATCAACAGCACCGGCGGCGCCACGATCAGCAACGGCACGATCAAGTCCGTCAACCGCCGCACACCCTCCGGCCGCAGCGCAAACCACTGCGCCAACACCAGCACCGTCATCACCTTCATCGTCTCCGCCGGTTGATAACTCAGCGGCCCGATGCGAAACCACGACGTCGCCCCGTTCACCCGCGTACCCGCGAACAGGACCGCCACCAACAAACCAATGTTGATCGCATACGCCACCGGCGCCACCCGCGCGATCAGCCGGTAATCCAACACCAGCGTCAGCGCCAAACCGCACAGCGAGATCCCCACCCACGTCATCTGGCGCTCAACCACCGCCGACATCCCCGCGCCACCCGCCGAAGCACCCGCCAGCGACAACAACCCCGCCAACGTCAGCGCCACCGCCCCGGCAATCAGCGGCCAATCGAGATACCGCAGCAGATGCAGGAACGCCGTCTGCCGCTCGACAATGTCATCCGGCTCTTCCAGTTGCGACTTCGCCCGCAAACGATCCGGCCGGTCGACGCGCGAAGGCACATCCTCGCCCGATCGCCATCGCTCCACCGTCGCGCTCACTTCAGGCTCCTCAGCAGCACCGGCACATCATGCCCCACGCCCTCCGATCTTCCATCCGTCCAATGCTGCCACACCGCCACACCCAATGCCCCGGCACTCATCACGCCCAAGGTCAACAACCCCTCCGCACAACGTGCCAGAAACAAATCACCCGAAGTCACCAAGACCGCCTCTGCCAACTCCACCGCGAAGTATCCCCCCAACGCATACAACGCGAACACACCATGCGACAAATCCCACCGCACCACCGGCCCCGGCGCGAATGACCCCGCCAGCAACGCCGCCGCGAGCGGCAACATCCGCTCCCCCATCGGTGCGCCGCTCATCACATCAAACACCAACGCCAACACCAACGCCACCATCGCCTGATAGCTCGAAGGCCGCGTCGCCGCCATCACCACCCACAACACCAACACCCAACTCACCCCCGCCAACATCGACAACCCCATCGCCCAAACCAACACCAACGCCAACCCCGCACACACCCCCTCCCCCGCGCCCGTCACCACCGGATGACGCCGCCTCCAACGTTCGGGAATTCTCGGAATCACCCGCACCACCAATCAAACCCCCATTCATAATTCATAAGTCACAATTCATAATTCCAGTCTTCTTGTCTCGCCTCCAACAAATACACCGTCCGCAGCCCTTCTCCCGGCTCCGCCAGATCCAGCACCGCCCGCTTCTCCCCGCGGAAATCCGTCGACACTTCCCGCACCGTCCCCAGCGGCAATCCCGCCGGCGCCGTCGAACCCTTGCGCCCGCTCGTCACCACCACATCCCCCGGCGCCAACGTCGCCGCCGTTTGTTCAGGCCGAAACTCCGCAACACCCGCACTCCCTGTTCCCTGCAACACACCCGCCTCCAAGACCTCCCGCAACTCCGCACCCCACCGGCTCTCTCCATCCGCCAGCAACTGCACCATCGCATCGCGCGCGTGCACTTCGCGCACGGTCCCCAACACCCCCGCGGGCCCCATCACCACCTGCCCCCGGAACACATGCGCGCCATCCGGAATCGCAATCCACAACCGGCGCCGCGTGCCATCAACCACCGGCGCAATCACCCGCGCAGCCATCGCGCGCGGCGCATGGTTCGAAGCAACATCCCACAATCCTTCCGCTCCCTCCTGCTCCGCCAACCGCGCCTCCACCGCCGCCAACTGCACGCGCAACGCCGCCATCTCCGCGCGCAGCGCCTCGTTCTCCGCCGCCGCATGCCCTCCATCCCCCAGCGCGCCACCCACCACCCCCGCCGCGCCATCGCGCACGCTCGACCCGGCCTGCAACAACGGCCCCACCACCACCGCCACGCCGTTGCGCAACGGTTCGCTCCACGGCAACGCCGCAGGCAAGCCAATCACCAGAAACCCTCCCAACAGGAGGGCCAAACCGGGAATGGGACTGCGCCGCGAAGGGCGTCGGGATTCTGCGAGCGAAACCATCGGGAACGGGAACCAGGGCAGCGGGCGATGGAAGGCGGACAGACACAAAATCCGCCGCTCCCGCAGCAAGGAAGACCCTCACCAAGACCGTCAAGCACTACAACGTCCCTCCCTTCTCCGATCCTACTGGCAAGAGTTGCACTTGCGACACGGAGCAAATTGCCTCTGCGTATTCCCATGCCTCATCCCAAAGGGCTCAACCCATGGACAAACCAATGACCCGCAAGGAACTCCTCGATGCCCTGCAAGAGGCATATGCCCTAGGCATGGCGGCGGCTCGGGAAACCAACGCCACATCGTTCCCCTTGGCGTCTTTCGAGGATGCCGACATCCCTGACGTCATAGGAGCCGGCCTCATTCAGCTCATTGACCAGATGTCGGGTGATCCGTCCGAAGAACAACTCGACACTCTCGGCCACTGGATTGGTCAACTCATCCCCCCTCAGGTAACCGACAAACTCATCGCGAAAGCCGAAGAGGAAATCCGCCGCCTCGCTTCAGCAGGCGGACCGGATTATACCAATATCATCCTGCGCCTCTCCGACGAGGAGGAGGTAGCCGTCAAAGCCGAGTGGGACCGGCGAATCAACTGCCTCTCAACTTCCCAGCTACAACTTGTTTCCCTCGTCATGGATCACTGTCACGACCAGGCTGTCCGACTTGAGATAGCCTTCCTCTCGCCTTGGCACGAGCTACCTCAGGCGTCCGCATGGCTACGATCCTGGCGGCGCCAAGAACCTGCCCACTGACTGTGCCGCTTCAGCCAGTTGACGATCCAAAGTCGCCAGCGGCATCTCCAACCTCAACGCAAGCTCGAGATACAAAGCCTCGTAACAGGTCAGTCCAAATTCCTGAGCCACGCGCGTCACGGCACCCATCCGGGATGGGATCCAAGGATCGTCTCTCACAGAGAGAGCCCCAACCTCTTCCAGCGCCCGGGCAAGCGATTCGGTATCCAAGCGTCCCTTCCGCTCGGCCAACATCAACGAGTTCGCCACCTTCAGCCACCACAGGCTGGGCACGTGAACCTCAGAATCATCAAACCGCGACACCACAAAATCCGAGTACGCAGAAAACTCGTCCTCGAACACCCAACTCAATGCCACCGAGCTATCGAGGACAAAGGCGCTCAAGGCCGCCCCTCTTCACGCAGGGACCGAAGTGATAGGCCATCGAGACGCAGCCCCTTGCGAAGGTTCTGCATCCGCTCCGCTGTGGATATCCCATTTCCCCTGCGGGGCTCAATCGTCTCAAGGATGACCCGGGCAATCGTCCTCCCCGACCGAGTCAGCACAATCTCCTGCTCCCGCTCGACACGCTCCAAGAGCGTTCGAATCTCCTGTCCCGAATCTTCTATCGCTATCGTGGTCATGGACATGGCCCCCGACAATTCTGAATCATCCTAGAGCCACCCCAATGCCCCGTCAACACCACTTCCGCACCCCTTCCTCTCTCTGAGCTGTCCATCTGATCCTGCTGCGTGCCCATCTAAACCCCCAGCGAAGCCCGGTCACATGTCATCCCACCCCATCCCACGTTGACAGCCCGCGCACCCACCGCCTAGCACCCCGACCATCGCTTATTGGAGAAGCCCCCCAACTTGAAACCCCTCCTCGGCCTCATCCTGTCCCTGCTGATGCTGGCCGCCTGCGCGGGAGATCCCGCCGAAGACACACTGACCATTGCAACCGCCGCCAGCGTCCGCGCCCTCGTCGAGGAAATCGCCAACGAGTACTCCTCCACCCATCCCATCCGCATCCATGTCACCAGCGGCTCCACTGGCGAGCTGGCTCGCCAAGTCCGCGAAGGCGCCCGCATCGACATCTTCTTCGGCGCCGACATCGCCACCGCCGAATCGCTCCACGCTGTCGGCCTCGCCCACGGCGACGTCATCCCCTACGCCACCGGTCAGCTCGTCCTGTGGCAGCACCCCGAAGCCCGGCCCCGCATCGCCACCCTCGCGGATCTCGACAAACCGGCCGTCACCATCGCCATCGCCAACCCCGAGATGGCCCCCTACGGCGCCGCCGCCCGCGCCATCCTTCAGCGCGAGGGCCGGTGGACCCCCAACATCGACCGCATCGTGCAGGCCAACAACGTTGAACAAGCCTTCCAGTTCGCCAACACCCGCAACGTCACCGCCGCCTTCATCTCCCGATCCCTCGTTCCCACCGGTCATTCCTTCCTCACCTTGGCAGGACCCGAATCCCGCATCCAACATGGCGCCATCATCGTCCGCCATTCCGACACGCCACCGCGTACAGCCAGCGCATTCCTCGATCATTTCCTCTCCCCCCACACCGAACCCACACTTCACAAGTACGGCTTCGCATCTCCCGAGCCCCCATCACCGGCCAACCAACCGTGACCGACTTCCTCCTCGGCTTTGACTGGACCCCGGTGTGGCTCAGTTTCCGCGTCGGCCTGGCCTCCATGGCCATCGCCGTCGTCGTCGGCACGCTGCTGGGCTGGATGCTCTCGCACCCCGGCAAGCGCGCCCGCGTCGGCGAAGCCGCCGTCCTGCTCCCCCTCGTGCTGCCGCCCACCGTGCTGGGTTATTATCTGCTCGTCCTCATCGGCCGCCGCGGTCCCATCGGCATTGCGTGGGAATCGCTCTTCGGCGCGCCGCTCGTCTTCACCCTCAACGCCGCCATCCTCGCCGCCGCCGTCGCCACCATTCCCATCGTCGCCGTGCAAATGCGCGCCGCCTTCAGCTCCATCTCCCCCGACACCCTCGAAGCCGCCCGCATCGACGGCGCCCACGGCTTCCGCCTTCTCCTGCACATCCTTCTCCCGCAAGTCACCATCCCCCTGGCCGCCTCCGCCAGCATCGCCTTTGCCCGCGCCATCGGCGACTTCGGCACAACCCTCATGGTCGCCGGCAGCATCCCCGGCCGCACCCAAACAGCCTCCCTCGCCATCTACGAACGCCTCATGACCCAACGCGACGACGAAGCCCTCTTCCTCGTCATCATCATCAGCCTCATCTGCCTCATCGCCCTCATCGCCGCCAACCAACGCCTCGGCAGCAATCCCGCGGGGTGAAAGCCCAAATCAATCAATCCCACACCCGGCAAACCCGCGTCCCTCCCGTCCCGCTTTTCCGTGACCTCCCTGCTGTCCTTGCTGTCCCCACCACTTCAATCTTCATCCTCCCTCATCCTTCCCTGCAACCGCCGCCTCGCCTCCAAATACTCCCGCTCCGCCTCATCATACGCCCCCGCCCGCGTTATCGAATAAAGCCCCCCCACAATCGCGAAAACAACAAAGACCACTCCAAACAACACGAAAAATCCCGGCGCTCCATTCGATGCGACCATCACCGTCCAGAAAACCCCAAACGCGCCAGCCAACAACCCGCCAATCACCCCACCCACCGCCGACGGCCGACTCGTACCCCCATGCTTCCCCCGCACCATCATACCCTCGCTCTTCGCGCGCCACGCATCATCCAGCGCCCGCAGCTCATTCTGCACCCTCAGCGAACGCACCTCGTTCTCCAGCGCCCGCGTCGACTTCTCGATCCGCTCCAACACCTCCGTATAATGCGCCGAGCTCTCCCGGTTGATCCGCAGCCGCGAGCCGCAATGCCCGCACCGCACAAACCGCACATCCTCCGGCACCTCCAGCGGCGCCCCGCACTCGTTGCAGTCCAAAGTCTCAATCCGCATTGCACGCCCCTTTCCGATAACCCTACATTCCAGACCGGGGATTCATTCAACCCCGAAACCGGTTCCACCACCAATCAAGCCCTCCCTCCGCCCCAGACGCCACGACGGATCCCCCGCCCCTTTATCCTTCATCCTTCATCCTTCCGCCTTCATCCTTCATCCTTCCGCCTTCCGCCTTCATCCTTCATCCTTCCCCCGTGTCCCCTCCCGTTCCCCGCCCCAATCGCCGCACGATGAAGTTCTACAACAGGGAGGGGA
>CAZVAQ010000150.1:0-8562 GCA_964625145.1 uncultured Candidatus Sumerlaeota bacterium
GGCCGTGACTGTTGGTCACAAAGCTGGTGCGGGTCTTGCCCCTGCAAGTCGATGGCATGAATCCCAATCTGGAGGCCAAATAGTATGCCACGCCGAAACGTGTTGGTGATTGAGGACGACCCGGCCGTCGCAAGAGCCACCGAGCGCATGCTCGCGAGGAACGGCATCGGTGTCCGCCTCGCCGAAAGTGGCGAACAAGGCGAAGACCTGCTCGCTGCGGAATCCGGCCTGTTTGATACCGTCCTGGTTGATTATTCGCTGCCAGGCGCCAATGGGCTGGAGGTCGTCAAGCGGCTTGCCACCTGTCACACCTCGCTGCGATTCGTGCTCATGAGCGGCCTCGACCCGGACTCACTTCCCGAGGAGGTCACCTCCGCCCAGTTCAGCGGCTTCCTGCAAAAGCCCTTTATGATGAAGGAATTGTTCGCCGCGATTGACTTTACGGCACCCAATCGCACCTCTGCCCATTGCTAGTAAATAGACAGCGATTCCACATTTGAGACGACAGGCACGTCGTCACAAATTGTGCCACCTACCGGACTCAGTTCCAAGGTCCAGCGATCGATCCGGCCGGATTGCTGTCCGAGCAAGTTGAAGACGCCAAAATCCCAGAACCCAAGAGCCGGCTCACCGATCAACTCCGACAGGGAACCCTCTGGCAGGAACTCCCCTGTATAGGGTGCTTTCCCTTGGGAAATCGGGACAAGAGCCTCATCCGAAAGGGTCGTCCCCTGCAGGTCCGCTCCCACGAAGCCATTGTTCGAGAGCACGATCACCGTCCCGCTGGGTGATTGAAGGAAGAAGATCAGGTCCTGCAATTGGGGATAGGTGACGTCAATGTTCGTCAGGCGAACGCGCGCAATCGTCATGTCATCGGCAACGGCGATACGCGCGAAACCGATGCCGCCTACGGGAATCGTGGAGCCCTGGGTCCAGTGGTATTCGACTGGCTCACCCAACCCCGGCCTGCCCGTGCGAAACGAGAAGCTGCTATCTGTCGGCCCCGCATCCGAATCGGTCAGGAAGCGCAGCTCGACCGGATCGCCGCACGCATGCGATGACGACACATCGATGACATATCCCTCCTCCCCAAACAGCGTCTCGCCCGGCGCGGCTGTTCCGTAAACTAGTGTCCCCGTGAGAACGCTGACGGTTGGGGTATCACTGACCAGCGTTCCAATCAAATTGGCTCCCTCACTGAAGCCCACGTTCCTGACGGGCACGCGCACGATCACGCCGCTCTCACCCGGATCCAATCGGCCGTTGCCATTGCCGGCCGAATCATCCAGTTGCGGCGCCAACGTCTCCCACTGCGCATCCGGGGAACCGGGAGCCGTGGAAAGAGTCAACGCATAGCGCTGCACCTCGTGATTGTTGCTCGAGGAACGCACGCGGAGGAAATACTCCCCAGCCCCGGGCACCATCGGATAGGAACCGGCCTCTGCATCGCCGATCGGGTAGTCATCGAATGTCGCGACAACCGTTTCACCATCCGCCAGCAAGAGATCAGCCGCCAGATCATTGCCCATCCGGCCGTTGACCGGGTTGACGATTCCATTCTGCGGCCCTGCAATGTACTCTGTCCCCACCGGTTCGATGCGATAGCGCAGCAGCGAAAAATCCGGCACCTCAAACCGGAAGTAATCCATCGCCTCTTCGTTCTCGATCGCCAGGTTCTCCACCACGATTGCCGGCGAGGTGTCTCCATCCGGCAGCATGCCCAGCGGGGTGGCTTCCGCGGCCGCGGAGTTGGTTTCCAACCAATCGCCATAGAAACGCTGGCCCGCGCGGATATCGTCCTCCTGCGGCCCGTCAAATGCCGTCGTCATCAGCGCTTCCATCAACTTGGTCTGGTTGAGCGGATCCACATGGCTAAACCCCAGGCCATGCCCATGTTCATGCCGCACCGTGTTGCGCAGCGTCATGAAACCATCACCCAGATCCGTTGCCCACAACAGGATGTCCTCCGCATCCAGCGTCAAGTCGCCGCCAGTTCCGGGAGGAACCACATCTTCCATGTCATCTGGAAAGGGAAAGAAGTTGAACGCGAGGATCCCTCCCAGCGTGTCGATGGACTGCATCCCAATGCGAATGTCGCCTCGCAGGCCCAGTTCACCGGGTGCACCCTGCGGCGCGCCGTCGTCGGTGACTTCGACATAGTCGATGCCAAGGATTTCTCCCCAGTCGTCAAACGATTCACGGATCAGGTTCACCCAAAAGGGGCGGCTGCCAAATCCCGAATCCATCGTCGCGAACAGGTTGCTCGGGACCATGGGGGCCTCATCCAGAAATATCGTGTAGAGCATCGTGCCATCCGGCACCAGACTCCATGTCAGCGTGATGCGCTGGCCCGGTACCGTGACGGGACCGTTCGTGGCGGTGCTCTCCCACAACTGGCCGCTCCATTCATAGCGATGACGGCCCAGCGCGGGGAGCGACTCCACAAACGAAAGGGCCTCGGCCGGCGACAGCTCCGAAGAAAGGCTGTAGGAAACACCATTCCAGACCGTGCATTGGCCAAAGACCGTGGCCGGTCGCGGCGGAATGATAGATTGCAGGTATCCGGGATCCGGGGCGAGCTGCCGCAGCAGCCGCTGGCGCTCCATGGCGTCGAAATCGATCTCCGGCGCACCCCCGGCCATCAGCGGGGTCGCGGCAAGAAGGAGAAAAAGGAAGAAGCGGGAGGAGGGCATGGCGCCGTGGAGGGCATGAATTCTCATGCCCTCAGTCTGGTGCACGTTTTCCCCCGCGTCAAATCGGATCGGTTGGCGATTCAATAAATCGCCAATGTCTCAAATACTTCCACGGGAGGCAGGACCGGTGCTTCGCAGAACGCCTCCTCATAGATCGGCGCCAACTCCAAAGTCCACGAATCAATGACGGCGGCCGGTGCGCCAGTCTTGTGTAGGATTGACAGTCGCCATTCCCCCGCGGGCGGCGCACCAAACAACCCCGCAAAGGGATTCAATGGCCGGAACGTCCCCGTGTACGGCGCAAGACCCGCTTGGATGGACTTGCCATTGTCCGCCAGTTCCGTATCCTTCAGGTACGAACCCCTGAAGCTGCCATCGCTCAGCACAATCTGTGACGCGTCTGGGGCGGTCAGCACCATCCGTTGGTTCTCCAGCCCGGAGCCGGTCACATTCAGGTTGGTGATGCGGATTGCTCCGACCGGGAAACTCGCGGGCACCTGGATGCTGGAAGTCTTCAGGTGTGGCAGCGGCCCGATGCCCGGCGCGGAGCTCGCATATCGCCGGAAAGGCCCAAGTCCGGTGATGCCCGTCTCAATCTCCAACTCCAGCTCCTGCGGCCGGTTGGGCACGTCCAGCTTCAACCGGAACGCGATGGGCTCACCGCAATCATGCTGCGACGAGACGCTGATCCGGTAGGGTTGGTCCTGATTCGCGATCTCACCAGAATGCGCCAAACCGTAGTGAACTGTCGGATTGGTCACGGTCACTGTCGGCAGATCGGACTCCAATGTCGCATAGAACGGGGTACCAAATGAAAATCCTTCGTTCAGCAGAGGAATCCAGATATCAACGTTGCGCTCGCCCGGATCCACCGTACCCGTGGCATTGCCGGTGCTGTCGTCCACGATGACCGCTGTCTCGCGGTAAACCGCGTCGATCTCTCCCACGACACGCGAGACCACCATGCGGTAACGCTGCGATTGCCCGCTGACCCCCTTCGAGCGAACGCGGAATGTGTACGACCCCGCGCCATCCATCAGGGGTGTGCGTGCCAGCTCCGTACCACCAGGCCCTTCCTTGTCCACTGTGTCCAGAATCAACGTGCCGTTCGCGTTCATCACGTCGATCGCCAGATCCAGCACCGCTCTCCCGTTTACAGTGCCGAAGGGACCAGTCACCGGCCCCTGGGAGTAAGTCGCACCAACCGGCTCGACTTCGACTTTCAGAATCGTGAACTCGGGGACGTTGAACGAAAAGTAATCGCGCGCCTGTGAGTGCTCCACGGCCAGCCCCGTATACACCAGCGGCGAGTCGAATGGCTCCGTTGGCAGGGGAGGAAGCGCCGTCGCCGTCGCGACGTCGTCGTTCGGCTCCAGCCGGTCACCATAAAGGGACTGGAACCCGCGGGTGTCATCCTCCTGAGGACCATCGAATGACGTCACCAAAAACGGCTCCATCAACTTGGTGGAGTTGATCGGTCCGACATGATCGAAGCCGAGGCCATGACCATGCTCGTGCATGATGATATTGCGCAGATAGCGGTAGAAGTTTGATGGAGCCCCAATCAGGGAGATCAGCGTCGAGTTGAAGGTCATGTCGCCGCCGTATCCCTCGTCGCTTTTCCCAAGGTCGGACACCCGATCCGGAATGAAGTTGTATGCCAACGGTCCATTTTCCGGCATGACAATCATACCGATACGAACGTCTCCGCGCACGCCGAGTCGGGCCACCGCCGGTTGACTTGCACCATCGTCGGAGACCTCCGCGTAGTTCACGCCGATCAGCTCACCGTACTCCTGGAAGGCGCGACGGAATTGGTCCTTCCAAAGCTGCTCGTTGCCAAATCGCGCGTTCATCACCGAATGCAGGTTGCTGGGCGAAGTGCCACCCGTGTAACTGTCGTAGAGCTGGGTTCCATCGGGGACAAAGCTCCACGTGAGGGTGATGCGCTCGCCCGGAACGCTGACGCGTCCGTCCGTCGCGGTCTTGATCCATGAATTGATGGGCTGATAACGCCGCTCCCGGGGGAGCTCCGGCAGCCCGTTGACGAACTGCGCTGCTTCCACCTGCGTCAGCATCCCCGGCATCATGTAATAGATGTTCCCCCAATTGACGCAGCGCGGCAGAGGGGGAGTGCCCGGTGGCAGAAACTCGGGCCGGGCGGTCAATTGCTCGATCAGCGCCATTCGCTCTTCGGCAACGGTCATCTCATTCCATGAATCGGCCCGTCCTACTGAGGTACCCAATATGACAAGCACACAGGCAATCACACCCGGCCAATGGATCAGCCGCATCCTCTGCATGATCTCGCACATATTCTACCAACCTTGTGATGTGATGGATGAACGACAGCCTACTTGGTTCATTATCCTGACTTTGTCAGGCGAGTCAACCCATTCGTGCATTTCACTCAAATTTCACAACATTGCGACGCCAAAGATGCCGAGGTGCCATTGGTGCGCCCGTCACTGGCTCCAGCAAATACGACCCGGCCAAGTCCGTATTCATTTCCTCCACATAGTTATTCCGAATCAGTTCTGCCATACCCGTCGGCAACCATTCATTGTCCAATGGCAGATCCAGAATCAGCCAATCATACTCCGCGTTTGCGATCGGCCGAAGCGCTTCCACTGGCGGCCGGATTCCCGCCCACTCCGCCACGCGCACCATGTCCAGATTGTATCCCGCAGGATGCCCCACCCGCTGGCCAATCCATTGATGGTGCAGCACCAACACCGTCTCCCCCGACTCATGCCGGGTCTGGAGCCAGCTCTCGAGTCTCCCCATTTCGGCCCAAGTCTCCGCCGGCGGAATCTGCCCGAGGACCGAGTAAGTCCACTTTATCCCACCCCAAGGCTGCCAGATCTGAAGAGCCAGCATCGCGGCAAGTATGCCACCTACCATCCGTCGATTTGCGGCGCCGCGCAGTCTTGACATCGAGAGCGCAGCCAGCGAACCTGCGAGCAAGAAAAACAGCATCAGGTTATTGCGATAGCCGCCAAATTTGGCCAGCGCCGCCAACCCCGTCACCGCCGACAGCAGGAGGGCCCCCATCAAGATCCCCTCCGTGAAGTCCACAGGCGCCTTCCGGAAACGGCTCAGCCGCCACGCGATGAAGCCCAGCGGTACGAGTGAAGGGGCAGCCAGCTCGCTCCACCAGCGGCCCCTCCAGACCGGCTCCCAATCCGAGGCATGGTTTCGCGGAGCCTCGAACGCCCAGAACAGGAACCAGTCGTTCCCAGTCCGTACCATGACCAGCAGCAGCGACGCTGCGGCCAGCAGGCTGGCGACCACAAGGAGCCTGCCCAGCTCAAATTGCCGCCACAGGATCACTCCCCACCCCAGCAAGGCGATAGGCCCCATGGATTGCTTGGCCAGCACCGCCAGACCCAGCAGGAACCACGCGGCGGCCGCTGCGGCGTCATGCGGCCTCTGGCAGGGGAGGAGTGCCAACCCCCAAACCACCAGCCCCACAGCCAGGCTGTCCACCCGGGCCAAATCGAACCAGAACCCAGACGGCGCGAACGAGGCCGCCGCCAACCCCAACGCCGCGCCCACCACGGCCGGGGACCGGGTCTCGCGCCAGGTCATCCAACCGATCCCCCCGGCCGCGGCAATCCACCCCGCCACCGAAATCGCCCGCCCCAGCCACAGCGCATTGCCATCCAGCAGCGCAATCGCTCCTCCCCAGAGCCAATAGTACAACGGCCCGTACATGTACGGAATCCACCCGGCGTCCGGGCGGGGATAGAGCGGCTCTCCCCGTGCAACCCGCAGGGCCATCTCCAGGCCATGCCCCTCGTTCCACTCCAGCTCCATAGGCGCCGCGATCCGGGCGCCGACCACCAACGCCAGCGCGATGGCAAACGGGGCCATCAGCACGCACGGGAGCCACTCCAGCGCGCGATCGAGCCAATTCTGCCTGATCCCGGTTGACCGCATCTGCTTCATGGCAGATGACTCTCGCGTAACCAATTTGAAGCAGGTACGAATGGCGGAGAGTCCACTGGACACAGCCCTTGTCAGACGCGAGGAGAGAGGCTTCGCGGCGACGGCTCACCTGTTCGCCGCAATCCCCCTGTGGGGATTGGTCTTTCTTGCCGTCCTGCTGGTCTGGTTCAAGGAAAGAAGCCGCGAGGTCGTCTTCCACATCATTCAGGCGATGGTCTTCCAGGGGCTGCTGCTCGTGCCGGTCCTCGGATGGGTCGTCATCGAATTGCTCGGCCGCATGGTCGAGGTCCTCAGCCCCACGATATCCGAGGGCGTTCACCTGATCAACGCCGGACTGCTGTTCCTCGTCTACACACTGTATGTGGTGGTTTGTCTGTACGGCTGCGCCGCCACCTACGCCGGGCGGCCGTTCCTCTATCCTTTCGTCGGAAAGCCGGTCCTTGAAGGCACCCGCAGGAAATTCTCGGAAGGAGGCCAGCCATGAGGCACGCCTTGACGGAATACCAACACCGGTGCGTGGAGCTCATCATTGGACAAGTGCGCGAGTATCTGGGCCTGCGCTACGCCCAGACCACCCGCGCGAATCCCCGATTCAAGGAATGCTGGGCGGACCTGGAATGGCAGCAGATCCAACAACTTCGAAACGTCCTCGAGAATGACAAGGCCTGGGGACCAAAGCGCTACGTCATCGCCGAGTTGCTCTGCGGCGACGACAAGACAAAGGTCAAGGATCTGTTCACCGCCACAAACCAGAACACCATCCAGACGGAAGTGGTGGAGAAGCACGAGAAGATCACGCACACCACCGGCGACGTCATGGAGATCCATGACTTCCGCACCCTCTACGAGGCCATTGACCCGGCCATCGCCACCATCACCAGCGTCATGCAGGTCTACATCTGGTGGGATCTGCTGGACGCCGCGCACTGCGCCCGCTTCCAGCTCAAGCTCGAACGCGTGAAGGAAATCGAAGCCGGCAACATCGCCCCCTATCGCGATTACTACATCGACCTCCTGCGCACACCGGAGAGCGAACCCTCCACCCAGGACATGTTCATGTACGAGCTTGGCGAGCTGAAGTACAGCGTCGACCAGTTCCAGCGCCGCCGCGACGGCGAACCCGGCTACCAGATCATCATCGCCCGCGCCGGCATCGGAAAGGACGAAGGCGTCGACCGCCTCATCTCCACCATCGCCCGGCAACAGATGCTGCTGAGCTCCATCGAGGGAGGCACCCCGCCCGACGACCGCGTGAAGCAACAAATCGCCCGCGCCCTCAACACCGAAGCCGACCAACTCACCAACGAGCAGATCCTCAAGTACCTGCGCACCCTGATGAACGACGAGAAGGGGAAGCTGCGCGCGGCCCTCGATGTCGAATCCGAAGGCGAACCCTACAACTTCAAGTTGGCACAGGCCGAGGCCATGAAGAAGAAATTCGCCGCCGTCGCCGGAGACCGGGACGTTCCCACCCCGGGCCGGACCCCCACCTCCAGCGGCGTCAACGCCCAGCAGTAGGGCAGCCATCCCGCCAGTCATCAGAAGGGCAACTGGCCCACCTGCCTGCTGGCAAACCGATACCAATCAAGAAGAAGCACGCAAAATTGGAAGAAGTCATCAAGGTACTCCTCCCGCTCGACGCGACACTCAACGAAGTCTGCCTGCAAATCCCCCGGCTCAAGGAGTCGGGGGTCACCCACCTGTTCCTCGACATGCGCGAGATCAAGTTCATGGACTCCCTCGACATCGGGATCCTCGTCCGCGTGGCCCTGACGGCCCGCAACGCCGGCCTGAAGTTCTTCGTCGCCCGCACACAACCCGACGTCCGCCGCGCCCTCACCATGAGCGGCGCGGGAGAGCTGCTCGGCATCCGCGACGACAAGCCGCCGAGCTTTGAGACGGAGATGATGTGAGGGGG
>CAZVAQ010000151.1:0-8526 GCA_964625145.1 uncultured Candidatus Sumerlaeota bacterium
TGCATTGGGAGGTCTCTTTCAGCAGTGTCAACTGACGGGGTGAATGTCAGTAGTTCCGGATGTTCTCCTCACATTCCGGCGAGTCACAGTTCTCTATTTCTCTCGCTAGACAATCCAGTTGTATAAGGTAGGCATCGCACTCTTCGGCATTGACATCTACCTCCGGATTGGTCACTGCACGATATGGTCCCTCGGCCCACCACGGAGGACAACTGACTGCATCATGATGTGCATCTTCGTGTTCAAGATTGCATGTTTCCGCAATCTCCGACCCAGGCTCACCCTTATTTATAGCAGCTGGATGCGTATTTAGTGGCCACCCATCTCCTCCCATCCATGCACATGAGTGTTTCACCCCAAAACAACAAACAACACCGCCGCCGTGGCCCTCGGTCAAGTCTTCGCACCGTGCCTGATCGCAACAGTCGGTAGGGTATGGATCACAAGGATCAGGTACAGGAGTGGGTGTTGGTGTTGGCGTCGCTGTTGGCGTCGGTGATGGTGTCGATGTTGGTGTCGGCGTGGGATGTGGATCTTTTGGATCTCCATCAGGTAAGCCAGTTCGGCTGATACCTAACGCCAGCAACCCCGCGATCCACAAGGCCGCGAATACCTTAGACTTTCCATTGCGTGCTCTCATGGCGCCACCTCCGTTATGGTGGACTTGCTCTGCTCATACGCAGCCAATTTCGCCCTATAGTATTCCTCTAGCGCGGGATCCTCCAGCCGATAAGACAGGTGAGCCAACCACCGCAACGCATGCACCTTGAAGTCCGGAATCGTTTGCCAGCGATCGTTCGGTCCGAACTCCATCTCCAGGACCTTCTCGTAAGTCGCGAACGCGTCGGCGAACCGATCCTTGCCGAATAGCGCGAGGCCCTTGAAGCAGAGCGCCGTGGCGATCTGGCGCTTTGCGCGGGGATCTTGAGCCTCCAGGTACGCATCGACGCGGTTCAGCAACTCGTCCCTGTCGCCCTCGTAATAGAACGTCTCCAAGTACATCAGGTCGATGACCGACAGGTCATCCCAATAGGCGGGATCGACGAGGTGCCGGTTGGCATCGACGAACGCACGCACGTCGGCGAGTTCGCCATGACCTAGGTCCTTGGCAATCTCCATGACCAAGCCAGTGCGTTCCTTGATGGCGCGGGCCACTGTGCGCGGGTTGTCGGCGGCAAATCGTTGTGTCTCGGTGTGCAATCGGTAAGCCTCGAGATGGTCGCCTTGCTGGTGCGCAATCCATCCCAGTCGCCACATGGACATGATGCGGTGGTTGGCTGCGGCCTTCACCTCGCCATCGGCAACCCGCTCAAAGATCGCCTTGGCCTCGGTCAGGTCGCCATCGAGAAGCATCAGGATGCCGAGGTTCGTCTCGACGTATCCCGCCAGCACATTATCAGTCGAAACCGACTCTCGCGCTTGCAGGAGCGCCATTCGATACTCATCGCGCGATTCCGGCGTGTCGAGCACCTGCAGCTGCGAGTATCCGGGAACACCCGCTGTGTTCTGATACTCCAGTTGAGACGAGAGGGGCACCTCAAGATCGAACCGCGATGGGATTAAGTCCAACGGATCGACGGCTTCGCTAACCGTTGCCTCGCTGCGTTCGGCGCTCGCCGTATGGCCGGTGGTTGCCTTGATCGTCTCGGCGACGAGCATTGCGTCGGCCATGTTTGAGAAGCCGCCAACAACGGCGGCGACCCCATTCTCGGTCTCCTGCCGAAACCCCACCTGGTCACGGAATGCGGCCGGCAAGGCATGCGCGATGATCTCGGCCGCGCTTTCCGTGCCGGCGGTGAAGATCACCACTTCGTAGCGATTGGATTCGGTCGATTCCGCGAACCCGGAGTTGGGGCTCGCGAAATGAAGGACCAGCAGGAGTGCACTCAGCAGCCCGGCCAGCAATCGGGAGCACACGTTAGGGCGCCACTTCGGGGGGGGGTAATGGGCCATGCAAGGCTCTTGATTTCACAATTTGAATTGATTATGACCAGAACTCGTCCTTTGTCAAGCTCGAAATCATGATTTTCTTGGAAGAATCAGAGTCGGATCCCATGCCCACCACCTCCGCCAAGAATGCCACCGCCCCCGCGCGAAAGGCACCCGCCAAGCCACGCCCGGCTCTTGTGGACGAAGCGTGGTGGGAGCTTGCTCGGGTCGCTTGGGTGGGCTTGCCAGGCAGGAGCCTGACGGTCCATAGTAAAGGTCAACCACGCGGAAGTCTGGCGGTTCATGAAACCAAAAAGGGGCGCGCCGGTTTACCGCCCCCCTTTTTGCATTCTGAATTCTGACTTCTGTATTCCCAGCCTCCCTCACCCCACCCGCGGCAGCCTCCGGTAACGCGCCCGGCGGTTTTCGACGGCGGCGTCGCCGAGTTCGCGGCGGCGGGCGGCTTCGTATTCCTCGTAGTTGCCCTCGAACCAGCGCACCTTGGCGTCGCCTTCGAAGGCGAGGATATGCGTACAGATGCGGTTGAGGAAGAAGCGGTCGTGGCTGATGACCAGTGCACAGCCCTTGTACTGCGCCAGCGCGTCTTCGAGCAGGCGCAGCGTGCCGACGTCGAGGTCGTTGGTCGGTTCGTCGAGCAGCAGCACGTTGGCCCCGCTCTTCAGCAGCTTGGCCAGGTGCAGGCGGTTGCGTTCGCCGCCGGAGAGGTCGCCGACGCGCTTCTGCTGGTCGGTGCCCTTGAAGTTGAAGCGGCCGACGTAGTTGCGCGCGGGGATGATCTGCTTGCCGAATGCGATCTCGGTCTTCCCCTCGCTGATCTCGTCAAAGACGGTCTTGTCGGGATCCAGCGAATCGCGGTGCTGGTCCACGTGGGCCATCTGCACGGTGGGGCCGACGTCGATGCTGCCGCTGTCGGGCTTGTCGCTGCCGGTGATCATGCGGAACAGCGTCGTCTTGCCCGTGCCGTTGGGACCGATGATGCCGACCAGGGCGCCCTTGGGCACGGAGAAGGTCAGGTCCTCGATGAGCGGAATGCCGTTGAAGCCCTTTGAGACGCCGTTGACCTCGATGACCTTGTCGCCCAGCGGCGCGGCCGGGGCGATCTGGATGACGGCGTTGCCTTCCTCGTTGGAGGCGGCGGATTCCTCGACGACGATGCGCTCGAATTCCTTGATGCGGGCCTGGCTCAGGGCGTGGCGGTCGGCGGTGCTCATCTTGATCCACTTCAGCTCGCGTTCCAGCGCCTTGCGGCGGGGCGATTCCTTCTTCTCGGCCTTGGCCATGATGTCGAGCTTCTGGCCGAGCCACGACGTGTAGTTCCCCTCGAAGGGAATGCCGCGGCCGTTGTCCAGCTCCAGGATCCACTTGGTGATGTTGTCGAGGAAGTAGCGGTCATGGGTGGAGATGATGACGTTGCCGGGGAACTCGCGGAGCTGGTGCTCGAGCCAATCGATGGTCTCGGCGTCGAGGTGGTTGGTGGGTTCGTCGAGCAGCAGCATGTCGGGTTGTTCGAGGAGCGCCTGACAGAGGGCGACGCGGCGCTTCTCACCACCGGAGAGGACGCCGGCCTTCATGTCGTCGGGGGGGAGGACCAAGGCGTTGGCGGCCATGCGGAGCTTGGTGTCGATCTCCCAGCCGTCGATGGCGTCGAGCCGTTCCTGCAGGTTGCCCATGCGCTCCATGGCCTTGTCCATCTCGTCGCCTTCGAGCTCGCCGAGCTTCTCGCTGATCTCGTTGAACTCGTTGAGCAGGGCCATGGTGCCGGCAAAGGCGGTCTCGAGGTGCTCGCGGACGGTCTTGTCCGGGTCGAGCTTGGGCTCTTGGGGGACGAGCTTGACGCGGGCGCCGGCGACGGGGCGGGCGGTGCCCTCAAAGTTGTCGTCGAGGCCGGCCATGATGCGCAGCAGGGTGGACTTGCCGGCGCCGTTCTCGCCGACGATGCCGATCTTGGCACCGGCATAGAAGCACAGGTTGATGTCCTTCAGGACGTGCTTCTGCCCGTAGTGCTTGTTCATGCGGTACATTTCGTAAACGAACGGCTCAGCCAATTGACAACTCCTCGATGGATGTTCTGGGCCGGGGGGCGACCCCGGGGCGGCGGAAGGGAACAGGCGGGCGGGGCGGGGGTTCAACCGGGATTGTGCCTGAGATGCCAGCGCAAAGCCCGTCCTTCGCCAAGGCTCCGGCCAGCCGGGCGCTCCCAAGGGCGGGCGTTCCTCGTCGTTTCCGCCTCTGCTGTCTCCGCCGTCCCTGCTGTCCCTGTCTCAAAAAGATGCCCCCCGATCCCCATAGGGACCGGAGGGCCTATACTGCGGTGTTTCGCCCGGCTTAGCGGTTGTAGGTGACAGCCTGGCCGGTCAGGGTGATCTGGGTCTTCACGTAGAAGGACAGGATGTTGCTGTGCTGGACGTCGGTGCGGACGTTGATGACGTCGTCGGCGCCCTGGGCACGGGCCTGCTTCAGCAGGTTCTGGTAGCCGTTGTCGCCGCGGGCGATGATGCCCAGGATGTTCTCCATCTCGCCGGTGGCCACGACCGTGCCGCCGATGGTGAAGTCATCGGTGGTCAACTGGTGGACGGTGCTGGAGGTGTTGGAGGCGGGGTAGACGACGTTGTCGCTGTAGACGAATGCGGGGTAGGTGCCGCCCGGGCCCGTTCCCCATGGTCCCCATGCGCAACCGTTCATGACGAGCGCGATGGCTCCGACTGCGAGGGTGGTGAGCAACTTGTTCATTGTTTGATCCTCCCGGATCCTTGTGGGTATAGTACCTGCAAACTTCAATAGTTTAGGACATGCCGGAAAGGAGCACAGGGACAAGCAGTTTTTCACTGGTTTTGTGGGATTTTAGGGAATCGTGCCCCCGGGCGGAGACTCTGCCCAATTCCGCAGGATCGCGGTTTCCTCCGCCGTGGGGCGGGCTTTGGGGTGCATTCGGAGGTACACCGGCAGGGGCATCTCCCCCTCCTCGATTTCCTCCACAATTTCGAACCGGATATAATCCTCCTCTTCCGGGCTGACGTGTCCCCACTCGGAGAAATTGAGCTCCTCGCGCCCCTTGCGGACGTCATAGGCCACCAGCCACGAGACCGGCGCCACGCGGCTGTACCATGGCCACACGGTCTGGTTGGAGTGGCAGTCATAGCACGAGCGCTGCAGGATGGCCCGCACCTCCGGCGGGGCGGGCATTTCCGTCCCCACCGGAGGATTCGACCGGTCCACGGGGATGAATTGGATGGCGAGGAAGAGGACGGCGAGCGGTCCGAAGACCCATTTGAGAACTGGTTTGACGGCTATCACATGGGTCTCCGGACCGGGTTGGTGATGGGATTAGCTGGCGGCCACCGCGACGCGATGGTAGACGATGGAGTCGGCGATCTTGTCGGCCTTCTCCTGTCCCACCAGTTCGGCCACGATGGCCAGGGCGAAGTCCAGCGCCGTGCCCACCCCGCGGCTGGTGATGACGCGACGGTCCTCCACGACGGGCTGCTCCAGCAGGGGGACGTTGCCCATGTCGGCGGTGGAGCCGGGCCAGCAGGTGGCCTTGCGGCCGCTGAGGACGCCGGCCTTGGCGAGCACGGTCGGCGCCGCGCAGATGGCGGCGACCAATCGTCCGTCGGCTTCCATGGTGCGGGCCAGCCCGTGCAGGCCGGGGAGATCGTTGAGCCGGGGCGTGCCGGGGCCGCCGGGGAGGATCAGGGCGTCGTAGGGCCCCTTGCGGTCGCGGTCCTCCCAGCGGATGTCCGTGCGCATGGTGATGTTGTGGGCGCTGGTGATCTCGGTGGCGCCATCGCCGGCGGTGATGACCTCGACCCCCGCGCGGCGCAGGATGTCGATGGTGGCGATGGCCTCGGTTTCCTCGAATCCGGGGACGATGGGCATAAGGATGCGTGGCATGGGTGGGACCTCCTGTGGCTTGTTCTCGGTATCAAGGCCTAGCAGATCATCGTGGGGAGTGCAAGCCGAGGGAGGGGCCAGACACGTTTACCAACTTGACCGTGTTTGGCCTGTGGTGAGTGAGTTGGGCAGACGGGGCCACACGGGTCGCGTCCAGATTTCATTACTCAGGAGGAGAGGCCATGAGGCTCTCCATCGTAGGAAGCATTGCTTGCGTGGCTTTGGCCGTGGCGCTGGCGGGATGCGCGCCGGTCCAGAGCAAGACGAACTTGGCGGAGGTGGCCCAGCGCACCAAGCTGAGCAACATCACCACCGGGGACGGGACGTTTGAGAACTACACGGCAACCGGGCACCACACGTCGAAGGAAATCGGCATTGGCATTGGCCTGCCCGGCATTGGGAAGTTCATTGAGCTGTACCCCGGCAAGACGAACGAGGACCTGCTGGCCTCGACGGCGGAAGACGCCAAAAACCTTGGCGCCGACGCCATGATCAATGTCACACCCAGCAGCACGCTTTACACGGGCATCCCGTTCATCATTGTCGGGATCTACGTGGATTCGAACGAGGGGACAGGGATCAAGCGCCGCTGATCCGGCAGAGCATGACTCTCCGCGGCCGCCGATTCGGGACGCCAATTCGTGATTGGCATCCGGTCGGCGGCCGTCTTCGTGTTGGGGGACTTTGCTGACGATGGAGAACCCGGTGGAAATTTCGGTGCATGACCTGAAGCAGATGCTGGACGGCGGGGAGGAGCTGTTGCTGCTCGATGTGCGCAATCCGGGGGAGGTGGAGGTGGCCTCCATAGCCGGGGCGCGGCACATTCCCATGGGGGAAATCGCGACGCGGCTGGGGGAGCTGGATGATTGGCGCGAGCGGCGCATCGCCGTGCTGTGCCATGGGGGAGTGCGTTCGGCGCGGGTGCAGGCGTTCCTCATGGCCCAAGGCTTTTCGCAGGTGCTGAATGTCGCAGGGGGGATTCACGCGTGGTCGCTGGAGGTCGATCCCACGGTGCCGGTGTACTGATGGCGTCGCCTCGCGTCCCTGCCTGTGTGTTTCCGATCACCGACGTGGCGATGTCGGGGCGGTCGCATCTGGAACAGGTGCGACTGCTGGTGGATGCCGGTGCGCGGATGATCGAGATTCGGGAGAAGGGGGAGGTGACCGTCGCGCTGGAAGCCGAGCTGCGCGAGTGCGTCCGCGTCTGCCGGGCGGCGGGGGTGGTGCTCATCGTGAACGACTTTGCAGAGCTGGCCGCGGCGGTGGCTGCCGACGGCGTGCATGTGGGGCAGGATGACTTGTCGGTGGCCGCGGCCCGGCGGATCGTGGGGCCGGACCGCCTGGTCGGCCTCTCGACGCATTCGCGCGGGCAGTTCGCCGCGGCGCTGGCGGAGCCGGTGGACTATGTGGCCGTGGGGCCGGTGTTCGGGACCACGACCAAGGCGAATCCGGACCCGGCGGTGGGGCTTGAGTTGGTGGAGCACGCGGCGCGGGTGCTGCGTGGGCGGATGCCCCTGGTGGCGATCGGCGGGATCGACGCGGGGAATCTGGAAAGTGTCGTGGCGGCCGCGCAGGGAACCGGCACCGTGGTCATCCCGGCGGTGATCGGGGCGGTGTGGAAGGCGCAGGACGCGGCTGGGGGATTCAGGGTCTTGCGGGCGAGGTATGAGGCGGTGAAAAGCGAATCCGCAGATTGAAAAGATGAGTACAGGTGAGCGGGACACATCTTGATGGGAGTATGTTGCCATGACGACATCCAATGTGTACGCGCCGCTGGATCCTTCGCTTCGGCTGGGGTTTATTGGGTCCGGGAACATGGCGGCGGCGTTGATGACCGGGCTGGAGAGCAAGGGCGTGGTGAAGCCGTCGCAGATTGTGGTGTCGGACATCGACCACGAGAAGGCGGTGGCGTTGGCAGGGCGGATGGGGGCGCGGGCGGCGCGGAGCAATGAGGAGGTGCTGGCGGATGCGACGGTGATTTTGCTGGCCGTCAAGCCACAGGGCTTTCAGGTGCTCGCCGATGAGATTCGACCGTTTGTCAAGCAGGGTCACTTGATCATCTCGATTCTGGCTGGAACGCCCGCGGCGCGGATCGAGGCGGCTCTGAAGAGCGACGCGTGTCCGAACCCGCGCGTCATCCAGGTGATGCCGAACACGCCGGCGCTGATTGGAGAGGGTTCCAGCGGGCTGTGTGCGGGGGCGCATGCGTCGGAGGCGGACTTGGCCTTGGCGCAGCGGATTTTTGAGGCGGTTGGGGTGACGGTGGTGGTGCGGCCGGATCAGATGAACGCGGTGACGGGGCTGTCCGGGTCGGGGCCGGCGTATGTGTACCTGCTGATCGAGGCGCTGCTGGAGGCGGCGCGGGAGGAGGGCTTCACGGAAGCCGAGGCGAACGCGCTGGTGAAGCAGATGGTGGTGGGGGCGGCGCTGTTGGCGCGCGACAGCGAGGAGGGGCCGGACGTGCTCCGGGCACGGGTGACGTCCAAGGGCGGAACGACGGAGCGCGGCATTGCGCATCTGGAGGCGGCGGGATTCCGGGAAGCGGTGAGGGGGGCCGTGAAGGCGGCGCGGGAGCGGGCGCAGGAGTTGAGTTCCTAGTTTCTGGTTCCTCGTTCATCGTTGGGGGGCGGTCACTTTCAGGTGGGCAGAGGGCCCGTGTGGAAGAAGGGACGCCGGTGCGGAGAC
>CAZVAQ010000152.1:0-8396 GCA_964625145.1 uncultured Candidatus Sumerlaeota bacterium
TCCAGGTCTGCCCCTTCTAGTGCCGAGGGAAAGTCAGGGATTGAGCGACTTCGTGCGTCACAAGCCCTGACGAAGATAAGGCGAATATTTACAGCGAGGGCAAGGAAAAAGCGAAAATCGCCACCTTGCCCAACTTTGACTCAGGCCAAAGAAGATACCGCCCGTGTACCACCCGAAATTCGCGTTGTGCGGGTTGGGGTTTGGGACCAACCTTGGGGGCCCTTTGCTGGTCTGCCTTGAGTGGTCCACTGCGGTTTTCCTGACTCCGAAGAGCTTTTCCATGCGCTGTATCACCTGCATCCTGATGGTCTTGTTGTTGGCGGCCCCGTTGGCGGGACAAGACGCTGCTCCCGAGCAACCGGCGAGCACGCCCCAGCCGGCGGCGACTCCTGCGCCGGCGGCGACGCCGGAGGTGGTCGTCATTCAGGGGGAACGCCCCACTCAGGAAACGCCGGAGGGGCAGGCGCCGGTGACTCCCGTGGAGGGAGAGACTCCCCAGACTCCCGGGGAGGGCGAGCGGCCGGGGCAAACTCCGGGGACGCCGCGTGTTCAGCGCACGCCGCCGCCGAGTTCGTTCTCCGGCGAGTTTTCCTTCACCACGAATCCTGACAACTTGATGCTTCGGCTGACTCCCGAGCGGCAGCCCGAAAGCCAGGACCTGACGGTTCTGGAAGGCGACGTGTTCGTCACGGACATCGTCCTGAGCAATCGGCGGCGCACGCCGGTGAATGGTATTCGCATCGTATTGGATTACAATCCGGCGTATGTGACGCCGCAGAAGTTGAACGATGGCCAGCTCGCGGACCGCATTTCCGGCCGGCCACGGCTGACGGTGAATCGCGACCGGGGACAGATCATCTACGAAGCAATCCTCGGCGATCCGATTATCGAACCTGATGATGCGCTGATGTTCATCGAGTGGAAGGCGCTGCAGCCGGTGCTCTTCACGCCGATCGTCTTTGGGCGCGATCGCGACGGCCGCGCGACGGAACTGTTCGAGAATTCGCAGGGCGTCCTCGGCGAGCTATGGCAGGAGGGGGACGGGACCCTCTCCATCGGCGTGATGATCGTGCCGTCGGATCCGACCGAGGCCGAGCTGATGCGTCAGGAACCGCTGCTCTACACGGGCTCCAACGAGCGCATTGGCGGTGTGCGCCTTGAGTTGGTGGGGCCTCCGGAACCGCCGCGCGTGGGTGAGGTCTTCACCATCGATGTCGTGCTCGACAATCGCGTTCACTCGATGCTCGATGGCGTTTCCTTCATCATCCAATACGATCCGGATGTGCTGGAGATCTTCGACCACGACTTTGATAATTGGATCACCATCGGTCACAACATCCACGATGGTTCCTTCCGTCATCAGTTCCCGTGGGACTATCACATGGCCAATTCCGTGATGGCCATGCGGGGCACGATTGAGTATCGCGTGGGCACGTCGATACCCGATGATTTTCTTGGTGTGCATGGCGTGATGGCGCAGATCGTCGCGCGGGCCAAGAAGCCGACCGCGGGCACGCCACTGCGGTTCCTGTTCAGCCGTCGCCCCGGGCAACGCACGACCGAGGCCGTCTATCTGGGCCAGGATGTCCTTGGCGAACCGGACATCGTGAATGATGGCGTGCGGGCCACTGTTGTGACTGTGTTGCCTTGATTGTGTGAGAAGGGGAAGGCAGGGACAGCAGGGACTTGTTGGATTCGTCCACTTGGTCCACAGTGTCCACCTCGTCCACCGTCCACTCCTACGCTGCGCCCACCGGATACTCCTCCACAATCCGGTACTCGGGTGCTCCTTTGCCTGGCAGGCTTTCCATCAGGGCGATGCTCCCCACCTCACAAGAACCGGGCGCCGTCGTGGCGTAGTTCTTCGCCATGTTGACGAATGCGGCCGTTCCCTTCAACGAACGAAACCTCGCAAGTGTGATGTGCGGGTGGAAGTTGTCGTGTTGGAGTTCGAGACCTGCCGATTGCACGGCGGTCTTGGTGATTTCGACCAACTGGTTCAGGGCAGATGGCGGCTTGGGTACGCCCACCCACAGGACCTTGGGCGCGTGGGCGTGGGGAAAGTACCCCAGCCCCTGGAACTGCAGGGTAAAGGGACGGCACTGTATCCCGACTCCTCCAAGGGCCGTTTGGAGATCAGGTATCCGGTCGGCCGGAACTGGGCCCAGGAAGTGGATAGTCAGGTGCATGTTGGCGGAGGGCACCCAGGACGCCTGCAGGGCCGTGAAGTGTGCGCCTTTCTGCAGGCGGCTGGACAAATCGGCAAGGGCGTCGCGCAGGTCCGCGGGGAGGGTGATGGCAATGAACAGACGGCGGGGCCGGGCTGGCGGGGCGACTGGGACTGGGTCGTAGCCTGCTGATATCATGGACTTTCCCTCTGGAATTGGGGCTTGACAATTAAGCGCTTCATAGCAGCAATGACGGCGCAGTCGTCATGGGGGCACGGGTGCTTATTCGGGGTTTGGGAATCTGGACAGGTCCACGTACTTTTCTCAGGATTTCGCTGGATTCGAAACGCGCCCCCCCTTACAAGTTCGCAGCACGAGATCCGGCGGGAGTCCGCCGTGGACAATGTGGCCCAGCTTGGAACACTGTCCCTGTTGGAGTTACAGCCCGCCTTCCGAGAGAGCAGCCAAATTGTGGAGTCATTGAAAATCGAAACCCAAGTCACCATCGTCAACCAGCAGGGGCTGCATGCGCGCCCGGCGGCGCAGTTCGTCCGCCTCGCGGGCCAGTACCCCGATTGCGAAGTCACGGTGAACAAGGACGGCATGGCCGTGAATGGCAAGAGCATCATGGGGATGATGATGCTGGCGGCTGGTCCGGGGTCGGTCTTGCATATTTTGGCGGAGGGCGAGGGGGCCGAGGAACTCTGCCAAGGGCTGCAGCAGTTGGTGGAATCTGGCTTTGGGGAGCCCTTGGCCGACAGCTGATCTCCCATTGCGGGGCCCGCTCTTTCGAATTGCGCGCCCCTCACTTTCCCATCATTCCAAGTCAACTTCTCCCGGGAGCATGACCCGATCCATGGCTGGCAGGAGAACCTTCTTCTTCGACGGCCAGGGGGTCTCGGACGGGATCGCCATCGGACCCGCCTCGGTGATCGAGAGCGAGGGCGAACCGGGCGAGTCCTATCCCATCGCCGATGATCAAGTCGAGCACGAGGTCGAACGCTTCCAGCAGGCCATCCAATTGGCCGCGGACGAGATCACCTCCATCGGCCGTCAGGTTGCCGAGAAGATCGACACTCAACAGGCCGCGATCTTTGATGCGCATCTGATGATGCTCCAGGATCCCAACCTGGCCGATCGCACCATCCGCCACATCCGCAGCGAGAAGCGCAACGCCGAGTCAATCTTCTGGGAAGTCGCCAGCGAGTTGGGCGAGCAGATGAAGGCCCTGGGTGATGCGTACTTTGCCGAGCGCAATCACGACCTGTATGACATTGCCCGACGGGTGGTGAAGTTCCTGCGCGGGTTGAACGCGGCGAGCCGGCCGGAAGTTCCGCATGCGGGATGCATCGTGGTGGCCAACAGCATCGGCCCCGCGGAAACCGCGGCGTTGGCGCGCGAGAAGGTCCTGGGCTTTTGCACGAACGTTGGCGGCACCACGAGCCACATGGCCATCATGGCAAAGGCGCTGTCCCTGCCGGCGGTCACGGGGCTGGAGTATGTCACGCACTATGTCCGCTCCGGCGACATGATGATCCTGGACGGGACCGAGGGGAAACTGATCCTGCATCCCACGGCGGAGCAGGTTGAGTTCTATCGCAAGCGCGTCGCCGAGTTGCGTTCGCAGCGCGAGGCCCTGTCGGAATTGCGCGCGCTGCCCGGTGTGACGACCGATGGCACGCGGATCTCCCTCAATGCGAACCTGGAGTTCCCCATCGAGCTCGATGCCGTGGAGGAAAACGGCGCGGAGGGCATCGGCCTGTTCCGCACCGAGTTCCTCTACATGGATGAGGAACACATCCACGACTGGGCCTATCATGTGGAGCAATACCGCCTCGTGCTGGACAGGATGCCCGATCGTCAGGTGATCATGCGGACGCTCGACATCGGGGGCGACAAGTTGCCTCGCGGCGAGTTTCTCATCGAGGAGTCCAACCCGTTCCTAGGCCTGCGTGCAGTCCGGCTTTGCCTGTACCGGCGCGACCTGTTTCGCGCGCAGTTGAAGGCAATGCTCACCGCGGCAGGGGATCGTCCGGAGCTGGACATCATGATCCCCATGGTGAGCAGCCTGGAGGAAGTGCGCGATTCGCGCGTCATCCTGGAGGAATGCCGCCACGAGTTGATCAGCGATGGCGTGGCGGTGCCGGGCACGATTCGCCTCGGTGTCATGATCGAGATTCCCTCGGCCGCCCTAATGGCCCGCGAATTCGCGGAGGAGGCGGATTTCCTTTCCATCGGGACCAACGACCTCATCCAATACACGCTGGCGGTGGATCGCGTGAATCGCGCGGTTGCACCGTTGTACCGGCCGACGCATCCGGCCGTGTTGCGCCTGATCAAGGCTGTCGCCGATGCAGGCCGCGACACGGGCACACCGGTCAGCGTTTGCGGGGAGATGGCCTCTTCGCCCCTGTTTGCCCTGCTGCTTGTGGGCTTGGGGATTCGTCACCTCAGCATGGGCCCCGCCTCCATCGGCATGGTGAAGAAGATGATCCGCAGTGTCTCGCTGGCCGAACTTGAGGAAATGGCAAGGGATGTGCTCTCCTGTAGGACAGCGGATGAAGCGGACGATCGCCTGCGCACACGCATTCACGCCATGGTCACCGCCACTTCATCGTAAGAGTATTTCACCCAAGGATTTGCCATGCCAACGATCCGCTCCATGATGACCCCGGCCCTGCAGCGCGTGCTCGAATCGAGCCATGCCACCCAGGAGTTCAAGTCCGCCGTCCAGCAATACGCCGAAGGGAACGCCACCACGCCGCTGATCCGCGCCAGCGCCGGTGCTCCGCCGGTGAAGGTGCTGCGCGTGATTACCAAGCTGCTGGAATCTCATCCCCAGGTGGCGTTCAAGTCCGTCGACATTCAGGCCACCTCCGGCTGCTCCGACTTCCGCGGCACGCTGAAGGCCGACGCGGATTCTCCCCTCACGATTCGCTTCGTGTGGGACTGCGCGTGGAAGGCCCGCCAGGTTGGCTACGCCGACCATTGGGGCGAACCCGACCAGATCCGCGCCGCCCAGGAATTTGGCTACGATTGCTTCGAGGTGTTTGAGGCCAGCTAACGAATAGCGCGAACGCAATGTGGCCAGTTGAATGAGGCCAAAGGTAAGTGGTGCAGGCGTCCCCGCCTGCACTTTTCCGTTTCACCTACGCGGTTGCGCAGCGCGCGCTCAGAAATCCTTCAGCGGTGTGCTCGCGCTCGCGTACAGGCGCTTCTCCATGCGCCCGGCCAGGAAGCTCATGCGGCCGGCGATCGTTGCCAGCTTGATCGCGGTTGCCATCGCGACCGGATCCTTGGCTGCGGCGATGGCTGTGTTGACGAGCAATCCGTCCACACCCAACTCCATGGCCGACGCGCAATCCGATGCGCAGCCCACGCCCGCATCCACGATGATCGGCACGGTGGCGAACTCCTTGATGATGCGGATGTTGGTGGGGTTGAGGATGCCGCGGCCGCTGCCGATGGGCGAACCCAACGGCATCACCGCCGCCGCGCCGGCTTCCTCCAGCCGCTTGCACAGGATGATGTCGTCGGAACAATACGCCATGCACGTGAATCCCATGTCGGTCAGGATGCGCGTGGCCTCGATCGTGCCGACGGGACATGGCATCAACGTCTTCGGGTCGCCGATGACCTCGACCTTGATGAGATCGCCCAGTTGGAGCTCCTGCACCAGCCGCCCGACCTGCACGGCCTCCTCGACTGAATAGCAACCGGCCGTGTTGGGGAGCAGCGTGATGCGGTCGAGGTCGATGTAGTTGAGGATGTTGTTTTCGGGATTCTTGAGATCCACGCGTCGCAGGGCCACGGTGATCATGTCCGCGCCGGAGGCATCGTGCGCCTTCTTCATGACGTCGAAGTTGGCGTACTTTCCCGTTCCGACAATCAGGCGCGAGTGCAGGGTGTGCTTTCCGACAATCAGCGGAGTGTCGTTGCCGGCGTGTTCGTGGACTGCGGCGGCCATGGCCATGAATCAACCTCCACCTATGATCGTGATGATGTCGATGACGTCTTCCTGCGCGATGGCGCAGTCGGCGAATTCACCGCGCGGCACGACGTCGCCATTGCGAACGACCGCCACGCGCGGCACCTGAAGGGCGTATTCCTCCAGCAATTCCGCGATGGTCCGGGACTGGATGCTGGTGGGTTCGCCGTTGAGTGTGACTTGAAGGGTTTGTGTGCTCATAATCAGGAAAAAGTCCGGTTTGTCCGGACGCAAGGAGTCTATGGGCTCTGCCGGCCGCAGGTCACGCTGAATTCGACCCTCGAAGCACGATCAGGACGATTTCCGGGGGGCACAACACCCGCAGCGGGAAGAACGAGCCGAGCCCATTGCCGACAATACAGATCATGGAGCCCAGTCGCGAGATGCCCGTGCAGCGTCGCGGGCCGGCCGCGCAACTGGTCACCGTCGCTCCGAGCAGCGGCATGCGCACCTGCCCCCCGTGGGTGTGCCCCGCCAGCGCCAACACGCAGCCCAGCCGCCGGGCGGTGGGAAAGGCATCGGGAGTGTGCACAAGCGCCAGCCGCGGCTGCGGCAATTGCCGCAGTTCCTTCTCGGAAACCGGGCCGAGGCCGATGTAGGGGGCCTCAAGCCCGATGAGTGACAAGGCTGCCTCGCCGCGGCGAATCACCACGCCCTCGTTGGACATCAGGCGCATGCCCGCCCGTCTGGCCGCGCGGCGCACGCGTTGCGACGCCTTCCACAAGTCATGGTTCCCGCGCACGGTGAACGCGCCGTTCGGAGCGCGGTGAAGCGGCTTCAAGACTTCCACAGCCTCTTGGAGACACGCAGGCCGGGTGATGAAGTCCCCGCCGTGCAGCAGCAGGTCGGGCTTGAGCGCCATCGCCTTGCGGATCGCGGCGTCATACCATTCGCGCCTCAAGGTGGGGTTCACATGGGGGTCGGTGACGTGCACGATGCGGTAACCGTCAAAGGCCGCGTCCAGCCCGGCCAACGTGATTTCGCATCGATGAATCCGCAACGCGCCGACTTGATTGATGGGTCCTAGCAGAAACAGGAGCGCGCGTTGCCAGAGAGGAAAGGCACGCCACCGCAGGGCTGGGGTCATGCCCTCCACCCGTTCGAAGGAGGATTTCACCAGTTCGTCGTGCCGCATGAATCCGTTGATGATCAGCCGCAGGGCGATGATCCCTCCGGCCAACGCCAGCACGATCCACAGGACAGTCTCGAGCAAGCCCGGCCCACCTGCGTGGAATCGCCATGCAGCGAAGACCCCCAGCAGGAGCCCCCCAGGCAGGGCGGTCAGTGCGGCGGGCTTCTTGATCGGGAACTCGACAAGCGGCGCCAGGTAGCGATTATACGCCCACACCGCCATGCCGGTGCCGGCCACTCCGGCCAGAGCGCCGATCGACAGGGATAGAAGCAGCGAGGACTCGATCACCGGAATCTCCTGAAGCCTCATTTGTGCCCATTGACGGCTCCGCCGCAAGCATTTGGGCTGGCGGCACCGGGCGTGAGCCGGGAAGGTACACGGCCCCGCGCGAAAGGAAGCTCGAACTTGGCAAGCAAGCAGACCCCCGAAACACCGGACAAGAGCGAGGCCACTCCCGCCCGTCATCATCCCGGTCCTCCCGGAGGCTGGGCCCAATGGCCGCTATGCCTCGGAGTGCTGATCGGATTTCTGGTGATTGATCATGCGTCGAAGATCGCGGCCAAGGCATGGCTGGAGCCCGGCGAGCGGATCATCGGGCTGATACCCGGCATGTTCCAACTGCGCTATGCGGAAAACCGCGGCGCGGCGTTCTCGCTCTTCCATGGCCACACAGAGATCCTGGCGCTGGTCAGCGTCGTGGCCGTGTTGGCCTTGTGGTGGTGGTGGACGCGCATTCCTGCGCGCGAGACTTGGGGCCGCATCGCGGTGACCCTGGTCGTCTCCGGCGCCATCGGCAACCTGATCGACCGCGTGCTGCGCGGGTACGTGGTGGACTTCCTGGATTTCTACCTGATCAACTGGCCCGTGTTCAACATCGCGGACTCAATCATCTACATCGGCGTGGGGTTGATGCTGCTGAGGACGTGGCAGGGGAAGATGTAGGGAAGAGTGAAGGGTGAAGAGTGAAGTTTGAATCTAGGAATCACAAGATTGGTTTAGGCCAATTGTGCCATAGCCGAGTGGAGTGCCTTGCTCCATCCTTTAGGGCGTCTTTTTTTTTGTGCACGATTTGGAAATCGCTCGGCCGAGGGTATCACACGAAACTCTC
>CAZVAQ010000153.1:0-1316 GCA_964625145.1 uncultured Candidatus Sumerlaeota bacterium
CGGCGCATCCCGTGGCTGGTGGTGTGGCCCCAAGGGCTATTGCCGCGCGAGCAGACGCGCTTTGCCCACGCACTCGGCCGCGTCGCCGCGCAGCGATTGATGAGCCCGGAAGCCGTTGCCAATGCACTCGCCGACGAACGCGTGCACGGACCATTGGGCGCGGCGATCCGCGAGGAGATGGTCTCGCTGCTGGCCGATCGTTCCATGCGCGAGCTGCTGGCGAGGCACACCGCCGGACTCATTCGCGAGCAAGGCCCCGCGGCGCTGCGCGAGTTGCGCCCCGAACTGCGCCACGCACTGGAGCGCCTGCTCCTCGAACATGTCACCCCGGAGCGGCTCTCATCGGCGCTGAAGGCGGGCCTGATGCGCTTTGCAAAGAGCTACGAAGCGCGGCGCGCGCTGGCGAAATGGATCTTCCAGGAGACCACCCGCGAAGGCGTCATCACGCGCATCATGGGACTGTTGCAGGAACAATTCGCGCGCTATCGCGAACGCCATCCCGTGCGCGGATTCCTCGCCGAGCAGTTCGTCATCGACTGGGATCAACTGCGCAAGGGCATCGTCAACACGCTGCGCAGTCCGGAAGCGACGGAGGATCTGGCGGAGACGTTGGTCGAGATGGTGCGCGGCATCCTTGAGCGGTTGGAAGACCCCGGCACCGCCGAGGGCATCGCCGCATTGCGCATCTCGGTCGTGGAGCGCCTGCTTGATTGGTTCGAGAACGACGGCCTTCCCGCATTGGCCGACCAGGTGCGCGAGATGTCCGACCATCCGCGCACATGGGAGATGATCCATGCAGGCCTGGACCATGTGCTGGCGCGCCTGCCCGGCGTGTTGTTCGAACCCAAAGGCGGCCGCCTGCGCCCCGCCATCGCGGCGCGCATCGCGGATTTGCAGGAGCGATTGATTCAATCATTCCCCGTCGCCGAGATTGTCGAAAAGCAAGTCCTCGCCATGGATCCCGCCATGATCGAGGGATTGGTTGATGACGTGGGAAGAAGGGAATTGGCGTGGATCCAGATTTTGGGTTTGGTATTGGGTGTGGTGGCGGGTTGCGGGATGATGTTGTTGGTGTAAGGTGGTTGTGTCGCCCCGATGGGGCTCGTGTCTCTTCGCGATCTGTCCATGGGTTCCGGCTATCGCCTCCACCCATGGCTACTCGGATGTCGCCCTGACGGGCTGGCAATCACGTACAACCACGCGTCATTGCAGAGTCCGCATCTTTTGCTTTGGCTTGTCGCCCGCAATGGTGTTCCTTTGACAGAGCCTGCCGCCAATCTACCCGAACCAAGTCCGCAGGACGAAATCCGAGGAGA
>CAZVAQ010000153.1:1416-8332 GCA_964625145.1 uncultured Candidatus Sumerlaeota bacterium
CAGAGCCTGCCGCCAATCTACCCGAACCAAGTCCGCAGGACGAAATCCGAGGAGAGTCCGCATCTTTTGCTTTGGCTTGTCGCCCGCAATGGTGTTCCTTTGGCAGAGCCTGCCGCCAAACTACCCGAACCAAGTCCGCAGGACGAAATCCGAGTAGCCCCCGGTGCAGGCGAAGCCGGAACCGGGGGTATCGGAGCGGAAGATAATGAGCCCCATCGGGGCGACACAAGAAGGGAGCATGCGATGGCCACCTACACGAGACTGATTTATCACCTTGTCTGGTCAACCAAGCATCGTCATCCCGCCTTCTTTGGGGACGACCGGCGTGCCATGCATGCCTACCTCTATGGCATACTCAAAGCAAAGGACTGTCACGTATTTCGAATCGGTGGGGTTGAAGACCACGTGCACATTCTTCTCGCTGTTCATCAGGACACGCGGTTGTCCGACTTGGTTCGAGAGCTAAAGTCATCGAGCAGCAAATGGATCCGGAGTAGCGGGAAGTTCCCCGAGTTTGAATGGTGGCAGCCGGGGCTTGGCATGTTCACGGTGAGCTGGAATGATACGGAGCGACTAATCGACTATATCAAGAATCAGGAGGAGCATCACAAGAAAGAGACCTTCCTGGATGAATATAGGAGGCTTTTGCACGAGGCCGGCCTGGAATATCGCGAAGAGTTTGAGGAGTAGCCCCACCCCGTTTTCAAGCCATGCGGCCTTCGGTGCCAAGTGAGGCGAGCTTCGCGAATGATCTCCAAATCCTCGGTCCGTGCGCATCCTTAACCCCCTCCAACCCTCCCCTTGCCCACGGGGCGATCCGGGCGGGAGGGTGGAATGGTATCGTTGACCAATTCGCTGAGCCGGAGCCTGCCATCATGCCCACTGCCCCGTTTCCCAAGAACTTCCTGTGGGGGTGTGCGGCGGCGTCGTATCAGATCGAGGGGGCGGTGGACGAGGACGGGCGCGGGCCGTCCATCTGGGACGACTTGTGCGCGCGGCCCGGGGCGATTCTCAATGGCGATTCCGGCCGTGTGGCGTGCGACCACTATCATCGGTGGGAGGAAGACCTGGACCTGATGAAGGAGCTGGGCTTCGGTGCGTACCGTTTCTCGGTGGCGTGGCCGCGGATCCTCCCCAACGGAACGGGAGAGGTCAACGAGGCGGGGTTGGCATTTTATGACCGGTTGGTGGACGGGCTGCTCAAGCGTGGCATCCAGCCGATGCTGACGCTCTATCATTGGGACCTGCCGTCGGCCCTGCAGAAGAAGGGGGGCTGGCAGAAGCGCGACACTCCGCTGGCCATGGGAGACTATGCGGAGATCGTCGCCCGGCGATTGGGCGACCGGGTGCGGATGTGGACGTCGATCAACGAGATGCCGTGCGTCATCGATGCGGGGCACCGCCATGGGGACCACGCGCCGGGGTTGCGGCTGAAGGAGAAGGGCGTGCGGCAGGTGGCCCACCACGTCCTGCTCGGGCATGGGCTGGCGATTCAGGGGATCCGCGCCGGATGCAGCAAGCCGCCCAAGGTGAGCATCGTTCACAACCCGTGGGTCGCGGTGCCGTTCGCGGAGGAGAAGGCCCATGTCGATGCGGGCCGGCACGACTTCGTCGAGAACAACGACTGGCTGATGGACCCGCTTTTCAAGGGCTCTTATCCGAAGAAGAAGCTGGAGGCGCTGGGCAAGGACGCGCCCAAGATCGAGCGCGGCGACATGCGGAACATCTGCCAGCCGCTGGACTACGTGGGTCTCAATATTTACGCTGCGCACTTGATGTCTCATGCGCATCAGGGTTTGATTGCCTATCCAAAACATCATCCGCGCACCCACATGGATTGGCCGGTGACGCCGGATGTGCTTTATTGGGCTTTGCGATTTACACATGAAGCTTATGCGCCGGGTGACCTCTATATTACAGAGAATGGATGCGCGTGGCCGGATCAGGTGGATGGCGACGGACGGGTGCAGGATCTGTCTCGAGTTCAGTTTTTTCAGGAATATTTGCGCGGTGTGCAGCGGGCGTGCGCGGAAAAATTGCCGGTGCGGGGCTATTTTGTGTGGTCGATTCTGGACAACTTCGAGTGGGCGTGGGGGTACTCCCGGCGCTTCGGAATCGTGCATGTGAACTATGAAACGCTGAAGCGGACGCCGAAGGCGAGCGCGTGGTGGCTGAAATCGGTGATCGAGGCCAATGCGGTCTAGGGCGAAGCGACCCGTTTTGGGGCAGCCAGACGGAAAAAGCCGTTTTTGTCTTGACCGTGTTCCCTTTTGGGCCTCTTTGCCTCTGCTGTGATTAGGAATACCGCGAGTCAAGATTCGGGTGGGGTGGTATCCATGGCCTGTCGATTCCCCTTGCAACCGCGACCGCGAGCCCGCTTGATCTCGGCAACCCCAACGATACCTGTCGTGAAAGAGCCCTGCCTGACTCATCCCGGTGACCACCGAGGAATCAGGTGTTCGGATATCTGCCCAATATTCGTGGGCTGCCCCCAATTCCGGCGTCCGAATCCCCTCTCCTCCCCCCGTCGCCCCGTCTCGCGAGTCTCGGTCTGCGTGGTCCGTGGTTTGGATCAAGCCCGCGCCAGCCGTGCGAAGTGCGACGAACCAGTCACCGGATGTCGCCCGGCAGTTGCCTCCCGTGAGGACAAGGTTCCCATGAAAAGAGTCCAGCCATGATTGGTGCCAAGAACGTCATCGGTCTTGATATCGGTTCCGATTCCGTGAAGGCGGTTCAGCTTCGCCGGCGCGGCAGCTCTCTGGAGCTGGAGCGCTTGGGCGTGGCGCCCGTGAACCCCAATGGGGCGCCGGGGGATTATGGCGGTGCGCGCGACCTGAAGATCGCCGCCGCCCGCCGCGCCATCGCCGAAGGCAAGTTCAACGCCAAGTATGCCGTCACCGCCGTCGGCGGCGAATCGGTCATCGTCCGCTACATCCAGCTCCCCGAAATGCCCGAGGCGGACCTGAAGAACGCCCTGCGCTGGGAAGCCGAGGAGTACATCCCCTATCATATCGACGAGGTCAGCATCGACTCGGTCGTGCTGGGGCGCTCGGCCGAACCGGGCAAGCTGGACGTGCTGCTGGTCTGCGCCAAGAAGGACATGATCCAGGAGCACGTGGCCATCGTGCGCGCGCTGGGGCTGACGCCGGTGCTTGTGGATGTGGATTCCTTCGCCTTCATGAACGCGTTCGAGGAGCTGTACAAGCCCACGCCCGACCGGTGCATCGCACTGGCCAACATCGGGGCGGAAGTCACGAGCATCAACATCTACGTCGGCGGCACGTCGCGCTTCAGCCGCGACATCGGGATCGCCGGCAATGCCATCACCACGGCCATCTCGCAGAAGGTGGGTGTGCCCTTTTCCAAGGCCGAGGAGATGAAGCGCCAGACCGGCGCGCCGGTGCAGGAGCCGCTCGACACGGGCTCTGACGAGGAATCCTCGCTGATCAGCTCCATCCGCGGCACGGTCGAGAAGATGACCGGCGGCGCCGAGGACGGCGGCGGCATGGAGAGCGTGGGCTCCAAGGCCACGCGCAACGTGCTGATCAACCTGGTGACCGAGCTGCGCCGCTCGATCCAGTTCTTCGAGAATCAAGGCGGGGGCGCCACCGTGCAGAAGCTGTACATCGGTGGCGGGACCTCGCGCATGCCGAACCTGCAGGGATACCTTGCGCAGGAACTTCAGCTCGAAGTGGAGGTCCTGGACCCCCTTTCGCGCATCGCCATTGGCAGTGGCGTCAACGAGACCCTGGCCCGTTCCGCCGCCGAGCAATTGGGCGTCGGCATCGGGTTGGCCCTTCGAAAGGTGGGATAAGCAGCCATGATCAAGATCAACCTGCTCCAACAGGAAGGTGGCGGCCGCGCCATGGCGGGGTCCTCGGTTCCGGCCCCCGGCGGTGGCACGTTCCTCGTGGCGGGCATCCTGCTCGCCGCCTTTGTCGTCATTCTTGGCTACGGCGGATTCCGGTTCGTCACGTGGCAGGCCGACGTGGCCCGCACACAGGAAGTGCGGAGCAAGAACGAGGCGCTGGGCCGCGAGATCACCCAGAAGGAAGAGCAGTTCGAGGAGCTGCAGGAGCTGGAGCGCGTGCTGAAGAACCAGATCGCGCTGCTCGAAACCCTCGATCCGCCCGACCGCCTGTTCTGGGCCGAGAAGCTCAACCTGCTGCCCTTGTACATCCCCGACGGCGTGTTCCTTACGACCATCCGCGTGACGGAGTCCTCGCGCGAGGTGGAGACTTCCGACTCGCGCCGCCGGCAGGACGAATGGCGGCGCAAGCCGTCCCGCAGCCGCGGCCCGCAGCCGGCACAGGAATTCCAGACCGTCATCACCCAGCAGCTCGTGTTGGAGGGCGTCTCCTATGTTGCCGAGGGGACCAGCGATGACCGTCTGGCCCTCATCGCGACTTTCCTGCGCGACCTGCAGAACAAGGAAGTCACCTCCCCCTCCACCGGCGAGAGCGTGATGTTCATGGAGAATTTCCGCGACATCAATTACTCGGATATCGAGGGCGTGACGCTTGCCGGGCGCGAATGCTCCAAGTTCGCCTTCACCCTGCGCGCACGGCCCATTGGGGGAAGCTGAGAGGGGAAGGATGAAGGATGAAGGATGAAGGATGAAGGATGAAGGGGCCGGGTTCGGCACCACTTTTGACCAGCAAGAGAGATACTGAGCGGAGAGACCGCGATGCAGCTCACAGACCAAAACAAGACCGCGCTGACCATCGGCCTGATCCTGGCCGCCATCGCCGCGATTGTTGTGCTCTATTTTGACTTTGCCACCGTGCGGCCCGCGCTGACGAACAACGCGCGCACGCGCACCACGGCGCAGAACCAGATCAAGGAGCGCGAGACGCGCCTGGCGGAGATCAACAAGTTCATCGCCGATGCGGATGCGCGCCAGCGCCTGATCGCGCAGGTGGAGGCCGCGCAGCGGCGCCTGCCCAGCGACCAGCAGGCCGAGGAGTTCCTGGACATCCTGCGCTTGGCCATGCGCGACACCGGCGTGGCCTTCAGCCGCATCTCGCCCCCCACCAGCCCCATCCAGCGCTCGAATTACGAGGAGCTGAACTTCACGATCCAGGGCTCGGCGCGCTATCACGAGTTCGGCCAATTCGTGAACATCATCGAATGCCACCCGGACCGCTTCATGCGCGTCAGCGGCTTCTCCATTGGCCAAAACGCCCGCCGGCCCAGCATCCACCCGGTGAACCTCAACGTTTCCACGTTCCTCTTCCGCGAGCGCGTCACGACTCCGGCCGACACCACCCCGACGAGGTCGCGCTGACGGCGCGCCCCACCAGCGCCCCGCACGCCGACGGACCGACATGAAGGAGTACCGGACAATGAAGCTCATCACCCGCCTTTCCCCGCTGGCCATGGCGTTGGCCTTGTTGGCCGCCCCCGGTGCCAGCCTGTATGCGCAGGATGCGGAGGCAGAGCCCATCGAAGAGAGCGCCATCGACGAGGGCGTCGAGGACCTGCAGATGGACGAATTGTCCTCCGACGATCTGGAGCCGCAGGAGCTGGGCCGTGTGGAGGCCACCGTCGATGAGATCGACGCGTTGATCGCTCTTCCCGCCGGCGCGCGCCTGCGCGAGGCCGACGAGGATCCCAACAATCCCTCCGACGCGTTCGAGGAGCGTGGTGTGGAGAACCTGCTGGGGACCTCGCCGCGCGTGGTCTACGTGCCGCAGGGGATCAGCCCCATGATCATCCCCTGGGTGCGCGAGCAGGTCGTGCTGGAGGAATTGCAGGAGGAAGTCAACCGCCTGCGCTCCAGCGGCACGCCGGAGAACCTGCAGAAGGCGCTGGAGATTTCGCGCCGCGCCATCGAGCAGTACGGCGGCAACCCCAACGCCCAATGGGCACGCCAGGCGGAAGCCTCGCTGCTGGTGGCGCTGCGCTCGCCCGATGAGCAGCAGGACGAGACGCCGGTGGAGATCGTCCAGGGACCGAGCACGGAGGATGTGGTGCTCCCCGCCTGGATCCGCGACAACACGATGGGGATCATGTTCGACCGATCCAACCCGGCGAACTCGCTGGTGGTGGTTGGTCGTGAACTGCTCAACCCGGGCCAGCGCGTGCCGCGCTACAGCCAGGTGGTTGTGAAGGAAGTCGGCCAGAGCACCGTCGGAGACAAGGTGGAGGACGGCTACGTCGTCTACGAGTTCCGCAACCGCGAGTTCCTCGTGCCCGTGCGCGAGACCCGCTAACCCCGAATTGCCAAGCCGCCGGCGCCTTGCCGGCGTGAAACACTCCGCAACACGCAACGCGCAGGTTGAAGTCCCCTTCGAAATCGCCGCACTACGCAGGTCTGAGAAGAAGACAAGGAGCCTGAATCCCATGCGACCCATCAAGACCACCCTGGCGACGGCAGCCGTTTCCGCCCTATTGCTCGCGTCGGGGCCGCTATCCGCCGCACCGACAGTCAGCGGTTGGGACCTCGCGCCCACCGGAGCCGGCGGACTCATGGTCCGCATCCATTGGAGCGAACCCGCGCCCGTGGAGGTGACCGAGTTCCCCGCCGCGCGCCAGGTGATGCTCACCATCCCCGGCGCCGCGCTCTCCAACCAGAGCCTGACCGCTCCGGCGTTGGACGAGAATTGCCCCGTGTCGCAGATTCGCTTCCAACCGGTCACCATGCCCGATGGCACCGACGCGGTGAACGTGACCCTGACCCTGTCCGAATGGCAGGAGATGGAGACCGTCGCCGCGGCCAAATGGCTGACCCTGCGCCCGGCCGACGAAGGCAACGGCGACATGGTCAAGATCGAGCGTCAGGTCCCCGATGCCCCCACGGCCAACCCCGTCGTGCGCCCCGCCAGTTTTGGTTCGGCCAGCGCCCCCGCCAGCGGCGCGGGCCAGGGGAACGAGGCCCCGGCGTTCTGGGTGCCGCCCGTCGTGGAGGATCCGG
>CAZVAQ010000154.1:0-8294 GCA_964625145.1 uncultured Candidatus Sumerlaeota bacterium
CCCGACACCCCCGACATCGCCGCGCATTCCGCCGACGCCGCCGCCTCCGGCCCAGACACCCGCCAAACCGGCAAAGGCCGGCGTGGGCCTTCCGATCGTCATCGGCTTGGTCGTCTTCATCCTGTTCCTGCTCCTCATCATCCTCGGCCTGTTGGGCTACATGGTCTTCATGCAGTGACAAAATCCTCCCACCAGATCGCCCTGTACCCCGGTTCGTTCGATCTGTTGACCAATGGCCACTTGGACCTGATCCGCCGGGGTCAGCGTCTGTTCGACCGCCTGATCGTGGCTGTCGGTGCCAACGTTGCCAAGAAGGCCTTCTTCTCGGTCGACGAGCGGCTGGAGATCCTGCGCGAGACCACCGCACAATGGTCCAATGTGGAGGTGCGGCGCTTTGATGGCCTCACCGTGCGATTCGCCGAGCAAGTCGGCGCACGCTTCATCATCCGTGGCCTGCGCGCCGTGTCGGACTTTGAGTTCGAACTGCAGATCGCGTTGATGAATCACCGGCTGAGTTCGGGGATCGAGACGATCTTCCTCGCCGCCGAGACCGAGCACATCTTCCTGTCCTCGCGCATGATCAAGGACGTGTGGACCCACGGCGGTGACATCTCCGAATTCGTCCCGGCGCCCGTGTTGCGCGCGCTGCAACAGCGAGCCGACCGGGCCGTCGACATCGACCAATCGCGCTTCGGCTCCGGCGCTTGAGCACGAACACGCCCAACGATCATCACCCTGGAGCAATGTGCAGCAAATCGTGAATCCGCACCGCTTGTCCAATTCGAATATGCTCAAAGTCCACAGATGGTCCCGATAGGGGCCGCAGTCTGATAGCCCCCCATCGTCCCGCAGGGCGATGGGGGGTAAGCGCGACCATTGAATCGCGCCCCAAAGGGACGCCAGTTGCGTCTTGTCCATCCGTGTGGCCTGTGCGTTTTGTGGCGTCCCATCCCGGATGCGTCAAATATATGCACGCAACCCGGCTTCGCCCAATCGGGACGATGCCGGGCTGATAAAACGTGATCCCTCCCGGGATCATTCCAGATTGGGAGTTGCATGTGATACCCTCGGCCGAGGGTTTTCGAAAGTGCACACAGTATAATGCAATACGCCCTCAAAGCAACTTCCGCCTTCATCCTTCATCCTTCCGCCTTCCGCTTTCCGCCTTCATCCTTCATCCTTCATCCTTCATCCTTCACCTCCACGACCATCAAGCTCACATCATCCCTGATGCGGGTGTTGGCGGCGTGGCGTTCGAATTCCAGGAACAGCACATCGGGAACCGCATGCAGCGGCTGGTGATAGGCGTGGCGGACGAAGTCGAGGAGCGCGTCGTCGAGGAGCTCGTGCCCGTCGGCGGAGGGCGTCTCCGTCCACGCGTCCGTGTAGAGAAAGACCCGGTCGCCGGGCCGGAGATCGATCGAGCGCGACTCCACCGGCACCGTGTCCACGTCCGCCAAACCCAGCGGCAGGCCGCGTTGTGATTCCAGGAATTGCGGCTCGCCATCGCGCGGCCACAGGATCGCGTCCGGGTGCGCCGCGCAGCTAAAGGTCAACTGCGACCGGCGCGGATCCCAGAAGCCCAGCCACATGGTCACGAACTGGTCCGGTGCAAATTCATACCGCAACCACTTGTCGAGCTTCATGAAGACATCGCACGGCCGGGAATCCCGCGTGCATTTCTTGATGGCCACGCGCAGCAGCGAACGCGTGATGGCCATGTTGACCGCCGCGACGGCACCGTGGCCGGCGATGTCGGCGATGCAAAAGGCAGTGCGTCCACCGGGCAACTTGTCCGCAAAGTAAAAGTCCCCCCCAACATCAGCACATGGACGACACCGTGCGGCGATCGCGATGCCCGGTCCGGTCTCGAACCGGCTCTCCAGGAACCGGTCCTGCACGCGCGCGATGCTTTCCAACTGGCGGCGATTGACTTCCAGCGCCTTCTTCAAGTTTGCCACCAGCGCCTCGGTGTTGCGTTGGCGATGGCCATCGGCGGCCATCAGCAATTCGAGCGACTCCGAGGACGCCTCCAGCAGGCGCACGCGTTCGCGCAGGTGCTTGAGTTCGGCCTGGATCTCTGCAGATGTCCCCGCGGATTCATCGGTCATGGAGACCTCAATCCCGCCCGGACGCCGGATCCATGACCGGCGCGAACTGATACTCCACACGTGAATCGTAGAATCGTCCGCGCGGTCCCACCAGGAAATTCCGCAATCCCTCCACGCTCGCCTTCAGGTCCTCAAAAGGTTGCGGGTCGACGAGCAGGCGCCCCACGGTACCTTCGCCAGCGCGCAGCCGCACGATCAACTCGTTGAGGTTCGCGCTCGTCTCATCCAGCGTCGCACTGAGTTGGGCGAAGTTCTCGCGCCCTGAATCCAGGAAGTCCACCGCCGACACTGTCAGGCGTTCGCTGCGATCCTCGAAGCCCGCCAACGATTCGCGGATGGCAGTGATGGTCTCCTCCGACGTGCGGGCGACGCGTTCCAGATCCGCGCGCAACGCCGTCACCGCTTCCTGCGTCTCCGCCGTCATCTGGTCAAACCGGCCACCCTCCACGGTGAAGTCCTTCATGCGGGCGGTGATCTCCGCCAGGTTGGCGGAGACCTCGCGCGCGTTGGCCACCGCCGCGGCGACGTTCTCCTCGTTGCGCTCCAGGTATTCGTAAACCTTGTCCATGGACTTGGTGAGGTTGTCCAACGTCCGGCGGATCGCCTGCACGTTCTGGTCGTCGGTCATGATCTCGCGGAAGCTGGAGACGGTGGCCTGCATGTCCGCCACGATGATGTCGGCCTGCGCGACGATCTTCTCCATGTCGAAGACGGGCTCGCCAGCCAGCGGCGGATGCCGGTCATCGATCAGGTACGCACCATTCTCTGCCGAACCCGGATCGATCTCCACGCGCTTGTCCCCCAGGAAGCCCTGCTGCACGAGGCGGAAGCGCGCGTTGCTGTAGACCGGGAAGTCGTTGTTGACGACCATTGTCACGATCACGGGTTGTTCCACGCGGTTCTCGCCCATCACCCGCAGGGCCGGCGTCGGCCGATAGGCAATCTGGGACACGCGCCCGGCGCGCACGCCGCTGATCAACACCGGCGCGCCAATCTCCAGGCCGCTGGTGCTCTCGAACGTGGCCTGCAGTTTCAACGTCCCGCCGAACAGGTCGCTGCGGATGATGAAGGTCACCAATTGCAGCAGCACAAAGGCCACCAACACAAATAGCCCCACGATGGTGTCGGAAGTGACGTTGCCCTTCTTCATCGGGTTCTTCTTCTCTCGGATTCAGGATTACAACCACCGCGGCCCGCTCCCTCGGCCCCCAATTCCGGTACCTAGCCCGCTCCCAACCCCCTCCGCAAGGAGAAGGCTTCCGGCTTCTACCCGCCCTGCCCGTGCGCCTCGATCATCTGCGCCACCACGCCATCCACTTCCCGGGGCACTTCCTTCCCGCCCACGTTGGTCACCACCACAAAGGCCCTGTCGATCTCCGGCGCCATCCACGCCACGGCGAAGTTCATCGTGTTGCTCCCCGCATGGGTCATGACGCGCCCACCGGCCCACTCGCGCTCCGCTACCAGCAACCCGCCGCCATAGTCACCGCCGAATCGCGCCGAGTGCAGCCAGCCGTAGGTCTCGGCCTTCAGCAGGCCGTCCTGCCCGCGCGCGCCGCGCAGGTGCTCCGCCAGAAACTTGCCGTAGTCTTCCAGCGAACAATGCACCGTCCCGGCAGGACCCATGACCGGCGGGTTGTCCATGGCAGGGCCATTGTGTGGAGCAGGCGTCTCCTTGCTGATGTGCGGCCACGGCTGGTCGATCTCCCCCAGCGTCCCCACGCCACCGAATCCGGCGCTCGTCATCCCCAGAGGCACGAACAGCTCCTTCTCGATGACGTCCTCCCAAGCCTCGCCCCGGGCCTGCTCGATGATCACGCCCAGCACCACATAGCCCGTGTTGGAATACACCATCCCGCCGCCGGGTTCATGTGCCGGTTCCATCGTCAGCGCCAACGCCACGGCATCGTAGCGCACCTTGGCCATGTCGCCGGACTTTGGCATGATCCCCCAAGGCAGGTTCGCCAGAAACCCGCCGCGATGCGTCAACACCTGCGCCACGGTCACCGGCCGAAAACCGGCGTGCATGTCTGTCACCTCGGGGAACAGTTCCTCCAACGTGCTGTCCCACCGCAGCTTCCCCTCGTCCACCAACTTGCCGATCAAGGTCGCGGTCATGGCCTTGGTGTTCGAGCCCAAGTGCCACTGATCGTCGCGCTCGACGGACGCGTCGGCGCCCAACTTGCGCACACCGGACACTTCCATGGCCAGGACACCTTCCGAACTGACCACCATCCCCCCGATTGCCGGAAAGCCATGTTCTTCCACGGCGCGATCCAGGATCGCCTTCAACTCCTCATCCGCTCCAGCCCACGCCGGAGCCATCAGGAACGCAACGATCAGCACCCACAGCGCGAGGCAACGCATCCCCCGTCCTCCCTCCATCAAGAGTTAGCCACCATCACCCCAACCCCTACTCCCCATACTTCCCCACATACTTTTCCAAATCGCGAATGATGGGTTCCAGCTCCCCTGCATGGGCGCCGTCCTGCGTGGCAAGTTGCCAATGGTGCAATGCTGCGCCGAACTCGCCGCGGGCATACGCAACCTCTCCCAGGATCCTGTGCGCCAACATGTCGGACGGATTCAGGTCCAGAGCCTTCTGCGCCGCAGCCTTCGCGTCGTCCAACCGCCCCTGCCCATAGCGCGCCGCGGCCAATCCGCTCCACGCGCCGGGTGCGTTGGCATTCAGCGCGATCCAATCCTCGTAAGAGCGCGCGGCACTGGACCAACGCTGCTGCTCCAGATACGTCACCGCGATTCCAAGCCGTGCCTCCTCCAAATCGGGCTTCACCTTCAGGGCCCGATCGAACGCGCGCCGCGCGGAGGCGTAGTTCCCCAGCGACAACTCCGACCGCCCCTGCAGCAACAACGCGTGGGCATGGTTGGGATTCTCGTCCAGCGCGCGTTCCAGCCGCGCACGGTCGATCTCTGACGAAGTCAGGTTCAAGCCCGGCGCCAGGTTGATGCAACCGGCCAACGCGACGACGGCCCCCAACACCAACGCGCGACCCAACAGGGCCAATCGACGTGTGCACGTTTGGGTGGATCGAAGACTCTCCGTCACTTGCCCATTCCGATCACGCGCAATGTCCGCAAGCGGTCCCGGTAGGGACCGCAGCCGCCTAGCCCCCCATCGTCCCGAAGGGCGATGGGGGGTAATCAGCGACGAATGAATCGCGCCCCGGAGGGACGCCACTTGAGTCGCACAAGACGCATCCCGGCATCGCCCTTCGGGACGATGCCGGGCCAAAGCAATGTGATCCCTGCCGGGATCATTCCCGGCTTGGAGTGGCGAGCCAAGACAGCGGTCGAGCGCCTTCGATGGCGCCCAAATGCATGAACCAAATGCCCTATTCATTCTCGGGTTCAACTTCATGTTCCCCTTCCTCCGGGCTATCAAGCTTCACAATGGCGTCCTCCACCAGCCTGCCGAGGACGTCGATCCCTTCACCCGTTTCGGCGCTGATGGGCACCAGCTCCACATCACGCTCGCGGGCAAAGGCTTCGCGCGCGGCTTCCACTTCCTCCGCGTCGATCAGGTCGCACTTGGTCAGGCAAACAATGGTGGGCTTCTGCAGCAACCTCTCGCTGTAGCTGTCCAGCTCGTTGCGCACGAGGTCGTAGGCGTAGAGCAACGTCTCCGGTCGCGCGTCGGCCATCGTCATGTTGCCTTCCTCGTCCGTCCCCGCCTCCGGCGCCACCAGATGCAGCAGGACGCGCGTGCGTTCGATGTGGCGCAGGAAGCGGTGGCCGAGGCCGGCGCCCGTGTGCGCGCCTTCGATCAAGCCCGGGATGTCCGCCAACGTCAGCGCCAACCCCGTGTTCGGCCCGAGGAACACGCCAAGATTCGGTGACAAGGTGGTGAACGGATACGCCGCAATGCGCGGATGCGCGTCGGTGAGGCGCGCGAGCAACGTCGATTTCCCCGCGTTGGGCAATCCCACCAACCCCACGTCGGCGATGACCTTCAGCTCCAGGATGATCGTGCGCTCCTCGCCGGGCCATCCGTTGTCGGCCTTGCGCGGGGCCTTGTTCGTCGAGGTGGCGAAGTGTTGGTTGCCGCGCCCGCCATCGCCGCCGCGCGCCACCAGCAGGCGCTGGCCCTCCACGCTCAGGTCGCCGAGTTCCTCGCCGGTCGCATCGTCCGTCACCACCGTCCCCAGCGGCACGCGCAGGATGATGTCCTTGCCGCTGCGGCCGCTGCAGTTCTTGCCGCCGCCGTTGCTGCCGCGCTTGGCGACGACATACGGTTCCATCTTCAGGTCGATCAGCGTGGCGAGATCGGCGGTTGCCTCCAGATAGATCGATCCCCCCCGCCCGCCATCGCCGCCGTCGGGCCCGCCAAAGGGATTCTCCTTCGTGCGCATGAACGAGATGCACCCATGGCCACCATCGCCAGCCTTCACGCTGAGCTTTACGTAATCAACAAAGTGCGGTGCGTCTTTCATGAAGTCAGCAGTCGGTGGAGGGGAGTGGTGTTGAGGGATCGCTACGTCGATTGCGGAACAAAGTAGCTGGGGCATCCTGCCCGTGCCGTTCAATGGTTTTCGACATCATTGTGCACCACCACGCAATCAATTGCCGCCAATGAGCATCGTGTCCAAAATGAATCCCAATCGGGATTCATTCGAACAGCAACACTTATGGGGAACAATCCATTGAACGGCATTGGCATCCCTGCCCCGGACCAACCGGCCCCAAACTCCTCTTGGGAGTCCAGTACCTCGGGAAAAGCCTCATGGCCAGGATGGCCATGATACTTTGGTGGTGGGACTCTTGGCCTTTCTGCAATCAGCTCCAGAATTCCGTATTCCCCACTTCCTCCCTCAGTTCCTCGATCGTTGGTGCGGCGACGCCGGCGCGCGTCACGACGATTCCCGCCGCGATGTTGCCCAGCTCCGCCGCCTCCACAAAGGATGCGCCGGAAAAACGCGCCAAGGCAAGCAAAGCCATCGTCGTGTCTCCCGCGCCGGTGGTGTCGTACACTTCGTGCCGCCGCGCGGGGATGTAGGCCGGTTTGCCATGCCGCGGGAACACGCCGATGCCGCGCGCGCCGCGGGTGATGCACACGGCCTGTGCCCCCACGATGCGGCGCAGCGCGCCGGCGGCCTTGGCAACTTCCTCGTCCGTGCCAGCAGGCAGGCCCGACGCCTCGCGGGCTTCGCGGTCGTTGGGGGTGATGAGCGTCGCGCCATGGTAGCGCCGATAGTCGGTCCCCTTCGGGTCCACCAACACCTCGCGGCCGGCGTTCTTCGCCTGGGCCATCAGTTCCTGCAGCAGCGCCGGTTGCAACAGGCCCTTGGCGTAGTCGCTGACGATGACGCCGTCGCATTGGCGCAGGGCCTTGGTGAGCAGCGCGCGCACCTTGGCCGCGACCTTGGGAGCCGGAGGGCCGGGGTCTTCGCGATCGACGCGCAGCATCTGTTGGTTCTGCGCGACAAAGCGCGTCTTCAGCGGAGTCGGCCGCGAGCTGTCCACGACCACCTGCGCGTCAACGCGCGCCATGTTGGACAGCAGTGAAGCGAGCCGTTGCCCGGCCTCGTCATCCCCCACGACGCCAACAAACGTGACGCGCGCGCCGGCCTGCGCCAGGTTGTGCACCACATTGGCCGCGCCGCCGGGGTTCCACGAATCGGCCTGCGCGTGCAGGATGGGGACCGGGGCCTCCACCGAGATGCGGTGCGCCACGCCCATCACATAATGGTCCAGCAACGCATCGCCCACCACCAGCACACGGCGGCGGGGAAATTCATCCAGCAGGGACAGTAGGGAAGACGGCCTCATGCCCCCCAACCAACCCAACCCCCACCCCGGCGAGCAAGCAGGGACTTTGGCCGGAGGAGCCATCCGCCCCACGCGGGCGAACTGCATTCGCGTTGCCCCGTGCCGCCATCGACGCCCAAGATGGGGTCTCTATCAACCCGGAGGCATCAACCCCCATGACCAGCGTTCAATGCAACCCCGCCCATCAAGCCGCCATGGCCGCCAAAGACGCCGAGAAGCGCCAGCGCAACGCCAGCGCCCTGGCAACCGGTTTCTGGGCCGGGCTCGTTGTCGGAGCCATCGCCACGGTGGGATTGGTGGTCACTTATTTGATCAGCCACGCGGGGTGATTTTGAAGTAGGGACATCAAGGACGCCAGAGACATCGGGGAAGTAAGGAAGGAAACCGGCCGGCCCC
>CAZVAQ010000155.1:0-8226 GCA_964625145.1 uncultured Candidatus Sumerlaeota bacterium
CAGTGTGGCCTCGTATTCGCCCGCCATGCCCAGCGGATCGAATTCCACCGTCACCGTCGTCGCGGTGCCGGGAGCCACGTTGAAGGGGACACTCGGCGAAACCACGCGGAAATTGTTGTCGTTTGGCGAAACGGTCAGCGAGCTGATCACGAGGTTGTTCGACGCCAGCGCACTGTTGCGAATGTCAAAAGTAATCGTCGGCAGCGGGAAGACATTGTCCAGCACCGCGCCGAAATCGAGCGAGTTGACGGCAACGCGGATCAGCGGATCGCTGGAGGGAATCCCCGCGCGCAGGTTGTTGATCCATGCGCCGTTGCTGTCGCCATCGTTGGCCTGACCCGGTGTGGGCGTGGTGGCGAAGAGCCAGAAGAAATCGAGGGTCGAGGTGTAGTCGTCGCCCAGCGTGGCCATGGTCGTATCGCCGGAGTTTTGCGGCGATGTCGTGACCAAAACCGAGGCACTTTCTGCAAAAGGGCCGGTTGCAGCGGGCCATGCGACGGCGAAACCCTCGCCACTCAGCATCCCGTCGAACGTCGTATCCACGAAGGCCACATCGGTTCCGGCAAAGTTCATTTGCCCGCCAACGCCAGTCAATAGGGCATCGCTGCCGGGCTGACCCAACACCAGCGTGAGGTTCCAGTCATTGCTGCCCGGGTTGTAGGCGAGATCCTCCGTGACGCCGGAGTCGCCACCGGCAATGACGATGATCGTGCCGGCCGGAAAGTTGGCCGCGATGGATTCCATGGATGTGAACTGGTAGCCGCCAAACTTGGCAGCCTGACTTCCAGAGGAATCGCCGACGATGTATTGATTGAGCTGGGCAGCAGTCAGCGGCTCGGCCAGCACAATTTCGACCCACTCGTTGCCAGCTGCAGTCAGAGAGCTAGTGTTCAGGTTCACTTCGTTGATGATGATGTTCTGTGCGCTGGCGGATGCCGCCAGCCCACCACTCAACAGCAGCGCCAGGCCACACACCACAGGCCCTTGCTTCAATCGACTCGAACCCATTCGGAAGTTCCTCCGGCTTTCAGGGAGATTTTCGGGGACAGGCCAACCCGAGCCGATCTGCTCAACTCGGGGCAACCGGGATCCCGGCCCCACGACCACAAGAAGAGACTCGGACCAGATGCCACCCCGCGTGGGAAGCAAAAATCTTCCTCCGGTCACAATTACCCACCTGTTGCCCACACAACCACTTTACCCAGACTCAACTGATGCCTGAGCCGAACAATTGTCTTTAGTGAACTTATCGGCACTCCGTAAAAGTGCCCCGGGCGAAGCTATGGGGTGCGGCCGTTTGTGTACAGACCGTGGACATGGTTAACACATGTTCGGGGACATGGTTTACAGATCTGCCTGCAGGTTGTCCATCTACCGTGGCGGGTTTGAGCGTGGGGTCTTCCGGCATGCGAAGGCAGCGGCGGGAGCAATCGCCTCGCCGCAACAGATGCAGCTAGCGGCAGCACTCCACGGCAGCACCAACTTGAGATGCGCCGATCGTGCGAATCGCTCGAAACTTTAGTTTTTGTATTTTGAATTTTAACCTTCGACTTTCGGCCGCCCGCGCTTCCTCTGCCCGATCTCCCTCTCGTTCTCCTCCATCGCCCGGCTGACAAGTTCGATGTACGCATCCAGCGCGCGCATCAGCCCCTCGCGATCCCCCGCCGGCAGCCGTTCCAATATCATGCGATTTCCCGCCTGGGCTGTCTCGTCCAACTCGCGCGCCGACTCCTTCCCCGACTCCGTCAACCGCAGGTGCTGCTGGCGGCCATCCTGGGCCGCTGTCTCCGCCTCCACCAGACCCTTCTTCGCCAACGCCGCCACCGCCCGCGACAGCGCCGCCTTGTCCACCTTCAGCTCCGCCGCCAAGTCCCGCGCGATGGGGTCATCCCCCCCCGTCCGCAGGCGCTCCGCCAGCATCTGGAGGATGTGCAGCTCCAGCGACCCCATCCCCGTGGCCCTCTGGTGAAACCGGCTGATGGCCAGCATCAGCCGCAGAAGACGGCGCTGCTGGGCGCGGAAATGCCGGACCTGTTGATCGCTGATGCCTGCCTGCTGCGAGGCCATGAGATTCCCCTTTCCGGCTGTGCGAGCGTTCCGGAAGGGTCGCGCCGAATAGTTGACGGAGTCAACTGTTTTCCCGGTCGAACACAGTCGTCCCTCAATGGATCGACCAGGTCTCCCCTACCTGCTCCGGCACACCGAAGAAGCGCCAATGCCACGGCTCCTCGATGTACCCCGTCTCGTCCACGTTGTCGGCCTTGTAGGTTTGCCGCCAGCCGAACTCCGCCCCATGTGCCTGGAGCCACAGATGAGCTGCGCCGTTCTTGCTGATGAAGCTGCCCCCCACCGACGAGGCCAAATCGAGCGTCGTGCCGAGCTGGTGCTCGCTGTGACCCGGCGGCGCGCTGGAGCGTTGCGCCAGGTTCGCATTCACATTGTTCAGGTAGATTGTCACCTGGCTCTCGCCGGAGCGGTAGGGAGAGAGCGCGTACAGGTTGATACCTTCCTGCAAAGCCGCCGTGCGCATCTTCACAAAGGCCAGCAGCGCATCGCGCCGCAGTTGGTAAACCCGTCCGGGAATCTGGGTCGTGAACTGCCACGGAATGTTCACCAGATCGTCCGCCTCATAATCGATCGGGATTCCCCACCACCGGTTCACCAGCTCCGTCCCGATCGGCAGGTTCCCGTGCGTCGCGATGTTTTGCACATTGAACGGATGCGGCCGCGTCGCCCGTGTGCGCGTCACATACGCGGTTTGGCCGTTGAACGGAATCTCCATCCATTCCTCGTCCGTCTGCTGGACGATGTAGTAAGTGCCGGAGAAGAGTGAATTGAGCAGGAGAGAACCCACGACCGTCGAGTTCCCACCGCGGGTGCTCGGCTCGCTGCGCACATTCACCGTCTGGAAGATGCGCCACGGGGTGTTGGGATCGGCGCCGAGCGGATCGATCTCGACCTCGATGAGCGTGAGGGTCTGGCGATGGCGTCCATCGGCCGGCACCTTCCCGGCCGCCGCTGCCTCCAGCTCCGCCCAGTATTCCGCCGGCACCAGTTCGGGGAATTCGAGGATGCTCTCGCAGCCGCCCAGTGCCGACGGCGGGACCGGGAGAGTAGCAAAAGCGAGAGATGCAATGGAGGCCATCGCAAGGGAGCTCGCATACTTCCAAGCCATGGTCAATCTCCCGCCGGTTGGAAATCTGTCTCGATCCGCTTCAGGCGTCACCACGCTGCAGACGGGTGCCCGCCCGCGTCATCCACCCCCCACGGGATAGACCAACCCCATGATGAGCAGGATTGCTGCCGCCGCCCAGAAAACCAAGCCCCAATCCCGGAAGCGGCGGAACGCCCAGCTCAGGTAGAAGTAGTAGACCATCTCGGCGCCAAGCAGAAAGCAAAGGCCGAATTGGACAGCCGGCATGAAGTCGGGATCCTCCATCATGCTGTCAGTCACCAAGCCGACCTCGCCGCCCAGGCTATCATAAAGCAGCACGGCCGCCGGTATCATCGCCACCAGCAGGACGATCCGCCAAACCCACAGGAGCTTCTCCTCCTGACGATAGCGCTCTGGCGGCTTGGGCGGCTCGGGAGTGAACCAAGGCAGCTCTTGCGGCTCCTCGCCCGGCTCCGGGATGATTGGGTCGTTGGTCCTGGTCGGCTCGCTCATGGCGGAAACCTGCCCACCCCCAGCCCCGCCTCTCAAGACCTAAGTTCCACGTTCCTCGTTCCCAGTTCCTCGTTGGTTTCCGATTCATCCTTCATCCTTCTGCCTTCTGCCTTCATCCTTCTGCCTTCATCCTTCCCCCATGCTCTCCTTCCTCTTCTTCGACGCATCCGGAACGATCCTTCTTCCTCACCCATCGATCGGTGCGATCTATTCGGATGTGGCGCGTAGCTTTGGAGTGGAGGCGGAACCGGAGTTGCTCGAGCAGGGCTTTGTGCGCGTCTTTCGCGCAGCGCGGCATGCACGCGGGTTGGAGCGTCTCCCCTACGGCAGCACGCACGAAGAAGCGCGCGCGTTCTGGCGACCGATTGTCGCCGAGGCATTCGCCCACGCCGGGCTTTCCATGCCGCCGGATCCGTACTTCGATACTGTCTATGACCGCTTCGCCACGCGCCACGCTTGGCGGCTGGATGATGGGTTCAGCGAAGCGCTGCAACTGCTCCGCGATGCCGGCGTCGGCGTGGGATTGCTGAGCAACTTCGACCCGCGCCTGCGGCCGTTGCTGCACGATCTCGACATCGCCCATCATTTTGAGGCCATCGTGATATCCTGCGAGCACGCGGCGGAAAAGCCTTCGCCCGTGTTATTCGATGTCGCGCGCAAAGCCATCGGCGCCATCCCGCCGGAGCGCATTGCCCTGGTCGGCGACACGCCGGAGGAGGACATCGCCGGCGCGCTCAACGCAGGCTGGCGCGCGTGTCTCGTTGATCGGAAAGATCGCCATGCGACGCACGACGGATTGCGCTCACCATCGTTGCTGGAGGCGGTGCGATGCCTGCTGGCGTGATTGACAGGGGCCCCGTGCGCTATCGACCCATCGGGCGCATCGTCGTGCGTGTCGCCAATTGGATCGGCGACGCCGTGATGAACACGGCCCTGATTGCCGCCATCCGTGAACGTTTCCCCGACGCGCACCTGGCCGTCATGGCGCGCAAGGGTCCCTCCATCGTGCTGGAGAATCATCCCCACATCGATGAGATCTTTGTGTTGGACGACCGTTCCGGCGCGGGGCGCAGTGCCGCCTCCAAGTGGTTGAAGCGCGGCAAGTTCGACGCGGCGTTCGTCACCCCAAATTCGTGGCGCGCGGCATTGCCATTCTACCGCGCAGGCATTTCCATCCGCGTTGGCACCACGCGCAACATGCGCCGCGTGCTCTTCACGCATCCGATTCCATTCACGGCAGCCGACCTGCACGAACATGAAGTCCTCGTCACGCGCAGGCTCATCACGCCGTGGCGGAATGAGGATCTCCTTCCCAAGCCGGTGTTGACCCTGGGCATCACCGACGAGGAACGCGCCTGGGCCACTGAGTACATTCATCGCATAGGCGGCGGCAAACCGGTGGCATGTCTCAATCCCGGCGCAGCCTTTGGCGGAGCGAAGCGCTGGCCGCCGGATCGCTACGCCGCCGTTGGGAAGGCCCTCGTTGAGCAGCACGGCATGGCCGTCTTCGTGCAGGCCGGCCCCGGCGAGGAAGAGATGGCCCGCGAAGTCTGCAAAGCGACAGACGCGCCCCTGCACAACGCCGCTCGCGAGTTGACGCTCCGCCATCTCATGGCGGTCCTCGAACAATGCCAACTTCTTGTCACCAACGACAGCGGCCCCATGCACATCGCCGCGGCGCTCGGAACGCCCACCGTCGCGATCTTTGGCAGCACGGACCCGGTCAACACGGCGCCATGGTCCGACTGCGCCGTAGTCGTGCAACACCGTGTCCCCTGCTCGCCATGCCACCTGCGCACCTGCCCCATCGATCATCGATGCATGACCGGCGTGACGGTGGAGATGGTGATGATGGAAGTGAAAAGGATAAAGGATGAAAGCGGAAGGATGAAGGCTGAAGGATAAGGAGGTTGCGGCGTTTCGCCGCAGCCAATTCGGAAGCCGGAGTGTGCGCTACGCGCCTTCGTTCCATCCGTCCAGATGCAACTCCAGCATGTGCACATCCAACAATCGCCCGAACTTCTCGCCAGCGCGATGCATGACGCCGATGTCGCGAAAACCGTGCGCCTTGTGCATCGCGATGCTGCCGGGGTTTTCGTGCGTGATGCGGGCGATGATGACGCCCAGGCCGGCCTCGCGACCCAGGCGAATCAACTCCACCAGCAGCAACTTCCCAATGCCCTGGCCCCGAAAATCACGGTGCACGTACACGGAGTTCTCCACCGTGCGGTCGTACGCGCGCCTTGGCGACCATGGTGACAATCGCCCCCAACCAACGACGCGTCCGTCCTTCTCCGCCACGATGATGGGATACCGGTCGCGCGGCCAGCCATGAAACCATTGCAGCCGCTCCGCCTCCGTTCGCGGCGTTGTATCGAATGAAGCGGTGCCGTGCAGTACCTGCTCGTCGTAAATCTCATGAATCGCCGCGAGATCGGATTCGACGGCGGGGCGGAGACGGAGGCTGGACGGCAAAGAGACCTGCGAAGTGCACGCTTCCACGTTCGTTCCCTTGCTGATAGACCATTTGCGCAACAAAAAGCAGGCGGGGGAGGCCGATAAGCCGGGTTCTGTCGTGTGCAGCCATTCCTCTGCGATTGGCGTCGCCGCCAACCTCCAGCAGCCTACCCGAGGGTTTGACGAGCCGGGCCAGCTCTTCCCTCCTATTTGGCTTTGCTCCGGGTGGGGTTTTGCAAGCCGCCCTGTTGCCAGGACGCTGGTGCGCTCTTACCGCACCATTTCACCCTTGCCTGATCCCGCTCGCGCGGGCCATCGGCGGTGTCTTTTCTGTTCCACTTTCCGTCGGGTTTCCCCGCCCTGCCGTTAGCAGGCACCCTGCCCTGAGGAGCCCGGACTTTCCTCCAGCATCCCGAAACGGACGCCAGCGGCTGCATGGCCTCCCCGCCTGGGCAAACGCATCCCACGCCCGTGCTCACGCTTCAAGCACGAACATTCGCACCCCTTTACTCTCCCGCAGCATCTTGGGCCTCTTCCCTGGCCTCTGGCAGGAACAGGAAATTGCGCGGGCACGGCTCCGGCAGGTAGTCACCATCCACCGGCCACAACGCGTCGTCGCGCAGGAACTCCACACGATACCCCAGGCTGCGCATCAGGCCGAACATCTCCGCGTGGTGATCCACCTCTGCCTGGACGACGGGGCGGCATCGCGCCAGCGTCTCACGGCCACCTTCGATCACCTTCAGCTCGTGGCCCTCAACGTCGATCTTGATGAAGTCCACATCCTCGAAGGCAAAGTCATCCAGTCGCTTCACGGCGACGTGGATCGTCTCGTGAGGGACGTCACAGGCTTCCAGCGAGGCACACCCACGCACCAGGCTGGTACGCAGACGACCCTTGAGCAATGGCACGTGGAACTCCATCTCCCCCGCCCGGTCCGAAAGGCCGCAGTTCTCCACGTTCACATTGTCGCGATGAGAGCGCGCGTAGCTGGCCAACTCGCCGGCCAGATCCCGCTGGGGCTCAAAAGCCACCACGCGCTCGAACATATCGGCAAGGTGGTAGGTATAGCCACCCTTGTTGGCACCAACATCCAAGGCCAACCGCCGCGTGCGTCCCGCCATCAGACGCGGAAGGTAATCAAGCTCCGGCTCAACAAGACCCAACCGTCGGGTCCTCCATGAGAAGATCGGCACCCGATAGGACAAGGGCGCCACGCCCTCCGCCGCCGCGGCAGAAAGACCAATTAAGCGCTCGTGTAGGAAACCCATCATCCAGACCTCCGGAGGAATCCATTGTCGGTCGGCAGAAGTGTCCCTCAAATCTTTCCGGACGGCAACCGCATTTGATCGGCATTGCGCCGGGGAAGCCTTTTGCGGGGATTCTCTCGCTACCTGAATTGGAGCAATTACCATGAATTGGACGCTGCCCATCCTTGTTTCCGTCCTGCTTTTGTCCGCATTCTGCAGCCGTGCCGCCGAATGGGAAAGTAACGACCTGGGCCAGACGGCGATCGTCCCCATGAAATCCGCACCCTATCCACACGAGAGCCGCGCGGAAGGCTTCACGAACAACGACAAGCACTACCCCGCCGACATCCATTACTCCAACAGCGATGTCGCGATTTTTCTTCCACAAGGATGGAATCCCGATCTCGGCGTCCATCTGCTCTACTACTTTCACGGGCACGGCAACAACATCCGCCAAGCGATCGACCAATATCAGCTCCGCGAGAAGGTCGTCGCATCGCAGCGCAATGTCGTCTTTGTATTCCCTCAAGGCCCTTTCAACGCTGGCGACAGCGGCGGCGGACGCCTTGAGGAACCCGGCGCCTTCAAGGCCATCACCGATGAAGTCATGGCGTTCCTGAAGGAAGAAGGCCGCATCACCGACCAGCCGGTTGGCAAGGTCATCCTCGCCGGCCACAGCGGCGCCTATCGCATCATGGCCCACGGCGCCAAGCACGGCGGCATCCCCATCAGCGAGATCTACCTGATCGATGCCTCATACGGGTACGGCGAAGAGTTTGCCCAATGGGCCGCCACGAATCCCCAGGCACGATTGCGCAGCATCTTCACCGACCACCTCGCCGCGCGAAACGC
>CAZVAQ010000156.1:0-8069 GCA_964625145.1 uncultured Candidatus Sumerlaeota bacterium
CGGCCAGTTCCAGGCTCTTGATCTGGCCGACGACGCGCAGGGTCTTGGGCTGGAAGTTGCGCGGCGCGCTGCGGAAGAGGATGGAGCGGTTGTCGTCGCCCTGTTCTTCCGGGTCCGGTGTCAGATTGAGCAGGTCGCCGCTCTGCGACCACTTGCCGCGTTCGACGCCCGCCAGGGCCAGGATGCCGGGCTCGATGACGAGGAACCGGTAAGTGCCATCGGGCAGAATCTCGAGCTGGGCCTTCACATCCATCGATCCCTGCGCCGCGTTGAACTTCCCTTCGCCAAGCCACGCGCCGGGAAGTTCCGTCGTGCCGCTGCTGCACGCACTGAGAATGAAGGCAAGCATGATGATGGGGAGAAGCAGACGGTGCATGATGTGTTCCTTTCGATGGGTATGCGTATTCTTGATTTATGAGTCTCTACATCGTCACACACAAGGATATTCACGACGTCCCTCACTCTTTATCCTTCATCATTTATCCTTCTGCTTTCCGCTCCTTGCGCCGGGGATGTGGAGAGCAACTCCGGTGTCGTGCCGGTTGCCTGTTCGTACGCCTGCGTGATGTTGGCCACTGCAGCCTGCACGCTGCCTGGCTTGAAGAGTGCCACGACGCAGCCGCCAAAGCCCGCGCCAGTCATGCGCGCGCCGAGGCACCCGGGTTGCTGTGCGGCAATGGCGGCGGCAATGTCGAGCTCCGCGCAGGAGACCTCAAAGTCGTCCCGAAGGCTCGCGTGCGAAGCGCCCAGCAGCGGGAAGAGCACCGCGACATCGCCGGATTCCAGCGCCAGGGCTGTCGCGTGGACGCGTGCGTTCTCCGTGATGACGTGGCGCGCGCGGCGGCGGGGCATCTCGTCAATTTGTGGCAGCAACTCCATGGCGATGCTCTCGGGGACGTCGCCGAGGGTCTGCCAGGATTGTTCGGCCAGCTTGTTCATTGCCAGCAGCGCCTCGGCGCATTCCTCGCGCCGGCGGTTGTATTCCGAATCCACCAGGCCGCGGCGCTTCTTCGTGTCGATGATCAGGATGGCGGCCTTGTCCGACGGGAAGGCGATGTTGCGCGTCTCGAGCGTGCGCGCATCGAGCAGCAGCGCGTGATCGCGTAGGCACAATGCGGAGGCGGCCTGGTCCATGATGCCGCACTTCACGCCCACCAGCGGACTGTGCTCCGCCGCCTGCCCCAGCAGCGCGATTTCCATCGGAGTCAATCCAGCATTGGCCACGGCGTTGAACAACGTCGCGAGGCAGACTTCCAACGAAGCAGAGGACGACAGGCCGCTGCCGCGCGGCACATCGCCCTCCATGGCGATCTCCATGCCGGGGATCGTGATGCCGCGCAGGATGAATTGTTCGATCACTGCGGCGACATAACGTGGCCACCCGCGCAGCGTGCCGGGTTGCGCGGCGTGCGTTGAGTCAAACTCCACAAGCTGCGTGTAGTTCACCGACCAGATGGCGATGCGCGCCGACCCGTTGACGCGGGCAGCAACAGCGGCTTCGCGTTCTATGGCCGCGGGTAGCATCAACCCGCCGTTGTAGTCTGTGTGCTCTCCGATCAGGTTCACACGGCCCGGTGCGCGGGCAAACCACTCGGGATCGCGATGGAACTGCTCGCGGAAATGATGAGCCAGCGCACTTTGGTCGATCATTGTTCTGCGGGGGCTTCCGCGTTGGATGGCTCTTGCTCGGCCGGTTGCGCTTCTGGCGGCGGCTGACGTTGCAACAGAACCTTGATCGTGAACCCACCGACAGTCTCGTCGCCCTTGCGGTACATCCAATCGGTGATTGATTCAATGGGGAGCGTCACCTTGTCGCCCACCTTGATGTTCTCCACATAGTAGGGCTCGTTGGTCAGGATGCCCGTGAGCGTCTCCTCGGCAAAGGATGTGACGCGGACCCACATGTGCTCCTCGCCGTCGGCGTACTCAAAGGGTGCCTTGACGAGGTAGGGCGAATCGTCGCCACGGCCGCGCCGTTCAAAGGCGAGTCGGAACTCCGGCATGCGGCGGCGGGCCTCGGCAATGGCTGCCTCCATCTCCGGGTCGTCGCCGACGCCGATGATCTCGCCGGTCAAGTCGCCAAAGACGGCGCGGGGATTGGGGCCGCGCAGTATCTCTCGCATTGAATCGTCCCACACGGCGATGGTGCGGTTCGTGGCGGAGAAGATGACCAGGGCGTTGTCGTCGACAAACTGCTCCAGGATGCGCCCGGCCAACCGGTAGGCGCCCGCTTCGGTGGGTCCGCCTTCGCGCCGTTCGACATCCACGGCGATCCAGGCGACGTGCTTGTCGACTGCTTGCTGCAGCGCTTCCAGCTCGAACTTGTCCTCCTCGTCAAAGTACGCTGTGTCGAAGGAGTTGATGCGCACGATGGTGCCGCCGATGTTGGCGAAGTGAAAGGGTCCTTCTCCGAACACGAACGAGGCGGGCGAATCGGTCTGCGTGGCAAAGCGCGTTTCCAGCGCGGCGTCCAGCTTCTGGCGGATGAGCGGCACCGTGTGGGACTGCTTTTCGGAGAGCAGGATCCCCAGTGAGTAGCGGAAGTCCGCCTCGCGGATGCGCTGCACGACCATGCGCGGCTGAAAGGCGGTGTCGCCGTCCGCCGCTGCAGATTGGCTTGAAGCGGATTGGGAAGTCGCCTCTTGGGAGCAGGAAGCCGTCAGCGCCAACAGGATGCAGCACACCAGCAGGGATCTCATCGGGAGACTCCGGGTAGGGATTTCGCCGGGATCGGCGGGCAGGGAAATGGCACGGCGGTCTCGCCGGTGGCCAGCGCGTATTCGATAAACGGCGCGCACATGCCGCAATAGGTGCTGCAACCCAGTGCCTGGGCGATGGGGGGGAGCGAATCCGCGTTGTGCTCGCGCGCCCAATGAAGGATGTCGGCGAGGGACTTGCGTTTGCAGATGCAGTGGGTAACGGCCATAGGTATCAGGGTCAGGGGCCAGAGGTCAGCAGGATCGTGGGCGATGGCCGTGGTGGAAGCCAATGGAAGATTGGATGGAAAGTTCCGTGTTCCAACTCTTGAAGGCGCGACGATCGGCGGGGCGAGAATGGATCTGATCCAATGGTGCAGGGATTCGCGGTTGGTGCGCCGTCTTGGCGTGGTGATCTTCTTCATGGTGTTGGCGTGGGCCCAGATTGATTGGGCGGTGAAGGACAAGCCGGAGGGGGAATGGTTCCTTTACGGACGGGACACAGTCTCCCATGATCTGCCGGTGCAGATGTGGATCGCGCGCGAGGTGATGCGGTCGGGGGGAGAGATGCCGTTGTGGATGCCGCCGCTGCATGGGGGCTTGCCAACGTTGGGGGCGTGGCTGTGGACGCCGTTGGCGCCGTCGATCTGGGCGTACGAGGTAATGCCGACTCCGCAGGCCCAGCGATTCCAATGGTGGTGGGCGCTGTGGTGGGCGGGACTTGGCGGGTACGTGTTGGGGCGGGCGATGGGATTGTCGCGCGGCGCGGCGCTGCTGGTGGGTGTGGGATGCGGTGTGTCGGGGCATGTGGTGACGCTGATTCACGCGGGGCACCTGCAGAAGGTGTTGGCGCTGGCGTGGCTGCCGTGGTGCGCAGCGGGGGGATTGGGGGCGATGGGGAGTGGACGAGGTGGACGCGTTGAAATGAGGTGGGCGTGCCTCGGTGGGTTCGCGCTGGGGATGATGTTCCTGTCCGGACATCCGCAGATCGCTTATGTGGGCGCGCATGTGCTGGGCGTCATGGCGTTGCTCGGCGGGGGATGGGATTGGGTGTCCTTGAGATGGCGCGGGATGATGCTGGCGGGGATGGTGGTGTTGGGCGGGTTGGTGGGGAGCGCGCAGTTGCTCCCCGGGATGGAGATGGGCGGACTGTCCAACCGCGCGGGTGGCGTGGAATATGACGAAGCCGTCGCGACAAGCTATCCCGCGTCGGAGCTGGGCGAGTTCTTCCTGCCGCGCCATCGCGGCGATTCATCTGCTGCAGGCTTTGGCCAATACGATGGGGCGTGGGGCGAGCGCCTCGTGTCGGACTATGCGGGAGTCGTGGTTTGCGCGTTGGCGTTGGTGGGGATTGCCATCGGGCGCGATCGACGGCGGCTGGTGTGGATTGCCATCGCGTTGGCGAGTGTCGTCGTGGGCTTGGGGGCGAACACGCCGATGTACGGTCTGCTGCATGCGTGGTGGCCGGGGATGCGCAGCTTCCGCTCGCCCGGGACGTTCTTCGCCGGCGTCGCGTTGGCGCTGCCAGCGCTCGCCGGTGTGGGACTGGAGGCGTTGCGACATCGCATGGATGTGTGGCGCGCAGGTCTCGGCCGGACAGCCAGCATGATTGCGGCGTTGGTTGCGGCGGGTGGTGGTGTCGGGTTGTTGCTTTGGCCAGTCGACGGATTCGTGCTCGCGTCGTTGATGCGCAGCGCGGGCGTTGCTCTGCTCGCTGGAGCAGCGGTGGTGGCTGCGATGTCGCTCACGCGCGAACGCGGTCTTGCCTTGGCGGGTTTGCTGGCGTTGGTGACGGCGGGCGATCTGGTGATGGCAAACCGCGCGTTCCTGGTCGCGGCGCAGTGGGAACCATATGCGGCGTACCTGGGCCCGACAGGGATCGACATCGCGTTGATGGACGAACCGCGACCGCTGCGCGTGTTCGAGCCCGGCCGCGAGTTGTCGCTGCAGCAGTTGCTCAACGAACGCGACGCGTTGCTCGGCTATCACCCGGTGACGTATCGCGCCGTGCAGGAACAAACCGACCGGTTGGGATTCGATTCGCGCGAATGGCGCGCGGCGTGGGGTGTGCGGCATCGCGTTGTTGCCAGCGAGGCGGACTTGCTCGAAGGCGAGCGCATCGTGGCGCCGGTGCGTGGCGGTTTGCTCGCGGAAGACGAAGGCATCCTGCCCCCCGTTCGCGGCGCGGCGGGCGGACGCGTGCAACGCTGGGAGTGGCTTCAGCGCGACGCCAACGAGACCAAGTTGTTCCTGCGCGTGGACGAGCCGACAACGCTGCTGGCCAAGGAAACCACCGCTCCCGGTTGGCGGCATCGCGTGAACGATGGCCCGTGGATCGCCGCCGATGAAGTCCGCCCCGCGCGCCAAGTGGAACTCCCCGCCGGCGAATCCGTCATCGAATGGCAATACCGCCCCGGCAGCTATCGCGTCGGGTTGTTCCTGGCGCTGGTGGGTGTGATGATCGCGGTGATGGGGATAGGCATGCGGAGAGGATAAAGTAGCGTTGGCATCCTGCCCCAGACCAGCCAGCCCCAAGCACCACTCCGGAGCCGACGTATCACAAGAAGCGCCACGGCCAAGATGGCCATGCTACTTTGGCGGGTGATACTCCTGTCATTTTGAAAGAGGCTCTTTGAATCATGAAGTGCTGTTGATGTCAAAGCCTCACTCTTGCACCGGCACCTCATTCGAGATGTCTTCCGGCCCCTGGTAATACTCGATCAGTGTCGGGCGGAAGCCGAGCTTCTCGTACAATCGCCGCGCGCATTCGTTGTCCACCGGCGTCTGCAGCAGGATCCTCTCCGCCCCCAGCGCCCGCAGCTCGCGCATCATGCGCTTCAGCAATGCCTCGCCCACGCCGCGACCGCGCGCCTCCGGCGCGACGATCAGGTCCTGGATCATGCCGTGCTCCCGCGCCAGGATCTTCCAGTTCACCGGCTCCAGCGAACCGAGCGCGTAGCCCACGATCGCGCCATCCATCTCCGCCACGAGGACGACCCATTGCGGGTCCAGACGGCAACGCGCCAGGAAGGCTTCGAAGTTCGGCTCCGGCGGATCGTTCAGGAGCGGGAAACGCCCCGGGTCGCGGCGTTCGAATTCGCGCAGCAGCGTCGAGCCCAGCGCGGCCGCCTGCGGCAGGTCGCTCTCGCAGGCGCGACGCATGTGAAACGTGGTGGCGGGTTGAGAGACAGTTGCCATTTGCAGGGCACACTCCTGATCCTTCACGCATGCACCGCCGGGCCGCTGGGGCAAGGCGGAATCGTGCGCAACTCCCCCCGGCGGCGGGGGGCTCTCTGGCATTGACACGACCCAATGCCGCGAGGGGGAACACCCGCGTCCGGGAAAATATTCCCGCAATTCTATAGAGAGAGTTGCTACACATGTCTGTCGATGCAAAGCCGCAGTACAAGTTCGAGACCTTGGCCCTCCACGCCGGAGCCGCTCCCGACCCGGTCCAACTGTCCCGGGGAGTGCCCCTTCACCGTACGACTGCCTACCAATTCAAGAGCACCGAACACGCCGCCAACCTCTTCAGCCTGAAGGAGTTGGGGAACGTCTACAGCCGCCTCATGAACCCGACGCAGGCTGTGCTGGAGGAGCGCGTCGCCGCGCTCGATGGCGGTGCGGCGGCCCTGGCCCTGGCCTCGGGCACCGCGGGCGTTCATTATTCGGTGCTGACGCTGGCCTCCGCCGGCGACAACATCGTCTCGGCAAAGGACCTCTACGGCGGCTCCTTCACGATGTTCGATGCCATTCATCCGCAGGTCGGCATCCAGACGAAGTGGGTCGACCCGACGAACCCGGAGAACTTTGCCAAGGCCATCGACAAGAAGACCCGCGCGCTCTTCATCGAATCGTGCGGCAACCCGGCCCTCAACGTGCCGGACTTCGCCGCCATCGCCGACATCGCCCGCGCGCACAACATCCCCGTCATTTGCGACAACACCTTCACGACGCCCTACATCTTCCGCCCCATCGAGCACGGCATCGACATCGTCGTGCATTCGCTGACGAAGTGGCTCGGCGGCCATGGCATCGGCATCGGCGGCATCGTGGTGGACAGCGGCAAGTTCGACTGGGGCAAGAGCGCCCACCCGCTCTTCAACGATCCCGACCCGAACTACCATGGCCTGCGATTCGGCCATGACCTTGGCGACCTGCAGCCGCTGGCGTACATCCTGCGCATGCGCCTTGTGCCGCTGCGCAACCTCGGCGCGTGCATCTCCGCGGACAACGCATGGATGTTCCTGCAGGGGATCGAGACGCTGCCGCTGCGCATGGAGCGCCACTGCGAGAACGGCCTGGCCGCGGCGAAGTTCCTGCGCGACCACAAGCTCGTCGAGTGGGTCTCCTACCCCGGCTTCGAGGATCACCCCACGCACGCCAACGCCAGGAAGTACTTCAAGGGCAAGTACGGCGGCATGCTGACCTTTGGCATCAAGGGCGGCGCCGATGCCGGCCGCAAGTTCATCGAGTCGCTCCGCCTCTTCAGCCACCTCGCCAACGTGGGCGACGCGAAGAGCCTGGCGATTCATCCATGGACGACGACGCACAGCCAGCTCAGCGAAGACCAACGCCGCGGCGCGGGCATCTCGCCGGAGATGGTCCGCCTGTCCATCGGCCTGGAGCACATCGACGACATCACCGGCGACATCGACCAGGCGCTGCGGGCGGCGACGAAGTAGGGGAAGGGTGAAGGGTGAAGAGTGAAAAGAGCGGGTCGGCAGATGGTTGCCGGCCCGTTTTTTTATGTGGGGGTGCGCTGGGAGCGCCGGGCGCTGGACCGGCCCCGGGGGCGCCGGGCTCTGCACCGGCGCGTCGTGAGAATACTCCACAGCACCAACGCGAGGGTGGCGCGAGGGGGGTGTGCCCGATGGCGTTTGCTGCCGCTTGGGTTGTGGGGAAGTGGTGGGTGGCGGAGGTGGGATGGGTGGAAAGGGGTTGCCGCGGTGGGTGGGGGTGGGGGATGAAGGAAAAGACTTGCGCAGATTCGATGATGGAGTTCGGCGTAAACCCGCATTAGCGCCAAATGAAGGTGGGTTTGATGACCCAAGACCCAGCCATCACATGCCCCAAGTGTGGCGCGGACATCAAGCTAACCGAGTCGCTTGCAGCACCCATATTGGAAAGCGCGCGGCAGGAATTCGCGGAGCAACTCAGCCAGCGCGACGAGCAGATTGCCGAGCGCGAACGAAAGTTGAGAGATGAGCAGAGATTATTGGCCGAGGCCAAGGACAAGATGGACGAAGAGGTGGAAGCTCGCCTCAAAGTAGAACGCGATGCGATCATCCAGCAGGAAGCAAAGAAGGCCCGCCGGGCTTTACTGACATTCACCCCGTCAGTTGACACTGCTGAAAGAGACCTCCCAATGCA
>CAZVAQ010000157.1:0-8058 GCA_964625145.1 uncultured Candidatus Sumerlaeota bacterium
AGGAAAACCGGTGACCCCTCACCGGCGCAATTTACAGATGGTTCGGTACACTATCACCCTTGCACTTCAGTGGTTGTCATGATGTTTGGTTCCAATTCTCCGTCCGGCTTCGCGCTGCGGGCTTCGGCAGAGAAGGCGCAGTGGCAAGTCCTCGTAGAAATTCGCCCTTCATCCCTTAATAATTTCTTCTCCTCTTCCTCTCCGTGTCCTCCGTGTCTCCGTGGTGCATCCATATTAGCCTTCACCCCTTGTCCTTCGCCCTCATCTCCCTTTGCATGTCGCGTTTCATGTCGCGTTCGCGGATGTCGTGGCGCTTGTCGACGACGTTCTTGCCGCGTGCGAGGCCGATTTGCATTTTCACCAGGCCGCGGTCGTTGAGGTAGACCTTCATGGGGACGATGGTCATTCCCTTTGCGGAGACGGCGCCGGCGAGGCGGTTGATCTCCTTGCGGTGCAGCAGCAGGCGGCGCTCGCGAACGGCGGGTTCGGCAAATGCGGCGGCCTTCTCGTAGGGCGGGATGGTCATGCCGGTGATGAACATCTGTGTTCCCATGGGGAGGATGTAGGCTTCCTGGATGGAGCCGGTGCCTGCGCGCAGGGATTTGACTTCGCTGCCTTTCAGCTCCATGCCAACCTCGATGGTCTCCACGATCTCGTAGAGGTGGCGGGCCTTGCGGTTCTGGAGCAGGATGCGGTTTCGATCGGCTTTTTCTTCGGTCTTCTGGTTCTTTGCCATGGAGTGTGTGCCTTTGGGGCTCCTGTCATGTGACCAGCAATAGTCGCACCCAGGTTTGTTGGGGTGGCGATGTGGCCGTTGTGGTGCGGTTGATGAGTGTGTCGTGGCGTGATCAGCTTCGTTGGTTTGTGGTGCGTCCGTCGGCGGTTGCCTGGATGCGGCGCGAGCGCGCGAGGGCGTCGTCGAGGGCGCGCAGGGGCGGCTTGCCGGCGCTGAGGACGTTGTCGACCTCGGTGTTGAGGATCTGGCGGATGGTGTCCCAATAGGTGGGGGTGGGTTCGGAGGCGAGCCGGTCGAGAAGCGCGACGGCGTTGGCGAAGTTCGGGTTTGCGGCGAGGTATTCGGCCATTTCGGGCTCGGCGATGGTGGCGCGGCGGATGGGCATGTAGCCGGTTTGGCGCGCCCAGGCGGCGTTCTGGTCGGGGCGGGAAACGAACTTGGCGAATTCCCACGCGCCTTGCTGGACTTCCTGGGGGAGATCGCTGCCGACACTGAATCCGCGGCGGAAGATACCGATGTTGGTTCCTTGGCAGAGCACCAACGGCTCGACATCCTCCGTGGGTCCGGGAATGCCATAGGCGCGCCAGATGAATCGCGTGCCCACCGCGGCGTCGTTGAAGGGGAACGCGGCGCTGGAACCAATGTACATGGCGATTCGGCCGGAGCCGAAGGAGGAGTTGAGGAACGCGGGGTCGACGTAGCCGGCCTTCTCCTCGCCGACGGTGAGCTGGTGCAGGAACTCGATGGCGGAGCGGCCTTCCGGTTGGTCAAACGTGAAGGTGGTGTGCGTGTCGTCCATCATGTTGCGGCCGGTGGAGAAGTACAGGGGCGTGAAGGCTTCGATGTTGGGGCGCGTGCCAAAGCCGGAGCGGGGGATGGAGGTATCGGTGAGTGCGATGGCGGTGGCGCGCAGCTCGGCCCAGGAGCGCGGCGCGGACAGTCCCTTCTCGCGCAGCAGCGTTTCGTTCACAAACAGCATGTAGATCGACTTGTTGAACGGGATCGTGGCCAGGGTGGCGACGCCACTCTCGGCATCGATGTGATAGCCGTTCTCGTCGAGGCGCAGGAGGAACTGGTTGTCGCTGAAGTAGGACTCGATGAGGTCGGGCAGGTCGTTCTCGCGGAACTGCTGGTCCTGCTGGATGAAGTGGTCGACGGGTTGCAGGACGCCGGCGCGGAGGAAGCGGCGGGTCCAGGCGCCGTACATCTGGCTGATGGCGGGCGGGCGGCCGGCGTAGGTGGAGGCGATGAGCTTCTGGTTCAGGCTGTCGTAGTGGCCTTGGTAGACGCCGCGTACGCGGTATTGGTCCTGGGCGGCGTTGAACTCGTCGATCATGCGGTTGAGGGCACCGGCGTGGTCGCCGGCCATGGCGTGCCAGAACTCGATCTCGATGCGGCCGTCTGCGGAGCGAAAGTCCTCTGCCGTGCGGGTGGTGAGGTTGCAGGCGGTCAGCAGCGCCAGCACCAAAAGGATGGGGGCGGAAAGTAGCAGTAGGGTTGGGCGGTTCAGGGGCATGGAGACCTTCTCCTGTGGGGAGTGACCGTTGCGCCACTGGGCACCGTCCGGCAATGGGAGAGTCGTGCCGATACCCGCGGGCCGGGTTTTCCCATTGGCCCGGGGGGCGGGCGGGACGCTGAATGCCGGCTCCCCCGTGTTTGAATCCACAACCAGTGATGGGCCCATGCTCGATCGGATCTTGCGGATACTCCAGGAGAACGCGCGTCTGAGCGACGCGGAGGTGGCCCAGCGGTTGGGCGCGGCAGAGGCCGATGTCCGCGCGGCGATCGATTCGGCCCATGCGGACGGGCGAATCCGCGGATACCGGGTGATCACGACCGATGACGCATCGCCCAGCGGGGATGTGTGGAGCGTGGTGGAGGTGGGGCTGACGCCGGAGCGCGAGCGCGGTTTCGACCGGGTGGCCGAGCGCATCTCGCGGTTTCCGGAGGTGGTGTCGTGCCGGCTGGTGAGTGGGGATTATGATCTGCTGGTGGAGGTGCGGGGCCAGTCGCTGCACGAGGTGGCGGCGTTCGTCAGCGAGCGCCTTTCCACGATCGAAGGTGTCCGCAGCACGCGGACGCATTTCATGCTGAAGCGGTACAAGGAGGACGGGGTCATCCTGTTCGCCGAGGACAAGGTGGAGCGGTTGCCCGTGACGCCTTGAGGGTGGGTCTTGCGCGAGCGCGGCAATCGATTGCTGCGCCACATTTCAATCGAGGTACGCCCCCCATGAGGCATCTGTCCGCACTGCTGGTGATTGTCGCGCTGGTCTTGTCTTCCTGTGCCACGCGATCGGTGACGTTTGATTCGTCGATGGAAACCGGGAACGGACATCAGTTCACGGAGATCGCGCCGGGGGTTTTCACGTTCGAGATCGAGAACGACACGAACTCCACCGACCGGCAGTGGTTCATGTTTGATGTGCTGGGGGCGCGGGGGCAAACGTTGACGCTGCAGTTGCTGGACACGGAATTGACCAATGTGACGAACCATTGGGACACCGCGCGTCCGGTGTATTCCCGCGATGGCGGCAGGACTTGGAACCATGTGGAGGGGCCGTTCGATCATGACAACGCCATCTACACGTTCTCTCACCGGTTCGGATCGGACCGCGAGCGCATCGCATTTCACTTTCCCTACACGTACAGCATGTTGCTGGACAAGGTGGAGGAGTGGAAGGCGAGCCCGTACACGACGCATGCGGTGCTGGGCCAAAGCATCGAGGGGCGGGACCTGCATTTCTTCCGCGTGACCGATGAACCAATCGGCAATGACATGCGCAAGCGTGGGATCTGGGTGATCGGGCGGCAGCACGGCGCGGAGGTGACGGGGTCTTTCTCCACCGAGGGCTTCATGGATTTCGTGCTGTCAGAGGCGCCGGAAGCGCAGGCGCTGCGGCGTCATGCGGTCATCAACATCGTGCCAATGGTGAACCCGGACGGGAACGCGGCGGGCAATTACCGGGACAACGTGGCGGGGGTGAACCTGAACCGTGTTTGGGACGGGCGCGCGAGCCTGGATGATTCTCCGGAGGTCGTGCACGTGCAATCGGCGATCGACGCGTGGGCGGCGCAGGGACGGCCGTACGACCTGTTCCTGGACTTTCACAGCACGTCGGGCCCCGGGCCGCACTTTGCGTTTCATCCCAACCAATCGCGCAAGCCCGCGAAGTATCATGACCCGGAGCAGTATCATGCGGACTCGCGGCGATTGCTGGAGCTGGTGAACAAGTACTGCCCGCACTTCAGCCCCACGCGTGGCGCTTCGGGCTCGACGAGCCAGTTGCTGGCGTACCATCGCCAGCGCGAGCAGCACGGCGTGTTGGCCTACACGCCGGAGGGGACGTACAACCAGGTGAGCCTCGGCCCGAACGCGGACGTTTACCAGACACCGGAAACGCACCGCCAGGTGGGGGTGGGGTTTGCGAAGGCGATCGTGGATTTTTTTGGGATGGAGTAGGGGGATGGGAATTTTGAATTTTGAGTTTTGAATTATGAATGACTGGATGATTTTGGCATGCTGCGGGAAGGAATCAAGGCGGCCGCACTCCATAGCTTCGCAGGAGCGTCATGGCGCGCGGCGGCTTCTGGAGGGCGATTGGGTCGCGGGGGTGAGTTGGGATGGGTGTTGGCCGGGGTGGTTGGTTTTTGGAGGGATGTGTTTTTCCTGCTTGACCGCGGGGGGGTGTGCGGGGAGACCTGCCGTCCGCTCGGCGAGGGCCGGGTGGTTGTTTCGGGCGGGTAGCTCAGTTGGTTAGAGCATCAGCCTTACAAGCTGGGGGTCACAGGTTCGAGTCCTGTTCCGCCCACCATGCCTGAAACGAGTGCCCGAGAGGGCTGTTGTGACTGCGGGGGCGTAGCTCAGTCGGTTAGAGCGCCGGCCTGTCACGCCGGAGGTCGCGAGTTCAAGTCTCGTCGCTCCCGCCACTTTTTCGTTCCAAGTTCCTCGTTTTTAGTTCCTCGTTGGAAGTGCCGCCCCTTTCCGGGGTGGTTTTTGTTTTTGGGGTGCGGTGGACGGGGTGAAAAGTTGTTTCTTCTTGGCTACTTGTTGCGGCGGGGGCATTCGCGGAAGGGGCGTTCCAGAACGGCGAGGAGCATGGCACAGGTGGGGAGGATGATGGCGCCGGCCAGGATGGCGGCGTTGGCGGAGAGGATGGTGGCCGGGTCGAGGGCGCGGATGACGATGAGGGTGAGGTAGGCGACGTAGGCCAGGAGCAGGAGGCCGCCTTCGATGCGGGAGATCTGCAGGCCGGAGATGCAGATGGGCAGGCAGACGAGGGCGGCGGCGAGCATGAGGGCGACGTCGGGGAGGTTGGCCGTGTCGAAGAGGAAGTTGTTGGGGACGACGAGGGCGGAGATGGAAAGCACGCCCAGGATGTTGAAGATGTTGCTGCCGATGATGTTGCCGACGGCGATGTCGCGCTCGCCGCGGAGGATGCCGGCGATGGAGGTGGCGACTTCGGGCAGGGAGGTGCCGGCGGCGACGATGGTGAGGCCGATGACTTCGGGGCCGACGCCGGCGGAGCGGGCGATGGTGACGGCGCCGAAGACCAGGATGCGGGCGCCGAGGACGAGGACGGCCAGGCCGGCGAGGATGAAGAGGATGTCGGCGAGGACGTGGGAGCGGGGTGAGGCGGCGGCTTCGCGGACTTGGTCAATGCGGGCCAGGCTGGCTTGGAGGATGGTGTAAAGGACCAGGCCGAGGAGGAGGAGGAGGGCTTCGATGAGGCTGATGGATCCGTCGGCGGCCATGACAAAGAGGATGGCGCTGACGAGGATCATGATGGGGATTTCGCTGCGGACGACCTGGATGGAGACGGAGATGGGGGTGAGCAGGGCGCAGATGGCGAGGATGACGAGGACGTTGAAGGTGTTGCTGCCGATGACATTGCCGAAGGAGAGGCCGGTTTGGCCATCAAGGGCGGATTGGATGCTGGTGGCGAGTTCGGGCGCGCTGGTTCCCCAGGCGACGACGGTGAGGCCGATGACGAGGGAGGAGATGTTGAACCGGCGTGCGAGGGTCGATGCGCCGCGGACGAGTGACTCGGCGCCGGCCGCGAGGAGGATGACACCTGCTAGGATGGCAAGAAAGGCCATGTTTCGGGGCTTTTGAGGAGCTCTTGGGGGTTGACAGAGGTGGCCTGAAATACATCTCCCCAGCGCATGGTAGGGAGGGTGGCGGGGGCGGGGAAAGAAGATTCCGCTTGAACGGGGCGGGGTTTTTCGAGAGGGTCTCTTTCACGCGCTGCCAACAGCGCCTGAACGCTTGTCGGCATTTTTTTGAGTGGATCGCCCGACACCCTGCGAATGCGAATCGTCGCCACAGTTCCCACGTTCAACGAGGCCGAGAACATCCTTTCCTTGATTGATGCACTTCTGGCGGTCTCGCAGGACATGGAAGTGTTGGTGGTGGACGACGATTCCCCGGATGGCACCTGGAAACTAGTGGAGGAACGTGTGCGAGCGGATTCCCGCGTCCACTTGGTTCATCGACGGTCTGAGAGAGGGCGCGGCAGCGCCGGAGTCCGCGGTTTTCAGCGGGCTTTGGAGCTGGGCGCGGATCTTGTCGTCGAGATGGATGCGGATTGGTCGCACGATCCTCGTTTCCTGCCCGCGATGCTCGATGCTGCACAGACCGCGGATGTGGTGGTGGGCTCGCGGTTGGTGCGTGGCGGGGGCGAGGCGGGGCGTCATCCCGTGCGGACCTTGATCACGCGTGCGGCGAACTTGTACCTGCGGCTGCTGCTGCGGCTGCCGGTGCGGGATTGCACGTCGGGATACCGGGTGTTTCGGCGGGCGGTGTTGGAGAAGATCGATTGGGCGCGCGTGCGTTCGACCGGTCCGGCAATCGTTCAGGAAGTGTTGGTGGCTTGTCGTGCGGTGGGTGCGCGGTTTGCGGAGGTCCCGATTCATTTCGAGGATCGTCGCGCCGGGCGTTCCACCTTCAACTCCAAGATCGCGCTGGCAGGTCTTGTCGCCCCTTGGCGGCTCCTGCTCTCGGCGCCACCGGTGAATCGACCATGACAGAACTGCAATCCGTCCTATCCGAAGTGATCGAGCCTTATCTGGAGGGTGTCTCTGGAGACAAGGAGGCCCTGCTGGACAAGTTTGAGGCGTTTCTGGAGATGCTGCGGAACCGTACTCGTGACAACAACCTGACGGGTTTCCGCGATTCGAATGAGTTGGCTGTGCAGGTTGTGGGGGATGCGCTGGCGCCACTGGAGGGCGCGCCGGATTCCATCGCGGAGGATGGTCCGGAGGAGCTGCTTGATGTTGGTTCTGGGGCTGGCCTGCCGGGTATCGTGTATTCGCTGTACTGGCCGAATTGCCAGGTGTACCTGCTTGAGTCGAACAAGAAGCGTCTGGAGTTCCTGACCGAGGTCATCGAGGCCTTGGAGCTGAGCAACTGCCAGATTCTGGAAGGCCGGGCCGAAGCGCATGCGCATGAGCTGGTGTGGCGCGAGCGTTTCGACATGGTGACGTCGCGGGCCTTGGCACCCCTGCCGATTTCGCTGGAGCTTTGCCTGCCGTATCTGGCGCTGGATGGCTGGATGCTGACGTTCAAGAACGCGAACTGTGCGGACGAGATCAAGGACGCGGAGTTTGCGCTGGGCAAGCTTGGGGCGGGCAAGGTTCAGGTGAAGTCGTACTCGCCGGGGCCGGGGGCAGGTAAGCGCAGCGCGCTGTGGATCCCGAAGACGGGCCTGACGCCGGATCGTTTCCCCCGGCGCGAGGGCATCCCGGCGAAGCGGCCGTTGCGGGGAAGCCGGAGTTAAGGATAGTTCCTCGTTCCTGGTTCCTCGTTGTTTGTAACTAATCCGGGCCGGCCTTGTGCCGGCCCGGTTCTTTCATGACGGGGAACGTGGATCGAGGAACTGGGGACGAAATTTGACGGCCCCGGTTCCTTGCGGAGCCGGGGCCGATCAAATCAAGTGTAGTGGTCTTGTCGTTCCCCCGCTTCTCGAGGAGGCGGTTCGGTTTCCCCCATGGTCGTGGCGGGGGGCGCCCAGTGCCCTTGTCCGCCCGTTATTGGTTCTGGGGGGACTGGTACTCTGGCGGTGAGGCCACGTCAATCGTCGTTCAGTGGGAAAGGGTGGTCTTTGTCGTAGGGGGGAGGGACGTGGATCTGGCTGGCGGGGATCTCGACGACGCACTGGTTCTCTTCGTCCCAGTCGTAGAGGGGCAGGCCGAGCTTCTTGCGACGGCGGAAGGAGTCGTATCCTCCCCGGCGCATGGCTTCCAAGGCTTCCTCGGTGGTAAAGTCCAGATTGGGTTCCGTCTTAGCTGTCGTCGCGGCCATAGGTTCCCTCCAATCGGGAGTA
>CAZVAQ010000158.1:0-3847 GCA_964625145.1 uncultured Candidatus Sumerlaeota bacterium
GAATACAGCGGGGGAGAGTATTCCGCCTTCATCCTTCATCCTTCATCTTTCTCTCATAGCTTCCCATGACGCGCATCCAGTGGCAGTTGGGTTCCAGTTCGGCGATGGCTTCTGCCAGGGGAGGATCCAGCCGGTGGCCGCCGACGTCGATGAAGAACACATACTCCCACGCCTTGCGCTTGGTGGGGCGCGATTCGATCTTGGAGAGGTTGATGCCGCGGACGGCGAACGGCTTGAGCAGGTCGAACAGGATGCCCGGGCGATCCTTGATGGAGAACATCAGCGACGTGACGTCGTTGCCGGTGGGTGGGCTGTCATCCATGGCAATGATCAGGAAGCGGGTGGTGTTGTCGTGCTGGTCCTCGATGTGACGCGCGAGGATCTTGAGTCCGTAGATGTCCGCGCCGAGTTCACCGCCGATGCACGCGGAGCCCTTGTGCTCGCGGGCGAGCTGCATGCCGGCGGCGTTGCTGGCGGCGACGAGTTGCTCCGCATTCGGCAGGTGCTTGCGCAGCCACTCTCGGCATTGCAGGAAGGACTGCGGGTGCGCGTAGACGTGTTGCACCTTGGCCAGTGGCGTGGACCGGGCCAGCAGGCAATGATGGATCGGCTCGTGGACTTCGGCCTGGATGCGGCAGTCGTATTGGATGAACGCGTCGAGCGTTTCGTGGATCGTGCCGCCGGTGCTGTTCTCGATGGGGACGACGCCGTATTCGACGTCGCCGCGGACGAGGACCTGGAAGATGTCGGTGATGCGGGGTTGTGGTTGCAGGTCCGCGCCGTAGCCGAAGTGGGAGACGGCGACCTGGTGGGAGTAGGTGGCCTCCGGCCCCAGATAGGCCACGCGGGGCGGCGCGAGGAGATTGCGACAGGCGAGGGCGACTTCAGCCAGGATGTGGTCGGCTTTGGTTTCGGGAAAGGTGAGGCCGGGGCCTTCGAGGGCGGCGCGCTGGTTCAGCAGCTCGCGAATCTGCGCATTGATGGCCGCAGGAGTGCCGGTGGTGGGCTTCTTGGATGGTTGGCGCCGGGCCATGGTCTTCTCCGTTGCCCGCAATGGCGGGGTGGGGGGGAACGGTCGCGACAGAGGGGGCGGAGAGCAAGGTGGAAGAGTAAAGAGTGAAGAGTGAAGAGTGAAAGGGAAAAGCAACCATGACTGAACGATTGGGGTTTATTGGGTTGGGGATCATGGGAGGTGGGATGGCGGCGAATCTGGTGCGGGCGGGGCATGAGGTGGTGGTGTGGAACCGGACGGCGGCAAAGGCCCGGGGGGTGGTGGAGCTGGGTGCGCGGTTGGCGGAATCGCCGGCGGCCGTCGCGGAGCAGGTGGATGTGCTGTTCGTGTGCGTGAGCGACACGCCGGATGTGGAGGAGCTGTTGGTGGGGATTGGCGGCGTGGCCTCGGCGGCGCGGCCGGGGACGCTGATCGTGGACCACAGCACGATCAGTCCCTCCGCGACGCGGCGGTTGGCGCGCGCGTTGGAGGAGAAGGGTCTGCATTTGCTGGATGCGCCGGTCAGCGGCGGCAGCGAGGGCGCCCGCGACGGCACGCTGTCCATCATGTGCGGGGGGCGCGAGGAGGACTTTGCGCGGGCGTTGCCGTATCTTCAAGCGATGGGAAAGCGTGTGGTGAGGATTGGTGACAGCGGAGCGGGGCAGGCGTGCAAGATGGTGAACCAGGTGCTCGCTGCCGGATCGATGCTGCTGATGGCGGAGGCGCTGGTGTTGGCGCAGGCGGAAGGTTTGGATCTGGAGAAGACGCTGGAAGCGGTCAGTAGCGGCGCGGCGGGGAGCTGGACGTTGACGAACCGCGGGCCACAGGTCTTGCGGCGGGATTTCCGTCCGGGCTTCCGCATGGATTTGCAGCACAAGGACCTGCGCATCGTGATGCAGGAGGCCGAGGAGACGGGCGTGCCGCTGTTGGCGACGGGCATCGCGACTCAGCTTTACGCCGCCCTCATCAAGGAGGGCTTCGCCGGCGAAGGGAACCACGCGATCGTGCGGGCGGTGGAGAAGATGGCGGGCGTGGTGGTTGGAAAGGGATGAATGGCGGAGGAATGGGTCAGTACCCCACCGCCTGTCCGTCCTTTCGGGGGTCGCTGGCGGCGATGTAGCCGCCGTTGGGGTTGCGCAGGATGATCTGCGCGCCGCCGAGGCGGCTGGTGGCGGGCTGGATGTCGTGGCCGAGTTGGCGGAGGCGGTCGAGGACGTCGGGGTCGAAGCCGGGTTCGACGGTGACGGTGCGGCCGGTGTCGATGCTCCAGCGGGGTGCGTCGATGGCGGCTTGGGGGTTTTGGCCGTGGACGAGCAGGCGCAGCAGGACCTGCGTGTGGCCTTGGGCCTGAAAGGGGCCGCCCATGACGCCGAAGGCCGCGAGCGCTTTGCCGTCGCGGGTGAGGAAGCCGGGGATGATCGTGTGGAAGGGGCGCTTGCGCGGGCCGACCTGATTGGGGTGGCCGGGCTGGAGGCTGAATCCCCAGCCGCGGTTTTGGAGCGAGATGCCGGTGTCGGGGATGACGACGCCGGAGCCGAAGCCCCAGTAGTTGGATTGAATGAGCGAGACCATCATGCCGGACGCGTCTGCGGCGCAGAGGTAGACGGTGCCGCCTCGGGGCGGTGTGCCGTGGCCGGGGTCGCGGGCTTCGGTGGTGCTGACGAAGGCAGCGCGTTGGGCGAGGTAGTCGGGGGACAACAGCGCGTCGGCGCGGTGGACCATGTGGGCGGGGTCGCCGATGTGGGCGTGGGTGTCGGCCAAGGCGAGCTTCATGGCTTCGATTTGCAGGTGGATGCTCTCGGCGGAATCGACCGGGTGGTTTTCGATGCCAAGATGGCGGAGGATGCCGAGGGCCATTTGCGCGGCGATGCCTTGGCCGTTGGGGGGGATTTCGTGGAGGGTGGCGTGGCCGGGGATGTCGATGGCGAGGGGTTTGACCCAGTCGGCGCGGTGTTCGTCGAGGTCCTCCCCGGTCATGGCGCCGCCGTTGGCGCGGGCGTGGTCGGCGATCCTGCGGGCCAGCGCGCCGCGGTAGAAGGACTCGCCGATGGTGTCGGCGATTTCCTGCAGCGTGTCGGCCTGGCCGGGACAGATGAAGCGTTCGCCCGCGCGCGGCGCGCGACCACCGGGGAGGAACGCGGCCATGTCGGGTTGTTGGGAGAAAGTCTCGGGGACGCTGGCCCAGCCCTCCGCGACGATGGGGGTGACGCAGAAGCCTTGGCGGGCGTATTCGATGGCGGGGACGAAGAGGTCGCCGAAGGCGAGGTTGCCGAAGCGTTCGCTGAGGGCGACCCAGGCGGAGACGGCGCCGGGGACGGTGACGCTGTCCCATCCGCGCATGGGCATGCGGGCGCGGCCGGCAAAGCGCTCGGGGGTCCACGCGGCGGGCGCGCGGCCGGAGGCGTTGAGCCCATGAAGCGCGGCGCCATCCCAGACCTGGGCGAAGACGTCGCTGCCGATGCCGTTCATGGTGGGTTCGACGACGGTGAGTGTGATGGCGGCGGCGACGGCGGCGTCGACGGCGTTGCCTCCGCGCAGGAGCATGCGCAGGCCGGCCTGGGCGGCCAGCGGGTGGGAGGTGGCCACGGTGTTGGGGGCCATGACGGCGGATCGTCGGGAGGGGTAGGGGTTTGTCCAATCCACGGGTGAGTTGGCCTCGGAGGGGTGGTGGGAAGGGGTTTGATGTTGATGCCGGAAAGTTGGCGTGGGGCGCGAGGGAAAGTGAGGGGGGTGGACGGGGGTGGACGAGGGTGGACGAAGGTGGACGAAGTGGACGGGGTGGACGAAGTGGACGGGGTGGTCCCGGCTTCGCGGAGCTACGCCGTGGCGAGCCGAGCGGTGGGTGTGAATGAAATC
>CAZVAQ010000158.1:3947-7891 GCA_964625145.1 uncultured Candidatus Sumerlaeota bacterium
CCCGGCTTCGCGGAGCTACGCCGTGGCGAGCCGAGCGGTGGGTGTGAATGAAATCGCCCGCCTTGGTGGGGGCGGGCGGGGGTGGGGCGGTGTTGTGGTTGGGGGTGAGTTTAGGGGTTGGAGAGGTTGAGGCCGCCGGAGGTTTGGAGGCGGATAATGTCGCCGAGGCTGACGGTTCCGTTGGATGGATCGTAGAGGGATAGGACGCCCTTGAAGAAGCCGTTTCCGTTCACGTCGAGACCGGCGACGACGTATTCGGCATACTGGGTCTGCCGATCCGGGCCGTAGCTATAGAACATGTAGCCGGGAATGGGTAGGACATTGCGACCTGCGCGGCCGTTGACAGCGGGCGCCACTCCATCGCCCCAATTATTCCCCCTATCTCCATAACCCATGTTGTAGTATCGCCAAGACTCGACTTTCTGTCCACCTTCGACGGTGTCGGTGTCTTGGTAGAATGGATCTGGGAGGTTGACGCTTGTGAGGTAGGAGACTGGGGTAGTCAATCTAACCTGGCGTGTGAAGAACCATGCGTTGGGGCCGAGGAGGCCGAGCCCGGGGGTCAGGCCGTCGTGGTTTGCATCCCATGGGTACTTGTTGTTGTCGACGTAGTAGGATTCCATGCCGACGGCGGCGGTGCGCATGTCTGCCTTTAGGCGTGAGACTTTGGCGCGTGTTTGTGCCTCGAGGAAGTTGGGGACGGCGATGGCCGCGAGGATGGCGATGATGGCCACCACAATGAGCAGTTCGATGAGGGTGAAGCCCGATTTCATGTCAAGCACACCTTTTCAGAATATCCAGTCTGATGGTAGATCAGTAGACGCTCCATGCGTCGACTTGTTCGCCTTCCGGGAAGGGGATGATCGTTCCGGAGGGTAGTACGAAATTCTCGGGCGTGAGGGCGCCGAGTGTCAGGGCAAACGCGTCGATGCCGCCGCGGAGTCCGCGTTTGTCATCGTCGGGGTCGTTGGAGGAGTTGTATCCCAATGCCAGCATGCGAATGGGGCCTTCTTCCTCGTTCAGTGTCCCGCGGGTTCCGAACAGCACGGTGGGGATGAGTGTTCCTTCCTCGCCGCCATCAGGGCGCGGGAAGAAGGCGTTGTAGGGGACGACTGTCTGTGTGTCGTAGGGTGTGCCGGGCCAATTGACGGCGAGGGGCACGCCGTTGCGGTAGGCGCGCAGGGTGCACTGTGAGGGGTCTTCCTCATTGAACTCAAAGACAAAAGCATCGTGAATGAGTGTCGCCGAGGTATAGGAGCCCTCACCCTGAATGCGGAAGCCTTCGTTGTGGCTGTCGGCGCGGTCTGTCCAGAAGTCCATCCATGGCTGACCACCGACAAAAACGGTGCGTACAAAAAAGCCACCAAGTTCCTGGCCGCCAACTGGCTCGGCACCCATGATCGATTGGATGCCGACCGTGTTGCCAGTGCCTTCAAAGTCGTCGGTCCACCAAATGGCTTCCATGGTGAAGGAGGTTGGAGCGATGCCGTTGTCGGAGATGATGCGGATGCCAGCGACCTCGCCGACTTCCTGTTGGAGGAGCAGGGCTTTGCCGCCCTGCTTGGGGCCTGCATAGTCGGGTGTTGGGCCAAAGGCGGGGCCGCCGAAGGTGGTGGACTTCATTTCGAAACTGATGTTTAGATTGTCGTACGGTGGAGGCAGGTTTAGGCCGACCTCGGATGCGCCGGGTGTGTAGGGGTCGCGATTGGCGAAGGTGGGGACGAGGTTGCCTTCCCCATCGTCCATGAGTTGTTCGACATCTTCTTGTTCGTCGAAGTTGAGGTAGAGGATGGTCTGCGCCTGGGCGTTGGCCAGGAGCAGGGGTGCGGTGAGGATTCCGAAGGCGGCGGCTACGGCGAGGCTGTGACGCATGTGACCTGTCTCCCGGTTGAAGTGGGGGTCGCGCCGATGCTGCGGGCTCCGTGGGTGTGATGGACGGAGGAGCCTCTGGCAAGAGGAGCGGTAACCCAGCTTTCATAAAACGCTCAATACCATGGCTGAGGGTTGATCAGACACGCGGATTGGTCAAGGTCAAACTTGACCGGGCAAGTTCCCAGATTTTCGGGTGATAAACACAGAATCGGGCGGCCCTTGTGGGGCCGACCCGCCGGCGGGTGCGCCGCCAACGGCGGGTGGGTCCCGGCGTGCGGCTGCGGGTGTGCCGCCCGCGCCGGCTGTCCCGGCTCGGCCGCCAGCGCGGCGCCGGCGCCGATCACCAGGGCGCCCAGGGCGCCGGCGCGCAGCAGCCCGCGCCGGGAGGTCTCGGCGTTGACCAGATCGCCGAAGTACGGGTTGTCGGAGGTGTTCGGTGCCGGGTGCGAGCAGGCGTTGCCGCACCGGTACTGGCAGGTCATCGGGCTGCGCCCGCCGGGGCGGGTCAGCAGCGGCAGCAACTTACGGGGCGGCGCCGTCATCGGTCCTCCCAATCGAGCTGACGACTCGGATCTACGGGCCGCACGCTAGAGACGGCAGGTGGACCGGCTACCACCCGAAGACTGACGCCAGCCGACCGGAAGGTGAACGATCCTTACGCCGCGACGGCTTCGCGCTCCGGCGCCAGGGCGCGGGCGAGCGCCGGTCTCTCAGGCCCACTCACGCGATCGGCGACCCGACAGCGATGTCGGCCGGATGACACCACCCACAACCGCCCGCCAGGCCTCCGGGCCACCCGGGGAACCTGGCGGGCGGCACGATCGGCTAGGCGGAGGTCGACCCGCCCGCCACGTTCTCCTGGGCGGAGGTGGACCCGCCCGCGGCGTTCTCCTGGGCCGACGGCGCGCTCGCCGGCGCGTCGCCCGACTCCTCGCCCTCTCCGGCGCCGGTACCCTCGGCCGCGGCGGGCGGTGCGCTGTCCTCGGCTACGCCGGCGTCCTCCCCGTCCTCGCCTTCGCCCGCCACCTCGTCCTCGTCGTCCTCGTCCTCGTCCTCGCCGTCTCCGTCTTCGTCGTCCTCGTCGTCGTCCTCGTCGTCGTCCTCGTCGTCGTCCTCATCGGAGGAACGCTCCCCGGCTCCCGGGCCGTTCCAAGTGAGCTCGATCTCGAGCGAGATCTCGCCGTCGTCTTCCCGCTCGATCTCCAGCTCGCACTCGACCACGTCGGGGACCTCGAGCACACCGCCGGCCCCGTAGAAGATCCGGCCGTCGGCCTCCAGTCGGTCGGCGAGCAGGCGCAGCCAAGCGGCCAGATCGGCGCGCGACACGTCGCGCGAATCCTCGAAAAGCGTCATGGCGACAATGCTCGCACCGGTCGACAAACCAACGGGGGACGGGGCGGCGGCGCGAATCCGAGGGGGACGAGGCGGCGGCCCGTACCGGCCGGGTGGGCGGCCGTACCGGCCGGACCGCCGCTCGTACCGCCGCTTCTCGCCGCGGGGCGAGGCGGACCCTGACCCCGGCTCGGAGCCCGGGCCTACCCGCCCGATCGCGAGCTCAGGGAGGCGTAGGCCTCGGCGAGCGCGGCGAAGGCCGCCTTCGGCTCCCACGGCAGGTCCGGGTAGGTGTCGCCGTGCCGACCGTCGAGGACCTTGACCACGCCGTAGCTGGCGAGGTCCAGGTCGTCGCGCGGGTCGCCGTCGGGGCGGTGCGGGTACTGGTAGAGCGCGAACGTGAAGGCGAACGCGCTGTCGACCCCCTCGGCTTCGAAGATCTCGATGAGCTCACGCAGGTACGCGGCCTGGCCGGCCTCGTCACGGTGGTAGACACCGTTGATCCGCACGGGTACGCGGGTGTCCGGGTCGACCTGGGCGATCTCCAGACCACGGGCTCCGTCGTCGCCGGCCCCGCGGTAGGTCGCGGAGCCGAACTCAGTGATCGCGAGCGGCTTGCCCTGTGCGGCCAGGATCCGGACCCCTTCGACGAACCGGTCGGCCAGCTCCTTGGTCCGATAGAGGTCGATCGAGATGATGTCGAACGGCGTCCAGTCCACACGCTCCAGTTGGGTGGCGGC
>CAZVAQ010000159.1:0-7870 GCA_964625145.1 uncultured Candidatus Sumerlaeota bacterium
CAAAAGCCCAGCAATCACGGGCATCACAGGCTTGTAACTGTCGAAGGTGGGCTAGCTTTACGCCGGTATCGGCTCTGGCATTGGCGGTGTGTCCTCTGGATCGGCATCGGGAGTGATGGGTTTCCAATCTTCCGGCGTCAGGGCGGGCAGACCCCACCGCGCGCGGGCCTTGTCACAGCGCTCGTTGGGCGTCACGCCGTCCTCGTAGGAAGGCGCAAAGTCGCGGCAGACACTGGACCGCACGGTGTGGATGGTGCACAGCACTGCCTCGCCGATGTTGCCGTGCAGGGCGATGCAGCGCGGCGTGGCGCTGTTGGTGCCCTTCATGACGCGCAGGAAGGGCGTCAGCTTTTCGGTCAACTCCACCGGCACGCCGTCGGGCTTGGCGTCGTTTCCTTCCGCCCAATAGAAGGAAGCCCGGAAGAACGCACAGCATGCGCCACAAGTCAGACACGGATTTGGATCCACGATTTGCCGGCTCCCGGAAATGCCAACTGCCACCACGGTCCCCCGCCGTGCCGAATCAGCATGCGAAAGACCGCGGGCAGGCATCACGACCAGAGTGCCCGAATCAAGCCCGAACCGCACAAAACCGAACCCGCCCTTCAAGTTATCAACAGGCGGCTTACATCTCCACCCGTGCCTCCACCTCCACGGTCCCGCCACCACCGGTGGGACGGGGATTGTAGAAAAGAAACCCCAACCCGGCGCCGAGGCTCGCCACATGGGCGCGGATGCCGAAGGCTCCGATGCCGATGCCCACAATGGGCCAGATGTCGAGGTTGAGCAGCTCGCCGGACTGCTGCGTGTCGCTCCACAGGTCTGCCTGGAGGATGTCCCCGTCGTAGGAGCGCACCTCCGTGGCGGTGACATAGCCGCCGACCAGCCCCTCGTAGCCGAAGGATTTCTGCGTCCGCCCCGGCCCGGCTCGAAAGGTGGAGCACCCCGTGGCCAGCACCGCCAAAGCCAATATCGTCCCGCGGCAAATCCTGCCGGTTGCCTGAGTCATGACGAGCCTCCAAGGATGGTTTCGTGCATACCGTCCCGCCAACCTGAAGCAGTGACAAGGAGGAAGGAGGGATTTTGGGGGGCAAGTGACCGCGCGGCCAACAGCTATGACCCAGGGCTGCACGTCATGGGGAGCAAGGGCACGCGGATGCCCATGCTCCGTTCGGGTCGTGCTCGTTCATGGTGGTGGAGTGCGACTCTTGTTTGTGAGTGCGCGAAACTCGGGATGCTATCGGCGATTTGAAACTTTCTATTCCGTCAGCGGCGCCCCTCAAATCCCATCGCCCCGCGTGCGACGGCGTGGCGAGATCTGGAGCCAACCCAATGAGGAAGCCGATCAGCCATGAATGCCCTCGAAGTGCTCGCCCGTTGTCCGATTGTTCCGGTCGTTATTATTGATCGCGCCGAAGACGCCATTCCGATGGCGGAGGCGTTGATTGCGGGGGGGATGCCGGTGGCGGAGTTTACGTTCCGCACGCCTGCAGCACCGAAGGCTTTGAAGGCTGTGCGCGAGCGGTTCCCGGAGTTTCTGGCGGGGGCGGGGACAGTCATTTCGTTGGATGGGCTAAAGGCGGCGCTGGATGCGGGGGCCTGTTTCGGGGTGTCGCCAGGGCTGAATCCGCGGGTCTTCACGGCGGCGCGGGAGGCGGGGTTGCCGTTCTTTCCGGGGGTCAGCAGCCCGACGGAGATCGAGGCGGGGCTGGAGTTGGGGGCGAAGATCCTGAAGTTTTTCCCGGTGGAGGCAATCGGCGGCATCCGCACGATGAAGGCCATGGCGGCGCCGTTCCTGCACACGGGTTTGAAGTTTCACGCGACGGGGTTGTTGGAGAGCCACCACGTGAAGCCGTATTTGGCGGAGGAAGTGGTCTACTCCATCGGCGGGCCGTGGATGGTGGCGCCGGCGCTGTTGCGCGACCGGGATTGGGCCAGCGTGACCCGCCTGGCCGCGGCGACGATGGCGGACGTGCGCGCAGTGCGGCCGCTGGCGGAATAATGGACTGGATTGTGGATGTTGATGGTCGGAGTGGTCGGACTCGAACCGACGACCCCCTGCTCCCAAAGCAGGTGCGCTAGCCAACTGCGCCACACTCCGACGCGCGCGAAAGGGGTGGCCTTGCTTGGGCAGGCAAGTCAAGGGGGATGGGGAGGTTGGGAACCAAGGGTCGGCGGGAATGGCGGATTTGGATGACCAACCCCGAAACCCAAGCCCGAAAGCCAATTCCCGGATCCCAAGAGCCGCTTTTGGGCACTTTACTTGCCTTCTCCAAATTGCCGCTTGATTACCGGCCGTGGCGGGCCTATCCCATTTGTGGCGTGGGGACATTGCCTCCCTTCGCCACTTGAGCCCCGCCCCCCATTTGAATCGAAGAGCTGAGCCCATGCAGGTCTGGAAAGAGTTTGAAGGCAACGAAGTGACCCATTCGATGGCCCACTATCTGATGGCCATCAAGGAGTTGCTGCGCCGCCAAGGCTACGCCCGCGTCACCGACGTGGCGCGCGAGCTGGAGATCACGCCCGGATCCGCTTCGGTCAGCCTCAAGACGCTCAAGTCCAAGGGTTATGTGTCGGAAGACCACAACCGTTTCCTCGGCCTGACCGAGGAGGGCGAGAAGATCGCCCATGGCGTGCAGCTCGCCAAGAGCAGCTTCGTGCATTTCTTCGAGGACGTGCTGGGGGTCACCAAGGACCAGAGCGAGATCGATTCGTGCAAGATCGAGCACTTGGTCAGCGAGGAAACCCGCACACACCTGTTGGCTTTCCTGCAGTACGCTCTCAGCGACGCCAAGCCCGCGAAGGCTTTCCGCGAGGGATTGAAGCAGCATCGCTTCGTCTGTCCCGGGCCGGAGAGCTGCGCCATCTGTGGCGACGAGCCTTGCCAGACCGAGCCGGTCGAGCAGGCCTAGAGGCACGACTGTTCGCCTCATTCATCCCGTTCCAGAAACCAGGACCATGACTGCTTCCGACACACCCGAGGGTGCATCCTTTCTGCCTGCCATTGAATCCATGGCGCGGCAAGCCGGGGAGGTGACGCTGCGGCATTTCCGACGCTTGTCCGGCTATGAGAAGAAGGGCGCACTGGATCTGGTGACGGCGGCCGACACGGCTTCGGAGGAAGTCATCGTCGGCGAAATCCGCCGACAATTTCCAGACCATGCGATCTTGGCAGAGGAAGGCGGCCGCACCGGCAACGCCGAGTCGGAGTTCCTGTGGGTTGTGGATCCGCTCGACGGCACCACCAACTTTGCCCATGGGCTGCCGCTGTACAGCGTGAGCATCGCCCTCCTCCATCGGGGGGAGATCATCGCGGGGGGCGTCTTCGCGCCGGCGATGGGGGAGATGTACCTGGCGGCGCGGGGCCACGGAGCCACCCGCAACGGCGAGCCGATCCGCGTGTCTTCTGTCGATCAACTTGGCGATGCCATGATCGTGACCGGGTTTCCGTACAATCGGCGGGAGATCCTGCCTTGGCTGATGGAGCGGGTGGAGCGGGCGCTGGCTCATGCGCAGGGGCTCCTTCGGCTTGGGTCGGCAGCGCTGGATTTCTCGCTCGTTGCGGCGGGGCACATCGATGTCTTCTACGAGGCCAACCTGAAGCCGTGGGACATGGCGGCGGGGGTGCTGCTGGTGCGCGAAGCCGGGGGGCGGGTGACGGCGCTCGACGGGGGTGAGTTCGACCTCTTCGCCGGGGAGATGTTGACCACCAACGGGCCGCTCCACCCGGCGATGATTCCCTTGGTCAAGTGACCGGCCGGGTCTCTAATCGACGGCCTCCAATCTCTTTTTGAGACAAAGCAGGTCTTCCAGCGCGGCCCGGTTGCCTTGGGAGGGTGGGGAATCTTGGTCCTTCGACAGGGAAGACAACGGGCCGGGGAACTTATCCGCGACCTCGGCTTTCGACTTGTAAAGATCTGATATACATCGACTTGTAGAGAGTTTCGCCTTCCCGGATGGCCTTTTGGGATCAGGGTCTCGTGGGGCGGCGACGACCCAATTACTCAAAATTGGACATTTCGCGCCCTGTTGGCGGGTTTCCTGCACGTAAAGTGGAAGCTTGTATTAGAGACCGGGCCTGAAGAAGCCCATATGACCCCCCTGTGGAGCCGAGATTATGCCTCACTATCTTGTGATTAGTACCGATTCGAACTGGGCCTACAGTGTCGAACTGACCGCCGGGCAGACGTATCGGCTCGGGCGGGCGGAGAACAATGACATCAACCTGAAGGACCCTTGGATTTCGTCGTACCATGCGCGGCTGTCCGTCGAGGACCGGCATGTTGTCGTGACCGATCTGGGTAGCCGCAACGGCCTGCGCAAGAATGGCGAGAAGATCACCGAAGTTCGGATGGCTCACAAGGATCGCATCCACATCGGGAACACCGAGTTGCTGTACGTCACGCAGCTGGATCCGATGGCCATCGGCACCCAGGCCTACCTGAGCCCGAAGCTCAGCGAACCGTTCATGAAGACCGAAGTGCAGAAGATCGCGTCGGTCTCGCGCACGTTGTCCCATGTGCGCGACGGCTTGATGGCGGTTTCCGAGCACGCCAATGGCGCGCGGGATTCGATTCGCAACGGCGCTTCACAATTGGACGTGGCCATCGATCGCCTGCGCGACATCGAAGAGCAGGCGCGGATCCTGGTGGCGACGAATCGCTTTCATGAAATCTTCCACACAGGCACGGACCTGAAGAGCACGCTGCAGTCGGCGGTGAAGTTCCTGACCACGGCAATGGAGGCGGAGAACGGGGCGTTGGTCCTGCTGCGCAACGGCCGTTGGTTCCTGGAATCGGTGACGGGCCGGGGGCTCGAAGCCTGGTCCACCGGCATTCCGCGGCAATTCGTCTCGCTGTTCGAGCAGATTCGTCCCGGCCTACGGGCCCTGCACCTGCCGCATGTCGGCGGCTCGCCGGTGGTGGCGACCATGCCTTCGGGCGACTTGTTCCGCGCGGACCTGCGGTCGGTGCTGGTGGCCGGGTTCTACAACTCGAGCGGAGAGTTGGCCGGGGTTGGCTACTTCGACAACGTGACTCATCCGGAATGGCTGAAGCCGGAGTCCACGGGGCTTGCCAGCAGTTGCCTTGCCGTCGTGGCCCGCTATGTCCTGAACGACGATTCCATCTTCGGTACGCACATTTCCCGGCAGGGGATGGCGGCCGTGGGTGTGGACGAGGAAGAAAGCTCCCGCGAGCACACCCAGTTCATGTGACGCGCCGGGGCAGTCTCCCGATTGTCTTACTTCAATCTTTGGCAATACAAACGGGTCGAGGGGGCTTTTCCTCTCGACTCGGCTGGTATTTTGCGGACAGTCGGCAACCAAGGGTGAGGCTACCCCCATTTCCCCCGGCCCCCGGTCGCGCCTATCAGACCGGCAGGGCTGCCCCCGCCGAAGTCCATGGAGCCGACACAAACCAGCAAGATCCAGATGAGCGAGCCGAAGTCCGCCGGGCGGGAACGCCTGGCGGAAATGTTTCGAAAGCACAATTACGAGCTGCTGGGCGAGATTGGCCGCGGCGGCATGGGCGTGGTCTATCTGGCGCGCGACATCCGCATCGACCGCAAGGTCGCGCTGAAGACGCTCTCGCCCGACCGCGCCACGCGCGAGAACAGCATGAAGCGATTCGAGCGCGAGGCGAAGACATTCGCGCAGATTCGCCATCCGCACATCGCGATGCTGTATGAGTTCAGCGACGAGCCGCCGATCCAATACCTGGCGCTGGAGTACATCGATGGATACGACCTGGAGAGCGAGCGCCGCCGCGGCAAGCGATGGGATCCCGTCGAGGCCGCCCGCATCATCAAGGTGGTGGCCGAGGCGCTGGATCACACGCACGCCAAGGGGATCCTGCATCGCGACATCAAGCCGGGCAACATCCTGATCGAACGCGCGACGGGTCGTGTCGTGCTGACGGATTTCGGACTCGCCAAGGGGCGCAAGGACGAGACGCTGACGGCCATCGGCTTTGCGGTGGGCACTCCGGCCTACATGGCTCCGGAGCAGATCAGCGACCAGTTCCGGACCAAGCCCGACGGGCGTTCGGACATCTTCTCCCTCGGCACGGTGTTGTACGAGATGCTGACATGCAAGCATCCCTTCCTGGGGGCGGATGACCTGAAGACGATGCGGGCGATCGTGCAGAAGCAGCACGAGAGTGCCCGCACGTTGGAGCCTTCGATCCCGGTGGGGCTGGACGCGATCCTGAACCGGATGCTCGAAAAGCATCCGGAAAATCGGTTTTCGACGGCTGGAGAAGTCGCCATGGCGCTGGAGCGGTTCCTGCGGAACCCTTCGGAGATCCCGGAGGCCACGCAGCCCCGGGTCGTGGTGCCGCCACCTGCCGCGCCCGCCACTCCGGTCCAGACGCCTCCGGCCCCCGTGTCCACCACGCCGGCGTCGCGGGCCTCCGGCTCCGGACCCAGCAACCCGGTGCCCATGTTGACCGGCAAGATGATCATCCTCATTGTCGTGATCATGGTGCTAATGCTGGCCATCGGGGTCTTGCTGGGTGTGCTGCTGATGAAGCCGGGGTGAGACTTACACCCCTCCCCCGTCTTTTCCTCTTTTGGCCCGTCGCGGGGTAGACTATTCCGATTGCCCGAGAGCGCCGCGTCGGGTTCAGGGTGAATGGTTGCAGAACGGGCGGATGATTCCGACGGGCTGCGAGTCATTCTCCCAGGAGCATTTTCCCATGAAGTCGTGCCGAACCCTTGCCGTGACCGCGTTGGCGGCCGGTGCAATGATTGTGGCGACTAGCTCTACGACTGTGCAGGCCCAGGAACCCTTCTCCGGCATCCCCCGCGCAGCCGACGTGCTGATCCGGGTGGACATGGAGAGCCTGGGGGCCACGCCCGCCTTGGCGCCCATCGTCAACGAGCTCAGCGCCCTGAGCCCCGTGTATCAAAACATCTTCTTCGAGAAGGCCGCCGAGGACACACCCGCCGTGGCCAGCGTCATGAAGAACTTTCCCGGTACCGTGAAGGTTTACGAGATGGGCGTCCTGATGGAATCCATGCAGGGAGACACGCCGCAGGCGTTCATGGTCGCCACTGGTGACTTCGACGCGCAGGCGCTGCACCAGCGGCTGACCTCGGCAGAAGGTTGGACCGAGGGTTCCACCATGGCCGGCACGAAGATTTTCAAGGCCCCCGAGGATACAGACACCGTCTTGACCATGCCCAATGCCAGCACTCTGCTGATGGCTCCGTCGGAAGGCGCGATGGGCGACCTTGTCGCGTCCTATGCGGCATCCACGCCTTCTGCTCGCGATGGCAAGCTGGCCTCGATGGTGAACCAGCACGGCTCGGCGCCGGTGTTCATCGGCTTCCAGCTTCCGGCGGAAGCGAAGAAGATGCTTGCTGAGATGAGCCAGAACCCGCCGGCTGAAGCGGCCATGATCCCCGGCGGTCCGGCGTTGATTGCCGAAGCAGCCGCGCTGGAAGGCGCTGTGCTCACGCTGGGTGGCCAAGGGGCAGACGCCATGCTGGGCCTGGCGCTGAATTTTGGCAACGCCGAAGCAGCGGGCCGCGCTTCCACCGCGTTGAACCAGATGATCCCGGGCGCGGCCATGATGGCCAAGATGCAGGTGGGCCAGGATCCGGAGGCGAACGCACAGATCGATCGCCTGAAGGACCTGCGCTTCAGCCAGAACGGCACCGGCATCAGCGTGCAGATCCCCGTTCCGCCGGACCAACTCCAGATGGCCATCGCCGGCATCCAGGAAGCGGCCCAAGGCGGGATGATGCCCATGATGGGCGGTGGCGGCCAGGGGCAGATGAACTTCTATGATTAATGATGAAGGATGAAGGATGAATTGAGACCTCCGACCAACGCCCTTTGATCCTCGCCGCGTGATTCTGTGCTCAT
>CAZVAQ010000160.1:0-2716 GCA_964625145.1 uncultured Candidatus Sumerlaeota bacterium
GTCCCCCTTCGCTTCACGTTTTTCTATCCAGGTCCGCGACCGATGGACTCAATTAATCGGGAGGATCCAAAGGACGTCAGCATCCGCAGCAAGATCCCTTCGATGGTCATCGATCTGACCTCGTTTGGGGACGACCTGCCAGGCGAGATCGAACATGTGGGCTTCCGCTTCGGCCGCGATATCCGTAATGCTGTTGAAGACGGAGCGACGTTTGCGCGGCTGGAGTCGCTGGTGCTGCTCCACCCGGCCGATCTTATGCCGCCTGATGGTTCTCTCCCCACTGCCTTTGGGCCATTCAGCGATGCGGAAATGCAGCGCATGGGTGCGGATCTGGCCGCCGTGCTGGACGACCGCCGCATAGCAGGCCCCATCACCACCAAGGTGGTGGCCACCGGCATCTCCCGATCAGGCATCCGCACCACGGTGGAAGCCTACTTGGTCGAAAACATCATCCCCGACGTCGGCGCGAACGCGGCGCTGATGTCGCAAAACGGCGTGACGTTTACGTCGAACACGAATATTCGCTGGGGGGAGATCCTCACCTACGGCGATCACATTCTGCAATCCTCGTGGGATAGTCACTATCCTTTCTACCCTGAAGATGGTATTCCGAAGAAGTCCGGTAGCGATTACTACGATCCGTGGTTTGCGCACCGGATCACATCGGCTCCCGGGCCAAGCAATGAGCGGGTCCCGGTTTTTTTCAAGGATTCCGCAGGGCGGTTCCTGAACGGCAACACAAGCAACAAGAACGACCCATTCACAGATACCGCGCCGGCGGAGGGATCTACTGCCTACAAGGTGCCACTTCACCCGGATTACGCGAAGAAGCTTCACAAGAAATATCAAGATCGCCAGAACATGCTCCAAAATGAGGAGTTCACAATCGTCCCCAAGGACTACCAGTCGTGGAAGGAATTCGTCCTGGAATTCATGCCGGAGAGCTACTACTTCACCGGGCCCGATGGCACCATCTATGGGATGAATCCGGCCTATCCTTCGGCGGACGGGAAAGAACCGCGCTACATTGGCAAGTCATTCAACCAGTGGTTTGATGTCGATCCCGCGGATCCCGACTATTGGAAGTTCGAGGAGCTGGTGACTTTCATCGACTCGGTCCCCGTTGATAATGCGGGCAATGTGAAGATGCATGCCGATGGCTATCCGGAAATTGACAGCACCCACTACCCTCGGGACCCCACCAAGGAACCCGACAAGGTTGTCATGGCCACGATCAAGGAAGCTGGCAAGGGCACCCATACGCGCGGAATCATTCTGGCGGCCGCGCACCTGGACATGGCGGGGCAGGGGAAGGCCGCCGCTTGGGCTGACATCAAGGACCCCTTGGATCCATCGAAGACGTATGTGTTGGCACCGGACGGAACGAAGCCGGACCAGACTGGGCTCCCCAACGGCGAAATCAACCAACTGACAATCTCCCACAATGGCCTCCTACACTCATGGGGCAGGATCACCAACGCAGGCAATCGCACGTTTTACGGATCAGTTCACGCCGATGAGGGGTTCTGGGAGATCTCCGGAGACGGCACCGCACAATATGGCGGCAAGGGCACGCCCAGCATCTACTTTAACTATCGCATGGCGGATGGAAGCTGGCTGGCCCTGAATCAATCCCGAGTGCGTCGTTCGCTGTGGGATATCACCGCCATTGCGCGGGTTGACGGATGAGCGGGAGCGGGAAGTCGGCAATGAGCACACTTAGCCCGAATCGGATCAGCCGTCGCCATGGCCTCACACTCGTTGAGGTCATGGTGACGGTGATAATCGTGACGCTTGTGGGCCTCTCCATCCTCGCCTCCATCCAGGCTGGGATCTACTTCCAGCAATCGATACGCGAGGAAAACGGCGCCACCCGCCAAGCGGCGGACATCATTGACCAAATACGGCGGGAGATGTTCTTCCGGCTCCAGTATCAGGAAATCGACAATATCGTGATCGATGACCGGGGTACGACACGCACCAGCGACGACATCCTGGGCGTTGCAGAGATCCGCTTCTATGCTCCCGACACCGACGGACGGTACATCGATGACGATGGACAGTACATCCGCGAAGTCGGCTTGCCAGGTAGCCCGATCCCCATAGACCTCTCCATGCTTCTGGCCGAAGTCAGTGTCCGCTGGAACCGCGCTGGCATCATCAACCCCGGCACCAGCTTTCAGGCGGGGGACGACGACGATCGGGTCTTCAATCGCGAAGTCGTCCTCACGACCCTGCTTGCTCCCTGAGAGGAATTGGAGATTCGCCAATGCTAGTCGCAAGACGTGGCAGGAAACGCACTGCACTCTCCGTCATTGAGATGATGATCGCCGTCTCTGTCTTCGCGGCCGTGGGCATCTTCGTCTCCTTCCTGACCATTGAAATCGCGCGCATGAGCCGCAACTCGCTCGACCTCATTCCCTCCGAGCTGAACGCCTACCGCACAGTGGACCACATCCGGCGGGAACTGCTGTCCGGCACCACTCGCGGATTGACCATCGACACCGGTGGCGACGGCATCACCTTTACCAACCCCGCCCGCAACACGCAAATGGACAGCCCACCCGACCCCATTCCGCCCGTGCAAGTGCGCATCTGGCTGGATGGCGATGGTCAATGCTTCATGAACACCGACGCCAACAATTCCAAGTCCGAGCCGGTCGTCATCGGTGAGGACATCGAGGACCTGCGCTTCGAACGCGTCGGCGACCGCCGC
>CAZVAQ010000160.1:2816-7833 GCA_964625145.1 uncultured Candidatus Sumerlaeota bacterium
GATGGTGGGCGATAGTGGACTCGAACCACTGACCTCCGGTATGTGAGACCGGCGCTCTAACCAGCTGAGCTAAACGCCCACAAGACGGGGATTGCGTATCCGTGCCCCGGCGGGTGAGCAAGGGCAAAGTCTCGCCGGAGGGCGCCTCTTTTTTCATGCCGATCACTCGTGTTGCCGCCGCAGTGCTTCTGACATTGGGCGCCTTGCTCGTGCTTGCCGGTTGCGGGGGGCGGGGCGTCGGTGAGTCAGAGATGCAATCCTTCAGCAGATGGTTGGAGCGGAGCGCCCCGCAGCAGCCGACGGGGCCCATGTGGGTCATGGTCGGAGGCACGACGCCGCCTCGGATCCTGCTGGCGCCAGTCAACAACGGCTCGCCGCAAGAAGAACCGTTCCCGGTCGGGTCGATCACGAAGGTGCTCACGGCGATTCTGGTGCTGCAAGGGGTCGAGGATGGTTTGCTTGCCTTGGATGACGTGGCGCCCGGCGTTCATCATCCTGGCGGGGACATCATCACCTGGCTCCACCTCATCGAGCATCGCGCGGGGTTCGTCGACAAGCGGATGGATCCCACCAGACCGGAGGCCGCTGTCCCAATCGTTCCTGTCGGCGCGCTCCATCTCTATAGCAACGAAGGCTACGCCGCCCTCGCGCGTGCCCTTCAGGATGTGCACGGGACCGGATTCGATGCCCTCGCGCAGGAGCACGTCTTTGCCCCTTTGGAACTCGATGGCCTGAGCGTGAAAGCCCCGGCGGCAGGGGAGGGGTGGACGCCCCCCGTGGGCGCCTCGGGATTGAAGGGATCGCCGGAGTCGCTGGCGCAGTTCGCTGCGGCCATTGCTTCGCGCGATGAGCGACTGCTTTCGCGAAAGGCTTGGTCGCAATTGTTCGAGTTGGAGATGTGGGACCGGCATGCAAAGCGGCGATTCGACGACCCCGCGCGCGTGTCACTCGTGCAGGACGGACGGGTCACCGGATCGCGTTCCATGCTCGCCCTCTTCCCGCGAGCCAGCGCTTCTCTGATGGTGCTCTATCCGGAAACCGATGTGTTTCTGGATCAGGCAGGGGAGGTGCGTTTGCTGCAGATCCTCAACGAAGCCACGCTTCGATGGGGCGACCGCGAGGGTAGCTTTAAGCTTGGAAGTCTGAACCCGCTGGCATGGTTTCGCCCGCCGTCTTGCAATGCATGCGACTGGAGCGACCGAGTCGGTACTTATCTCGATCACACGACAGGTGCCCAGGTCCTCATTGCGGAACTCGACGGAGTGCCCATGTTTGTTCCCGATGTCGGGGAGCCCCTCTCCATCGGACCGGAAATCACAGGGGCCCGCAATCGTCTCCATGATCTTTATCGTCCCATTGTCACACCAGAAGATGCCCTCCAACCACCATGGGCCAATGGCACCGACCCCGCGACCATCGAGTTTGGCGAACGCGACGGACAGGTCATTGGGCTGCTGTGGGGCGCCAATTGGTACGAAGGGCCACTTGCTCCGTAGGATCATCCTGCCCCGGATTTCGCCTTGTCCGCCGCGATTCGATCCTTCGCGACTTCGATCACCGACAGGGCGAGATCCACGCGGTTGAACGGCGGCATGACGTAGACGCCCTGCACGTAGGGCATCGCCTCGGTGAGCGCCTCGCGGGCGATTTCAATGCCCGTCTCGCGGGCGCTGTCGCGGTCGGGGCAGGCCTTCATGCGCTCGCGAATTGCCAGGGGGACCTGCATGCCGGGGACTTCGTTGTGCAGGAACTCGGCGTTGCGATAGCTCGCCAGCGGCAGGATCCCGATCAGGATCGGCACCCCGAATCCACCGGCCCGCTCGTGGAATCGCTTGAACAACTCAAACTCATAGACCGGCTGCGTCATGATGTATTCGGCGCCGGCTTCGATCTTCTTCGCAAGACGCGCGATCTCGTTGTCCAGGTCAATCGCACCGGGATTGGCGCCGCAACCGAGGTGGATGCGCGTGGCGTCGCCCTTGAGCGGATTGCCGGCGAGGTCCTCACCGTTGTTCAGGTGATGCCCGATGGACAACGCACCAATCGCATCGACATCGTACACCGCCGTCGCAAAGGGATAGTCGCCCAACTTCGGCGGATCACCGGTGATCATCAGGATGTTGTGAATGCCCAGTGCGTTGGCGCCAATCAGGTCCGCCTGCATCCCCAGGATATTCCGGTCGCGGCAGCAGAAGTGCACGATCGGCTCGATGCCGGGGACTTGTTGCCGAAGCAGCATCGCCATGTCCACCGGGCCCATGCGCGCGCTGGCTCGCGGGCCGTCTGCTATGTTGATGCAATCCACTCCCGCCGCGGCGCATTCCGCCGCACGTTCCAGCGACGAAGTCGCATCGGTACCGACGGGGGGATCGATCTCCACCGAGACGACAAACTCGCCAGCGCGCAGCTTGGCAGCCATCCGGGAAAGCGTTTGCGCCGTGTGGCGCTTGACGGTTGTGGGGGGGGCATTCTCGCGGACTTCGATGGCGGAGCTCGCAGTGGCGGCTTCGCCCGGGTTCAACATCCGGATCGAGGACTTGATCGCGCGGATGTGCTCGGGGTTCGACCCGCAGGAACCGCCTACCAACCGGGCGCCGTGCTGGATCCCACGGCGCAGCAACTCCATGAAGTACTCCGGCGTGGCCAGATGCAACGTCTGGTCGTCATGCCGGACCGCTTGGCCGGTGCCGGGAAGAAGGGCCAGCGGCTTGCTGGTGAGAGGCCGGATCGTTTCCAGCGCCTTGACCAGCGCGTTCACTCCCGGGCCGTCATTGAGCCCGACCACGTCCGCCGGCAGGGCATCGAAGGCCCTGCCGATGGCCTCGGGGCTGTCGCCAAACCGGGTACCGTTCGGGTCCGCCATGTGGACCAAAGCAACGACGGCAATGTCCGGCGCTATAGCCTTGGCGGTCTTGACAGCCAGGCTCAGGGTAGGAAGGTGCGAGAACGTCTCCAGCAGCAGCAGATCAACCCCGCCTTCAACCAGCGCCTCAATTTGTTCAGCATAAAGCTTTCTTGCAGAGTCTTCTGCAATGGAGCCTTCCGCCTCTTCTCCCAAGGGGCCGACAGTACCGGCGATCCAGCATTTCCCCTGTGCCGCCTCCCGGGCGAGCTGCACAGCGGCCAGATTGATCTCCCGGACCTTGTCCCCAAGGCCATGGCGCGCCAGCTTTAGCTGGTGGGCGCCAAATGTGTTTGTCTCCAAGACTTCCGCGCCGGCCTGGATGTACTCCAAGTGAATCGACTTCACCAAATGGCCGCGTGTCAGGTTCAGGCTCTCGAAGCACGTGTTGATGAACACGCCCTTGGAGTAGATCATGGTGCCCATGGCCCCGTCGGCCAGAACGACCCGGTCCTGCAGGGCGGAGAGGAAGTTGGAGGGGTTGGAGATTGGTGTCATGACGGCCTTGTCGGATGATGGCGAACAATCACTTCCGCATATCATGATACGCTGATACGCAGTCAAGCACAAACCCCTCGAACAGCCTTCAGCCCCGTCAGAAGGGCTCCTCCAGATTCGTCGTCCGGAACCCGATCAAGAACAGGACGCGCCACCGGGTGAAGAAAGTCTGGAGGCCTTGGGCGGTGTCCTCAAACAGCAGCTCGCCCGTTTCGCGGTCGATGGCGTAGAGCGACAAGCGGTTGCGTGCCCGCTGGCTGTCGCGCTTGAACAGGGCCAACTCGGGCGTCTCCAGTCCTCCGGCAGGCGTGACAATCGGAATGGACGGCAAACCGAGCAGGAAACTGGAGTCATCGAGTCCGGCATAGTCGGCACGTAGATGCACGACCACGTCGGCGGCCTCGGGATCCGTGGCGACGCGGTAGCCGCGGAGGAGCAGCTCCTGACGCGCGCGGGAGACGATGGTCTTCTGGTACTCGGTGTCGACTTCATCCGTCACCATGGTAAACGTGCGATTGCGACCCGCACCCGGGTCGATGGCCGACAATGCCGGATCGAGGCTCTGCCACATCAGGGCACGTTCCAGTGCGGTCTTTTCGGTCGTGGTGGTCCGCAGTCCGCCGCAGCCGCAGAGCAGCACGGCCAGCAGGATGGAGAGCATGGGAATGGTCAGGCGTTGCATCGAAACCTCTCGCTTTGGGATGTAATTGGGGGTGCGGTTGTCCGATGACATGGGCAGCCAGATCCCAAAATGCAGTCCGCGCCTCCTGTCCGTGTCTTGACCACCCACCCGTTTTCGGGGAAGAGTCTGGCGGAGGGGGAAGCACCATGGCAACTGTTCGTGTCCTGTTTGTTTGCATGGGCAACATCTGCCGATCACCGGCGGCCGAATGCGTCTTTCGGGCCAAGGCCCGCCAGCGTGGCCTTGATGGCCGCATCGAGATCGATTCGGCGGGGACGATTGGTTATCACGCCGGCGAGCCGCCGGATTCGCGCATGTCCGAAACGGGCCGGCGACGGGGCTATCGCATCGAGGGACAAGCGCGCCAGGTCAAGCCACGCGATCTCGAGGCGTATGACATGATCATCGCCATGGATCGGGCAAATCTTCGTGATTTGTACCAATTGGACAAAGATCAAAAGTACCGGGACAAAATATATCTCTTCCTTGATTTTCACGCCAACCCGCCCTTCAAGGAAGTACCGGATCCGTACTATGGAGGACCGGAGGGTTTCGACCGCGTGCTGGACCTCGTGGAGGGCGCCAGCGATGGACTCCTCGACATGCTGACACGGGACGCACCATGAATCCCCAGACTCGAGCCGCCATCGCGCAGGCCATTGGCAGCGCCACGGGTTCGGAATCCCCCATCGCATCCGATCATCCGGCGGCGGGGGGGTGCATCAATGACGCGCGGGAGATCCGTCTACGGGATGGGCGCGAGTTTTTTGTCAAGATGAACGCGGCAGACCTGCCCGGCCTCTTCGAATGCGAGGCCCACGGATTGCGGGCCCTGCAGAAAGTTGGCACCCTTGTCGTTCCCCAGCCGATTGTGTGTGGCGGGGGAGGGGCGTCCACGCCCTCCTTCATCGTGATGGAGTTGGTCCGGCAGGGTC
>CAZVAQ010000161.1:0-5833 GCA_964625145.1 uncultured Candidatus Sumerlaeota bacterium
GAGGGATGAAGGGGGGAGGGGGGAGGATGAAGGATGAAGGGGGGAGGATGAAGGGTATGGGGTGGTTGGTGTGGTGTTAATTTTCCAAGGAGTGTCGTGATGCGGATTGTTGGCTTGTTGGCCCTGGTGAGCGGACTTTGCATGACGGGTATCGCGGGAGCGCAGGTGGTGGAGGGAACGCTGCTGGAGGACCGCTACCAGTATCCCTTCAATTTCACTCCGCTGACCCGGGAGAAGGGCGCGCTGTACGTGCACGACACGCCGGAGTTCGAGTTCAACAATCGTGACGGCATGTTCATCGTGAAGTTTGCGGTGGAGGTGCCCGAGTCGCTGGAGGGCAAGGCCTTCCGTGTGAAGTCCGCCCGCGTGCGCTATTGGGAGCCGAAGACGGCGGCGTGGACCTTTGACGAGCTGAACAGCTATGGCCAGCCAGAGCGCATTGAGCTGTTTGCCGCGCGGTTTGGGCCGACCTACGACGAGGCGACATGGACCATGGCGGATCCCTATGTCGGCTCCACCAATGCGGTCTACGCGCAGCGCGATCCCTATCCGGTGGATTTGCGGAGCGCCGAGCGCGTGGAGGAGAATGTCATCGTTTATGATCCCGTGGACGCCCCGGATGGCTACACGCCGTGGGCGCTGGGGCAACCGGTCGGGTACACGCCCGGTGAGATGACCGATGCGTTCCCGGTGGATTTCCATCTGGATGTGAACGACCCGACGGTGCAGGCGGAGTTGCTGGCGGACCTGGAGTCGGGGCTGAGCTCGTGGGTCTTCTCGGCGACGTTCCGCCGCACGGGTGGCGCGGGTCAGCCGTCGCGCCCCAATCCGGAGGTGATCCAGCGCGCGGGCTTGGACAATCCTGCCCACGGGACCAGGCAGGAGGCGCCGTCGCTGGTGCTGGAGCTGGAGCCGGTCTACCCGGTGCAGGCGACGTTGTTGAACGACCGTTGGTATTATCCCTTCAACGGCATGCCGGGTTCGCGGCAGAACGGCTCGACGTTCCTGTCTCTTCAGCCGGACTTCCAGTTCAACCTGCGCGACGGGATGAACATCTACAAGTTTGGACTGCAGTTCCCGGAGGAGCTTGAAGGGAAGGACTATGAGATTGTCGGCGCGAAGATGACCGTGTGGAACATCAAGGATTCGGCATTCGAGCTGGGAACGGTGAACGAGCTCGGCTATCCGGAGCAGGTGGAACTGTTCGCGGTGGGATTCGGCCCGGACTACAATGAGACGGACTGGTCGGGGACCGAAGCGTTCATCGGTGGGACGCCGTTTGAAAAGTTGCCGCGCGATCCGTTTCCCCGGGACCTGAGAACCGATGAGCATGTCGAGGAGAACGTTGTTCCCTACGACCCCGTGGAGGCTCCGGGCGGCTACACGCCGTGGGCCGTGGGTGTGCCCATTGGCTATACGCCGGGCGAGATGACGGATGCGTTCCCGATTGTCTTCGAGTTGGACACGACCAACCCGACAATTCAGGAGAAGTTGCGCGAGGACGTTGCCGGGGCGATGAGCACGTGGTACATCTCGTCGACCTATGATCTGACGTTCGGAGGAACTCCGCCGCCAGCCAGCATTGTCCCGGACCTGATCATGAGCGAGGGCGTGTCGAATCCGAACTTCGGCACCTCGCAGGAGGCGCCGAAGCTGGAGTTGATCCTGCGCGAAGTGTTGCCGCCCCCCGCGGCGACGGATACGTGGAGCATCTGGTGAAGGGTGAAGGGTGAAGAGTGAAAGGCATGGGCGGGGTTGTGGATGAATGCGGGATTCTTGAGAGCTGATTGAGAATATGACCAACTCGGCATCACAGGGCAGGATCGACAGGCGCGTGTTTGTTGCCGCGGGTCTGTTGACGATCATGTTCGCGTCGCTGCAGGTGCTGACGACGACGCTGAACGACCTGGTGCGAGAGCGCTTTGGGCTGAGCATTGAGTCGACGTCGGTCTTCTTCCAGGTGGGGACGCTGGCCAGCATCCTGATGGGGCTGCTGGTCGGGTTGTTGTCGGATCGCCTCGGGCGCCGGGTGCCGCTGATCGTGGCGGCATTGGCGTTGGGGGGCGTGACGACGGCGGCGCTGCCGTTCATGCCCACTTACAACTCCTTGCTGGTGATGCGCTTTGTGGACAGTGCCTTGGGGACGGTGGCGATCACGCTGCTGATGACGCGGGGCGTGGACCTGTCGACGGTGGAAACTCGCAGCCGGTCGATGGGTGTCATCATGATGGGCGTGCCGCTTGGGTATCTGCTGGGGCCTCTGCTGGCGGTGTGGCTGGGGGATTATCACCTTGGTTGGTTGTTCGGCGTGCTGGGGGCGTTGCAGTTGGCGGGTGCGGGCTACTTGGCGATGGAATGGAGCCAGCGGGAGGAGATCATCCGCCTGGCGCCGCGGTGGAGCGAGTTGGTCGTCATCGTGCAGAATCTGCCGCGCACGTGGATGCCGATGCTGTTTGGCATGGTGGACAAGTTCAGCTTCGCGGCCATCGCTCTGCTGACGTCGATCGTGCTGGGGGAGAAGGCGATGGGTGGCCTTGGCGTGAAGGGCATCGCCGTGGTGCTGGCGATCTACAATGTGGCCTTCATCGTGGCTAACCCGTTGGCTGGGCGGCTTGTGGCTGTCTGGGGGAGCCGGCCGACGGTGATCGTCGCGTCGATCCTGTACGGCGTGGTGCTGATCCTGCTTGGATCCGCCGATTCGGTGACGTCGTTCACGGTGCTGATGGGGTTGGCGGGTGCGTTGACCTCGTTTCAGTTCGTTCCGAACATGACGCTGGTTGGCGATTTGTCCGGCGGTGCGCATCGCGCGACGGTGATGTCGGTGTTCAACATGATGGGATCGCTGGCGATGCTGGCGGGCTTTGCCATCCTGGGACGCTTGAGCGCGAAGAGCCACGCGGCCGCGTACCAATTGACCGGATGGATGGAGATTGTGTGCGGCGTGATTGGCCTGGTTGCGCTGTTGGCGTTCGCGCTGCGCGGCAGGCAGCGCGCGGTGCCCCTTGGAACAAGCGGAAGCGGCCCTGTACCCGCGGGCCGCGTGTCGTGAAGATTGAACAAACATCCTGCAAGAGAGGCTGAAGACATGGAGACAACCGAGGTGACCACCATCATGACGCGGCTGCGCGAGGAAACGCGCCCGATGCACGATGAGGCGGAGAATTCCCCGCTGGAGCACGAGATGGGGAAGGGAACGCTGGCGAAGGAGAAGTATGTGCACAATCTGGAGCAGCGCCTCGTGGTGCACCGCGCGCTGGAGAATGCGCTGCGTGCGGCGCGTGCGGCCCATCCGGCGGTGGCGGCGGTCGTCGACGATTATCAGTTCAAGGAAGAGCATTTGGTGAAGGACCTGGTGTTCTTCGGCCGCGATCCGCAGGCGCCGCGCGTGGTTCCTTCCTCCAGCGAGATGGTCGAGTGGATCGGCAAGACGGCCCAGGCCAGCCCGGTCGCGCTGCTCGGCATCCACTATGTGTTCGAGGGGAGCACGAATGGCGCGCGGTTCCTGGCGAAGGGCGTGCGGCGTGCCTACGCGCTTGAGGGTCTCGACGGCACGGCGTACCTGGATCCGTACGGCGACCAGCAGCGGGCCCTGTGGGGGCAGTTCAAGGAGCGCATGGCCGCGCAGCCATTGACCAACGAGGAAGCCGACGCCATCGTGGACGCAGCAAAGCAGACGTTCCGCTTCGTCGGGCGCATTGAGACGGAGGTGTGGGAAAGCGAAGGATGATGGATGAAGGGTAAAGGCGGAAGGATGAAGGATGAAGGATGAGGGGTGAAGGATGAAGGCTGAAGGGAAGGTTTAGGGATAGAGGATAAAGAGGGGGTGGGATGGAGGCTGGGGTTGAAGTTTGGAGTTGGCGCCGGGGTCGGTTGATTTCGGGATAGACCCCGGCGATCAGGCGGGTCATATGGTTTGAGACGTTAGGGTGAAGTCTCGGGCTGTGCGCCCCTTCATCCTTCATCCTTCCTCCTTCATCCTTCCTCCCCATGTCCGCTCCTTTTCCCATCAAGGCTGGTGAGTTTCATCTCGGCACGGAACCCCATGTTCGGATCGGGGTGATTCTGACCGAGGATGCGCTGCCGTTTGTCGACATCGAGTTGCCGGCGGTGGGCGCGTATGAGTTCCATTCGGGTTGGCTGAAGGGCGTGGTGGCCAAGCCGGAACGGCCGATGCCAGTGCGGCTGGAAGCACTGGATGGAAAGCTGCGCATTGTCTCGCGCGAAAACAACGCGGAGCTGGGCTCCACGCCGGAGGTGCGCCTTGTCCACAAGGGCGGGCCCGCGGTGCCGGGGCCTGGCGATGGCGTGCTGGTGCGCGGAGTGGTGGCCGGGCGCGGGTTCCATTGGGCCAAGCGCATCGACCAGACGCTGACGGGCGTGCTGGAGTTCCGCGCGCAGGGCAACCACGTGATGCTCATCAATGAGTTGCCGCTGGAGGAGTATCTGACCGGCGTGATCACGGGCGAGATGAGCGGCGAGTGCCCGCCGGAGTTCATGAAGGCGCAGGCCACGGCCGCGCGCAGTTGGCTGTTGGGACAACCAAAGCCTCCGCACCCGGACCAGCCTTTCATCTGGTGCAACGACGATTGTTGCCAGCGCTATCAGGGCACGGGCGGGTGGTCGCAGCAGGCCCGCGATGCCATCCAGGCCTGTCGCGGCGAGGTGCTGATCACGCCGTCGGGCTATTTCTGCGACGCGCGCTACAGCAAGAACACCGGAGGCATCAGCGAGGACGCGCTCTCCGTGTGGAAGGCGCCCATCGAATGTCTGGATGCCGTCATCGACGCGCCGAGGGGTTCGTTCATCGAGAAGTTCTTTCCCGTGACGGAATCGAACATCGATGAGTATCTCGAGGGCGATTGGCTGAAGGACACCGATGCGTACGCCGGGCCGAACGTGATTCCGCAGGATGCGCTGACGCGGTATCTGGGGCGCGTGGACGAACACGGCGAGTACTTCCGCTGGCGCGTGCCGCGGACTCACGCGGAGTTGGTGGAGTCCTTGTCGACGCGCGGCGGGATCGAAGACCTCGACGCGGTGCTGGAACTGCGGCCGCGCAAGCGCGGCCGCAGCGGGCGCATCGAGATCCTCGATGTGGTGTACCTGGACAAATCCGGCAAGCAGTGTGTGAAGCGGTACCTCAAGGAGTACGACATCCGCGCGGCGCTGTCGAAGAAGTTCCTGTTCAGCAGCGCGTTCGCCTTGCGCGACGTGGTGCGCGGTCCGCGGGGCGAGATCACCTCGGTGACGTTGCTCGGCGCGGGCTGGGGCCACGGGGCGGGGCTTTGCCAGATGGGCGCGCTGGGGCGTGCCTTCAAGGGACAGGACTACCGTACGATCCTGCTGGCGTACTTCACGGGCGCGCGGCTGGAGCGTGCGTACGATTGATGAACCGGGGATGATGGATGTTGAGGGTCGGGCTTGAGACTCTGATTGGATGATGATTCACGATGGGATTCGCAGTCTTCCTGATCTTTGTGGTGGTGGCGGTCATGGTTCTGTTCCTCGGGACCATGTTCGCGATCAGCGAGGAGACCGACCAGGAGGAGCTGCGTTTCGGCATGACGCGCAACCAGTTGCGCCTGACGGCGTGGGGTATCGCGATCGTGATTTGCCTGGTCGGCGCGGCGATTGAGTTTTATGCGCTGAACTAATGGGGGCGTTCCTGGTTCCTCGTCAACCGAACGGGGCTTGGCGTCCTCGCCTGATGAATACCACCCAATCACTCCCAATCATTTCCCCGTCCGCGAGTTCGGGACGTGACGGGTGGACTTGGCAGGCGGGGACGCCTGCCCTACGAAACCCATGGGGAGCAGGGCCGGGACGTGACGGG
>CAZVAQ010000161.1:5933-7750 GCA_964625145.1 uncultured Candidatus Sumerlaeota bacterium
GGCGGGGACGCCTGCCCTACGAAACCCATGGGGAGCAGGGCCGGGACGTGACGGGCGGACTTGGCAGGCGGGGACGCCTGCCCTACGAAACCCATGGGGAGCAGGGCCGGGACGTGACGGGCGGACTTGGCAGGCGAGGACGCCTGCCCTACGTTCCCTCAATCAACGGGAAATCAGTATGGGGGAACTCAAGGCCGCGCGGAACGCTCTTTGCAAAATGGCGGACCGGGCGGGGGGAGCGTCTTGGGGCCTGCCGGGGGTATGTTGATGCCTATTCAATGGAGTGTTGACCGATGACCACGTTTACGACGCCGCAGGCGGAGACAGTGCCGGGCGAGCGCCATGCGTTCCAGGCGGAGATCCGCCAACTGCTCGATATTGTGATCCATTCGCTGTACACCGAGCGGGAAATCTTCGTGCGGGAGCTGATCAGCAATGCCGCCGACGCGCTGGAAAAGTTCCGCCACGAGGCCTTGATTCGAGAGGACTTGCCGGAGCGGGACCGGGAGCTGGAGGTGCGCATCGCGCTGGATGATCAGGCGAGGGTCTTCTCGATCTCCGACTCGGGCATCGGCATGACGCGCGAGGAGATCGTGACCAACCTGGGGACGATCGCCCACTCGGGGACCAAGGAGTTCCTGGCTCGGCTGGCTCAATCGGGGGGGAAGGATGTGAATCTGATCGGGCAGTTCGGGGTCGGGTTTTACAGTGCCTTCATGGTGGCGAAGAAGGTGACAGTGGAAACCCGGTCGTATCAGAGTGACCCAGAGAAGGGGGACTCGCAGGGGTGGGTGTGGGAGTCCGACGGCAGCGGAGAGTACACGCTGACGCCCAAGGAGGGTCTCTCCCGCGGTACGACCATCACGATCGAGCTGAAGGACGACGCCTCGGAGTTTGCGAACGAATCGCGCATCAAGGGGATCATCCGCCACTTCTCCAGCTTCGTGCCCTTCCCCGTGTATGTGAAGGGGGAGAAGGTGAACACGGTGCAGGCGCTGTGGACGCGGCCGAAGGGGGAGATCACCGAGGAGGAGTACACGGAGTTCTACCGCTTCGTGGCCAACGCGGTGGACGAGCCGACGTATCGCCTGCACTTCTCGGCCGATGCGCCGCTGGCGATCAATGCGCTGCTGTTCGTGCCGCCGGACAACATCGAGCGATTGGGCTTTGGCCGCGTGAAGCCGGGGGTGGACCTGTATTGCCGCAAGGTGCTGATCCTGCGCCATCCGGAGGAATTGCTGCCGGAATGGATGCGCTTCCTGCGCGGCGTGATCGACAGCGAGGACCTGCCGCTGAACATCTCGCGCGAGATGCTGCAGGACAACCGGCTGGTGCGCAAGCTGTCGAACGTGATCTCGGGCCGGTTCATCAAGTTCCTGGAAGAGCAGGCGAAGTCCGACCCCGAGAAGTTCGACAAGTTCTACAAGGTCTACGGTACGTTCCTGAAGGAAGGCGTGACGCAGGACTTCGTGCACGGGAAGGATCTGGCGAAGTTGCTGCGGTTCGAATCGTCCGCGACGGAAGCCGGAAAGACGACGACCTTGGCGGAGTACGTCGGGCGCATGAAGGACGGACAGAAGGAGATCTACTACATCAACGGTCCCTCACGCGAGGCGATCGAGGCGGGGCCGTACCTGGAGGCCTTCAAGGCCCGCGGCATCGAGGTGCTCTACACGCACGAGCCGATCGACGACTTTGTGCTGTCGAACCTCGGCGAGTTCGAGGAGAAGCGCTTTGTCTCGGCGGACAGCGGGGACCTGGACCTGCCCGGCGACGAGCCGCAGGCGGAGGGCGAGGCATTGCTGGAGAGCGACGCG
>CAZVAQ010000162.1:0-7664 GCA_964625145.1 uncultured Candidatus Sumerlaeota bacterium
CCTGCTCCCCCACATTCGGGGTCGCCGCGGGTGCGCGGTGGGCTTGGGTGTTTTTGGTGGGGGGGGGGGGCGGGGCGGGGCGGCTACAAGAGCGGACCCCGTGACCCGGGGGTGGGCGCCTGCGGGCGCTGCCGGTAAGAGGGCCGCCATAGCTCAGTCGGCAGAGCACTTCCATGGTAAGGAAGGGGTCATCAGTTCGAATCTGATTGGCGGCTCCATTTTCTCCCTCGGGATCGAGGGTTGCAGGGCGCTCAGCCCAGGGGATAATCACCTCAACGCAAAGCGAACCGTGACGGATGACGACTGCGGCCGGACGCTCGAAACTTCGGGGTTCCGCGGCGGAGCCGCACCTTGCCCGCCGGCAGGATTGGGTCGAGGTGGCGCAGGAGAGTTTTCGTCTGGCCGGCGTGACTGGTGAACGGCGCGCCATGAACATGGCGCTGGAGCGCACGCTGCTGCTGCGCACCCGCCAACCGGATCATCCCGTCAGGATCTGCTGCTTTGGCGCGCACACGTTCGCGCTGGCGCGGTTGGTGGCGGACTTTGGCCGCGCGAAGGAGAAGGCGCTGCAGATCACCGCCGTGGAGATGCACGCGGACTTTGCCGATGTGGCCCGGGAGGTGTGCGCGGATTATCCGGAGATCGGCGTGCTGCACGCGGACCCGCGCAAGGTGCTGCTGAAGTCGAGCCGCGATTCGCACCACATGGAGGCCTACCAGCCGAGGTTGCCGGGCGCCAGCCCTTCGGATTCCAGCGAGGACAACCTGCCGGCGCTGTCGGAGCCTTTCGACTGGATCGTGGTCAGCAATTTCTTCCACTTCTGCGATGAGGGGCAGGTGCCTTCCTGGCTGCGGCTGATGACCGAGTCCTCCACGTGCGGTTGGGTGGTGAGCGAGCCGACGAAGGCGACGATGGCGAACTCGGCGCTGAAGTTGCGTCTGGGGCTGGCGCGGGCCAATGGCCTGTACCGCCAGCAGGTCCAGCAGGCGATCCAGCGTGCCTTCACCTATCAGGAATGGTACATGATGGTGCGGCGCAGCTTCATCCGCAGCGCCAGCGTGCGGCGGGGCAGCATGGGGCGCGTGATTGCCCAGCGCATTGACAAGAATGTGGTCATCGTGAAATAAGTTCGCCGGGCACATTGGCCTGGCGGGTGCCATGAATACCAGTCCAGTTTTTTCGGAAGGAAGCGTTCGCTCGTGTCTGCCTTGACGATCAGAATGTACGGGGACCCGGTGTTGCGGGAGAAGGCCGCACCCATCGATGCGGTGACCGCCGAGTTGCGCGAGTTGGCCGCCGAGATGGCCGAGACGATGTACGAGCATGACGGGATCGGTTTGGCCGGGAACCAGGTCGGGATCGCCCGGCGGATCTTCGTGATGGATGCCAGCGAGGAGTACGCCGGCAGCAAGCGCAACGGCAAGCGCACGGCGCCGGAGGAACCGCAGTACGAGGTGCTGCTGAATCCGGAAATCGTGGAGGCCAGCGACGAGGATTGCGAGTATTCGGAGGGGTGCCTGTCGATCCCCGGCGTGGAGGGGAAGGTCTTCCGCCCGGCGCGGATCCGGGTCCGGTGGCAGGATCTGGACGGGGCCCAGCACGAGGAGGAACTCGACGACCTGCGCGCGCGGGTCTTCCAGCACGAGTTGGATCATCTGGACGGCGTGCTGTTCGTGGACCGGATGGCGGTGCCCCTGCGCGCCCGATTGGCGGGCAAGTTGAACGCCCTGAGGCAAAAGACCGAGACCGCGGCCGGGTGAGAGGCGGGCTTGAGGGATGCCGGACGTCGCCTTTTGGCGTGACAAGGGCCCCGGAAGACACCAAACATTTACAGCGAAGTGAACAGTTACCAAACGCCCTGCGGGGCGGCCGATGGTGTGTGGCCGTTTTGTGCCTCGGGGTGTCCGCGAAGAGCGGTGGCACATGACCCTGCAGTTGGACCCGATATCCATGAGGAGTGCTTCAAGCACCATGAACCGATTCGATTCGTCACGTGCGATTTCTGTGGGAGCCAATTCCTGGGCCGTCGCGGTGTGGATGACGCTCGTGATCCTGCTGATGAGCCTGCCCGGTGGCGCGATGGGGCAGGTCGAGTATGTGACAAACCTTGATGATTCGGGGACGGGCTCACTTCGGGAGGCGATCATGAATGTGGTCCCTGGCGGGACGGTGGAGTTCGATCCTTCGCTGTCGGCGAAGACGATCAACCTGACGTCTGGGCAGTTGTTGGTGGCCAACCCCATGACGATCCTGGCGCCGGACGGCGGGATCGTGCTGGATGCCGGCGGGCAATCGCGGATCATGTTCTTGGTGATGGCGCCTGGGATGACGCTGCGAGTGGAGAATGTCACGTTCGCCAATGGCTTTTCGAATGCACAGGCCGGCGGCGCGATCTTTGCGCCGCTGGAGAACGTGGAACTGGTGCGCTGCCGATTCCTTGGCAATTCGGCAGCGGGTAGTTATGGCGGTGCCATCGCAATGGGTCTTGGGAGGCTCGACGCGTTGGACTGCCAGTTCATCAACAATGCAAGTGGCGCCAACGGCGGCGCTGTTCACACCAACGGTGGCGCCAGCTTCGTGAACACGTTGTTTTCGGGCAACCAGGCAGTGAATGCCGGCGGTGCGGTGAATGGGTTCACAGCAGCGGTTCAGTTGGTGTTCGCAAATTGCACTTTCCATGACAATGAGGCGTTCGACAGTCCGACAGTGTATATGTCCGACGGCACCCGACTGGAATTGCGCAACTGCTCGATCGTTGGCAATCGCGCCACGAATGCCGCGGGTCATGTTCTCTATGGCAACACATCCACTTCGATGGATGCGGCCATCGCGAACAACATCATCGCGGGGAATTTGATCGACGGAGTCGCGAGCAATGCGGTCCGGTTGGAGGGTGGAGTCAACCGGAGCGGGGGGAACAACCTGTGGGAGAGCGACCTCGATGCTCCGCTGCCGGGGGACGTGGAGTTTGGCGGCACGCTGAATGTCGAGGACGTGGTGGATACGTCGCTGAGTCACCTCGGCGGCAATTCCCAGGTGTTGGCGCTGCCATCTGGAAGCCCCGCGATCGATGGCGGCGATGATGACTTGATAGCCTCGGATGTGCTGGACATGGACGGGAACACGGATGTTGCCGAATTCTCCCCCTACGACCAGCGCGGTGCGGGGTTTGCCCGCATTGTCGGTGCGGCTGTGGACATCGGTGCCTTTGAGTTCGAGGCGGCCGAGGCGTGCGAGCCGTCGAAGGTGGTGATGAATGCCAACGACAGCGGGCCAGGATCACTGCGCGATGCGGTGGCGAGTGTTTGCGATGGCGGCACGATCACCTTTGATCCGGACTTCTTCATGGATTCGGCAGCGACGCCGATTCAGTTGTTGAGCGAGATCGTGATCGACAAGGATGTGACGATCACGGGTCTGGGCAGCAATCGCGTAAGGATCCAGAGGGCAACCGCACTCGTGTTCAGCCATGGCTTGGAGATAGCCGAGCAGGCGAATGTGACGCTGGAATATCTGGCGGTGAATGCATTCTACGCGGATGCCTCGGGTGATGGCGGCGGTGCGATCATCAATCGGGGCAACCTGACGCTGAACGAGGTCACGCTCAACGGGAGCAGATCGCGAGAAGGCAGCCTGGTGCTTTCCATGCCGGGGAGCCGGCTGGAAGCCTATGACTCGCGCTTGCTCTTTGGTGGATTCACGGGACTGACAGAACGTGGGGGTGCCATCGCGGCGACGGATGCGTCGGTGTTGCTGGACGGCTGCTTCGTGAGCCAGAACCGCGCCGATCAGGGCGGTGCGATTTACGCGCTGGACTCCGACGTGGTGGTCGTGAACTCGACCATCGTCGCCAATGAGGGTACCGGGACCGACGGTGCGAGTGTCCTGTACCTTGGCAGCAGCCGCGACGATTCGGATGCCACAGCACGTGTGAACTTCTCGACGATTGCGTTCAATGGAGCGACGGCGTCGCTGGTGGCGCTGGAGTCGCATGCCGGGACAACTGGTAGCGCCGTCTTCGAATTGGGCCAGTCGATCTTCTCGATTCCTGCCAACACGGGCGTGTTGAAGTTGGGAGAGACGGATCAGACGGTTGCGGACGCGTCCCCGGGATACAACTACATCGCGAGTGCATATATCGGGGACTTCGATCTTCCATCTTCCACAAACACGACCAGCGGCTTCTCCATCCTGGGTGGTGCGACCTTCAATGGCGGACCCACGGAGAATCTCCTGCTGTCGGGGTCGAGCACGCTGCGCGATGCAATCCCGGCGGAGGCTTTCCCGATTGATGGACCTGCGACGGACCAACGCGGATTCCCGCGCCCCGACCCGTTTAGCGGTCGCGCGGACATTGGCGCCACGGAGTTCGAGTGCTTGGGCACGCAGTTGGTGATGAACGCGGACAACAGCGGGGAGGGGTCGCTGCGGGAAGCGGTGTTGAATGCGTGCTGGGGTGGGACGATCGAGTTTGATCCGACGGTGTTCGTGGCGGGCGGCGGGGCGCCGCCGATCAATTTGACGAGCGCGATCGAAATCAACAGGGACCTGGCGATCGAGGGGCTCGGTACCGACCGGGTGGTGATCCGGAAGGATGATGGCACGTCGGCGAGCGGGCTGTTCCGCATCATGCCATCGGTCAAGGTGGCCATCTCCGAGCTGACGATGCGCGACGGGCGCGATACATTTGGCTCGCTGGTGCGACTCCATGGGGAGCTGGAACTGACGAATTGCCATCTGCTGAATTCGATGTCTCCGGGGGCCGGCGGACCCATCAACGTGGAGCTGCCATCGAATTACATCGATGTGCCGCGGGTGAACCGGCTGACAGTGTCCGGATGCCTGTTCGAAGGCAACTCGTGCACCGTCGCCGGGACTTGGTCGGGAGTGCGGGCGGTTTCGTCGCCGAACGTGGACCTGCAAGTCGAGATCATCGACTCGGTCTTTCGAAACAACGACGGCACATTGGGAAACTCAGGCTATGGAGCCGTGAGCTTGATACATGTAACTCCAACTCCTTACACGATCGATGACCTCCCGCCGGTCACGATGTCGCTCCGGAATGTGACGATCGAGGACAACATTTTCCTTCAGGCTGGAGCCGTGTACTCGTTCCATCCACGCGCCACGGTTCGGATCGAGGACTGTGAGATTGTCAACAACAGCACGAATCCCGCCAACGGTCACATCGTCTCCAACAATCCCTCCACGACTGGTGAGTGCGAACTCCACATCGTCAACAGCCGCTTGTCGAATCCAGTTGGCCGCGGAATCAGCGCGACACGCACGAACTTGTATGTGCAGGGAAGCACGATCGAGGATCATCACGTCACAGCCTACGGCGGCGGCATCCTCCTTCACAGCAACGGCGCGGACGTCACGATGGAGATTGTCGATTCGGTGGTGCGAAACAACCGCGCGACACTCGATGGTGGCGGTATGTATATCTTGGGGACCGCGGCGGATCCGCAGTCAATCCCCATGCGGATTGTGAATTCGTCGGTGGTCGGCAATACGGCTGACCGGACCCATGGCGCCGGCATATTCTTGGACAATGCGGACTTGGAGATCATTCAAAGCACGATCGCGGGCAACCGCGTGACCGGCACGACATCCGGCACGGGGATCGGGGGTACCGCGGGAGTCGCCTTCAATTCCAGCAATGTCGAACTTCCGCGGACATTGCGGCTGATTCAGTCAACCGTGGCGCAAAACGTGACCCTGACTCCATTTTCGGTCGGGAGCACGTCCTCCCCGGGATTGTTCATAGCTGGTTTTTCGCGCCTGGAAATCGGCAACAGCATCATTGCGGACAATGAGCGGATTGGCTTTCCACGGACGGAATTGGAGACCACTGTAGCTGCGAGCGTGACGTCCCTTGGCGGAAACGTCATCGGGAAATTGCAGAACTCCCTGGCGGCAGCGATGCTGGCCAGTGACCAGTATGGCTCGGTGGCCGACCCGTTGGATGCGGGTCTGGAGCCGTTGGGCGATTACGGCGGCCCCTATCTGACCGTGCGTCCAATTGCCGGTGTCAGCGCGGCGCTTGACGCGGGATTGGATGCGCTCGCAGCGGCGGAGTCGTTGATCGGGGATCAGCGCGGCTTTGATCGGTTCAATGGGACCGTGGATGCCGGCGCGGTGGAATTGCAGGTTGGCGAGGCGTGCGAGCCGTCCGTCGTGGTGTTCAACAATGCGGACAGCGGCGCGGGCTCCCTGCGCCAGGCGGTCCTGGACGTGTGCCCCGGCGGCACGATCACCTTTGATCCGGACTTCTTCATGGATTCGGCAGCGACGCCGATTCAGTTGTTGAGCGAGATCGTGATCGACAAGGATGTGACGATCGCCGGACTGGGCCGTGACCGCGTCGCGATCCAGCGGGCGAACACCGATGTGTACTGCCATGGCCTGGAAATCACCGAGCTGGCCGAAGTCACGCTCGAAGGGCTGGAGGTTCGCTTCTTCATTGCCGACGGTTCGGGCAATGGTGGCGGCACGATCATCAATCGCGGCGGATTGACCCTGCGGGAAGTGACGCTGGGTCCCGGCTTGGCCGAGGAGGGGAGCCTCGTGCGATGCACGCTGGGCAGCCGGCTGCAGGCCTATGATTCGCGGTTTGTCGGCAACGTCGGCACAAACCTGCGGGGCGGCGCCATAGCCGCCACCGAGGCGACTGTTCTGCTGGATGGATGCTATCTGGCTGCCAACCACTCGGAGCAGGGCGGAGCGATCCACGCGGTGGACACGGATGTGCAGATTGTCAACTCCACCTTGTTCGCAAACACGGCCAGTGCAGGAACCGGTGCCTCGGTCCTTTATCTCCAGACGTTGCGCAACGGTTCCAACCCGAAGGCCACGGTAAACTTCTCCACAATCGTGGGGAACGTGGGATCCAGCCAGCATGCGATCGCGCTGGAGGTGGAGCCCGGAGTGACCAGCAGCGCCGTCTTCGAGATGGGCCAGTCGATCCTGAGCGGTTCGGGTGTGACGGCGATCGGGCGCTACGGCGACACGGGCCTGACCTATGCGGATGCGTCGCCGGGCTATAACTATCTGACGCCGTCATATGTATCGGATTTCGATATCGGGACTCCCACGAACAAGACCAGTGGTTTGGTGCTTCTGCCGGGTGGGCCGGATTTCTATGGTGGACCGACGGAGAATGTCCTCCTCGCGAATACCAGCACGCTGCGCGACGCGATTCCGTTGGCGGACTTCCCCGTGGATGGTCCCTCGACGGACCAGCGCGGCATGCCGCGGCCCGATGCAGCGAGCGGCCGCGCGGACATTGGCGCCACGGAGCTCGAGTGCACGGGAACCCGGGTCGTCACGAGCCCGCTCGACACCGGCCCGGGAACATTGCGCGAGGCGGTGGAACTGGCCTGTTGGGGCGATACGATAACCTTTGATCCGGACGTGTTCCCCGATGGTGGTGGCGCGCCGACGATCAACCTGTTCGATCAGATCATTATCAGCAAGGATCTGACAATCCAGGGCCTGGGGACTGACCGTGTGGTGGTGCGCAAGGATGACAGTACATTCTTCTCCCGTCTGTTCTGGGTTCGGGAGAATGTGACGGTCGGTTTTGAGGATATGACGTTGCGGGACGGTTTCTTCGCGACAGGATCGCTGGTGTTGAGCAATGGCAGTGTCACGTTTGACCG
>CAZVAQ010000163.1:0-7551 GCA_964625145.1 uncultured Candidatus Sumerlaeota bacterium
ATTTTGCGCCGAAGTTGCACGGCACTACCGCCAAGAATCGCAAAAACCCGCCCGGGCATGAATGCCCAGGCTCCCTTCGCTCTGCCCCTCCTTGATCTGTGTAACGAGGAACCGGGAACATGTAACCAGGAACGGTCCTTCACCGTTGACACTCGGCGCCTTGCGCCCTCCCTCTCCCCAACTATGCAAGACACACCGGATTCCGAATCCGCCCCGGCCTTGGCTCCGGAGGCCACCATCATCCCGGAGGCCCCTCCCCCATCGCCGTCGAGCCACACGCGTAGCCGTCTGGCGCGCGCCGCCCGTCTGCTGGTCCTGTTCACGACCGGCCAAGCCACCGTGCAGCTCCTTAATGTTGCCGCCGGGCTCATCCTCATCCGTGTCCTGTCCAAGGAAGCCTACGCCCAGTTCACCCTGGGCAACACCGTGCTCAATGTCCTCGGTGGCCTGATCGAGTTTGGCTTCGCCCCGGCGATCATGGCCCTGGTCGGGGAGAGGATCCACGATCGCCTTCTGCTCGGCAAGTTCGTGCGCTCGGCGACAGTCTTCCGCGACCGCCTGCTGATTGCCATCGGCCCGGGAGCGGTGATCGCGCTGGTCGTGTTGGGTCTGCGCCAGGAATGGCCCCTGACGGTGTTGCTCCCCATGGGCATCCTGGTCCTCGGCTCCGCCTTCGTCCAGGGGCGCAACGCCTACTACACCATCCCCCTGCGCATGCATCATCGCGTCAACGACATCTACACACCGCAAGTGTTCGGGGTGCTGGGAAAGATCGCCTCATTCGTCGGCTTGTGGGCCCTTGGGCTGCTGGGCGCCGTGGCCGCCATGGGGATTCACTTCCTGACCACGGCGATAATCAGCCGTTTCCAGCGCCGACGGGCCATCGTGTACTACGAGCCGGTGAAGAAGCCCGACCCGGAATACAACAGCCGCATGTTGCATCATCTGGCGCCGATGATACCCATGCACCTGTTTGCCGTGTTCCAAGGCAACATCCTCGTGGTGCTGGTCACGATTCTGGGCAGCTCCGACAACATCGCCGAGATTGGCGCGCTTGGGCGGCTGGCCCAGCTCTTCCTCTTCGTCACGACATTGCACGGCATGCTGGTGATTCCATGGATCGCGCGGACGCCGCGCGCGCGGTTGCTGCGGCGCTACCTGTTCGCGGCCGGGTACCCGGTCCTCATCGCGGCCTGTATCGTGTCCATGGCGTTTGCATTCCCCAAGCCCATCCTGTGGCTGCTGGGACCGGGATATTCCCACCTGCATCAGGAGGTGAGTTGGATGGTCATGGCCGGAGGCATTCATTACATCGGTGGCGCGCTGTTCCATATCCACTTCTCGCGCCGGTGGCTCTACTGGTGGGGAACAGTGGCCCAGATCATCGGCGTGCTCAGTGTCCAGGCCATCGGCGTGCTCATCCTTGACCTCTCCCAGACGATGGAGGCTGTCTTTTTCGCAGTCATCACCAACACCGGCCTGCTCGTCGTCAGCATTGCCGTGGGGTTCTATGGATTCCGCTATGGACCCCGTGGCGGCGACAGTGCTTGATGATGCCACCATCTTGGAAGCAGCACCCCCGGCCCCTGCCCTCATGAACCGCCTGCGCGTCATCGTCCCTGCTTTCCCGCCCATGCCCTCCGGAGTCGGCGACTATGCGTTGTTCCTGGCGCGCGGGTTTCGCGACCGCGGCGAGTTCGACTCCTCCTTCATCGTCGCCAATCCCCGATGGGATGGCGATCCGGACCATGAAGGATTCTCCGCCACGGCCTTTCCCCAGCGCAACGCGGCGGCCCTTGCCAAGCTCCTCTCCGAGGATGACTCACCCGTCCTGCTGCACTACTCGGGCTATGGATACCAGCAACGCGGCGTCCCCATCTGGCTCTGGAGGGGTTTGCGGCAATGGCGGCGCGCCACCAACGGCCGCATCGTCACCATGCTCCACGAGGTATCCGCCTCCGGCCCGCCATGGACCAGCGCCTACTGGCTCGGGCCCCTGCAACATTGGATCGCCGGGCGGTTGGTCTATCGAAGCACCGCAGTCATCACAAACCGCGAGGCCAGCGCCGGCGCGGCAGACCGCTTCCGCCATCATCGCGAGCCCCTGACCCGGGTCGTCCCCATCTTCTCCACCATCGGCGAACCCACGCAGGTGCGGCCGCTGGCCCAGCGCTCGCGCCGTGTCGTGGTCTTTGGCAGTGCCCCTTGGCGCATTCAGGCTTACACCGATTATCGCCTCTCGCTGGAGAAGACGATCCGGGCATTCGGCGCCACGGAAGTCGCCGACATTGGCCCGCGCTGTGGCATCGAGCCCAAGAACCTCGCCGGCGCCACAGTCAGGGCATGGGGTCGTCTGGAGGCCGATGAAGTCCTGGCCATCATGAGCGACTCCATCGCCGGCTTTGTGTGCTACCCGGCCGACTATTTGGCAAAGTCCGGGATCTTCAACTCCTACTGCACGACCGGCATGGTTCCCGTCACCCCTGACCGGCGGCGGCCTGCGCTGGACGGGCTTGTCCCCGGCAAGCACTTCCTCCTGGTCGGCGAGAACCCCCTCTGTGACGACCCCGGCCGCTGGCAGTCGGTCGCCGACGCGGCCCGCGAGTGGTACTCCGGCCATTCGCTGGAGGCGACCACCAGCGCCTTCCTCGAAGTCCTCAACAGCACCGTCGCCCCGCGCGCCACACCAGCCACAGCCACAGCCTGAGGCTGATCTCATGTCTTCTGACCAACGGCCACAGCGCCTGAAGCTGCTCTTCGCCAGCGCCGTCTTTCATCCGCGAACGGGCGGCATCGAGCGCATCACCGAGGCGCTGGCCCACGGCGCCACCGAGCGCGGGCACGAGGTGGTCGTCGCCACCCAGGAACCCAACCCCGGCGGCCACGAGCCTTTTCCCTTCAAGGTCGTCCGCCACCCGACCGGATTCGAGCTCCGTCGCCTGGCCCGCAACAGCCACGCAGTCATCCTCGGCGGCACCAGCCTGCGCGCGCTGTGGCCCATCGTCGCCTCGCGCCGGCCCATCGTCATCGGTCACCACAATTGGTACCAAATCCCCGGTCGCAAGCCAACCTGGGCCGGATGGATGAAGATTCGCGCTTCCCATTTCGCGAGCGAGAACATCGCCTGTAGCCGCGCCATCGCCGCGCAACTCCCTGTCCCCTGCAAGGTCATCCCGAGTTTCTACGACGACGCAATATTCTTCCCGGAGCCCGGCATCACGCGCGAGCGGGACCTGGTCGCCGTCGGCCGGCTCGTATCCGACAAGGGATTCGACGTCCTGCTGGACGCCATGGGGGTGCTCGCCGGGCGCGGCCAGTCCCTCAACCTGTCCATCGTGGGAAACGGGCCCGAGGCGGAACCCCTGCGCGAGCAGGCACGGCAGCTCGGCATCAGCGGCCACGTCACGTTTCACGGCCATCAGGAAGGCGCCGAGCTGCGACGCCTTCTTGCCGCCCACCGCATTCTCATCGTCCCCTCCCGCTGGCCGGAGCCATTCGGCATCGTCGTCGGCGAGGGCCTCGCCTGCGGCTGCGTCGTCATCGGATCGGACCGGGGCGGCCTGCCGGAGGCCATCGGCCCGGCGGGGGTCACTTTCCGCAGCGAAGACCCGCACGATTTGGCCGACGCCATCAGCCGCCTGCTGCACGATGACGCCGCCCGGCGGGAACTGCTCGCCAACACAACGGAGCATCTGGCCACGTTGCGCAAGTCCGCCGCCGTCCCCCGTTACCTCGACCTCATCGAAGCCGTCGCCCGCCCATGAAGATTCTCCTCTATTCCCCCCACTTTCATCCCCGCGTCGGCGGGCTGGAGAATATCGTCAGCGGCCTGGCCCAAGGCTTCCACGAAGCGGGCCACGAGGTCCTTGTTGTTTGCAACACCCCTCTCGACGGCCCGGAACCGTTTCCCTTCCCCGTCCTGCGCAATCCCACCGGCGGCCAACTCCTGCGCGAAGTCCGCAAATCCGACGCCGTGCTCCACGCCTGCGTCAACATCCGCGGCCTCTGGCCCCTGCTCATCACGACCAAGCCACTGGCCATCACTCATCAGGTTTACCTGACCCACCCGGTGCCCCGCCCGTCGTTCTGGTCCAAGGTCGTGCGCGAGATCAAGCGTCTGTCCACCCACCGGGCCTTTCTCAACATCGCGTGTAGCGAATGTCTGGCCCGGCACGTCGGCCGGCACTGCGTCGCCGTCCCGAACTTCTATGACGAGACGACCTTTCACCCAATCGACAGTATCCCGCGCGACGGTGATCTGGTGTTTCTGGGCCGGCTGGTCTCTGACAAGGGGGCCGACTTGGCAGTCGAGGCCCTGCACCTACTCGCCCAAAATGACATGCACTCAAGCTTGACGCTGATCGGCGACGGGCCGGAGCGGGCGGCCTTGGAGGAGCAGGCCCTCCGCCTCGGCGTCGCCGGCCAAGTCCACTTCGCAGGCGTCCTCAAGGGCGAGGCCCTGGCCCGGGAACTCCACCGCCATCGCATCATGGTGGTCCCCTCCCGCTGGCCGGAGCCCTTTGGCATCGTGGCCCTCGAAGGGATCGCCTGCGGGCTGGCCGTCGTGGGCACCAAAGGTGGTGGTCTGGCCGAAGCCATCGGTCCATGCGGCTTGGCCGTGGAGAACGGCAGCGCCACGGCCCTGGCCGACGGCATCCGGCGGTTGCTTCAGGACCCATCGGCCCTGCAAGGTGTGTTGCGAGAAGCACCCGCGCATCTGGCCCGCCACACCCGGCGCCATGCCACGGCGGAATATTTGCGGTTGATTTCCGCCCGGGTCCAACGCCCTCTCCCCTAGTCTTATTACACGGTCTCCTTCGCGGCGAACTGGCTTCTCTTCATGTTTCATTGGCGTAACCTCATCCCTCTGGCCCTTCTCGCTGCGGTTTTCGACGGCGCCCTGCGCAAGTGGTTCTTCCCAGGGATAGCCAACTATCTGTATTTCCTGAAGGACGTGATCCTCATCGCGGCCTACTTCCAGTTCTTCTTTCTGGAACGTATCCACCCCAAGATCCCCCCGCAGTTCCGCAACGTGGTCCCGCTGTTCATCCTGGTGGCGGCCTACATCGGCCTGCAGATTTTCAACCCGTCGCTGGGTTCGCCCATCGCGGGGTTGATGGGGCTGCGCAACTACTTCGTCTACCTGCCTCTTGTGGTGGTCCTCCCCCATGTCTTCAGGACCGAGGAGGAGCTGTTCCGCTTCCTGCGGTTCTTCGTCATCCTGATGATTCCGGTCGGGATCTTGGGGGTCATCCAGTACCTCTCCCCCGCCAGTTCCTGGATCAACCGTTACGTGGGCGAGGTGAGCGAGGCCGGCGCCAACGTCGTGCGCTTTGGCGAGGGCCGCGCGCGCATCACCGGCACCTTCTCCTACATCGGCGGTTATGCGTCGCACCTGACCTTTGTGTTCGCGCTGCTGGTGCCCCTGCTCCTGTCGACGACCAAGGGCTCGAAGACCCGCGAGTTGATGCTTCTGGCCCTGGGCCTGACGCTGGTCAACATGCTCATGACCGGTTCGCGAAGCCCGGTCTATGCGAGCATTCTGCTCACGGGGATGTTCTTCGGGGTCCTCATCATCCATTTCCCCATCGACTTTGCCAAGTACACGCCGCGCCTGGCGCTGCTGGGGATCATCGGCTTCATCGCCATCACCCAATCCCCGGCCTTCAACGCATTCGTGGATCGCGCCACTGCCAACAATGCGCGCTCCGACTCCCGCGCCGACCCGCTCTATTGGGCAAAGGCCTACACCGACCTGTTCCGGTACAAGAACGACTTTGGCTGGGGAACGGGTGCATTGCACCAGGCGACAGACTCATTGCGCGACATCCTGCACCTGCCGGCCGGCGCGGAACCACCGACGCTGGAGGATGAGCCCGACCGCATCCTGGCCGAGCTGGGTCCCGCGGGTTTCATCCTGTGGTATCTGTTGCGCCTGATCCTGCTCTACATGCTGTGGAAAGTGTACCGAAGACTAAAGCGGCCCAACCTGCGCAACCTGGCGCTGGCGGCCTTTCTCTTCACCGGCCTGCTCTTCGTCGGCCAGATGGTCTTCCACCACACCAACGGCATCTACTATTGGTACATGACCGCCTTCATCGGCCTGTTGCCCAAGCTGGAGGCCGCGGAGAACGAGAAGATCCGCCGCATCAAGATGGTCATCCTCGCCAAGGCGCTCCTGGAACAGCAGAACCAGGAGGAGGAAGAGGATCGAGCACCGGCCCTGGCCGGCAGCGCGTGACATACCCTCCTTGCCCCCCCGGCAACGAACAAGATCTCATCGCGGGACTTCCATGACCAAGCAGCCTCGCGTTTCACTCGTCCACTTTACCGGCAACCCCAACTCCCGCCAGGCCGCCCGCGCCTTGTGGGAGAACGGCATGCTGCACGAAGTCGTCACCACCTTCGGTTTTCGCAACGAAGCGGCCATCGAACGCGTCTGCCGCCGCTTTCCCGCCTCCATGCGCGCAAAGCTGCGCCGCGAGCTTTCCCGCCGCAACTGGCGCCTCGATGACGAGGTGCCCTTCTCCGCCTATCCCGGCCGCGAGATCTTCCGCCAGGTCTCCCAGCGCCTGAAGATCGACCGCATCCCCGCCCTGCAGCCCAAGAACCAGATCAATCACAATACCCGCCGCCTGGACCACATCGTCGCCGACAAGCACCTGCACGACATCGACGGCATCTATGTCTACGAGGACACTGCGGCGACGACGTTTGAACGCGCGCGCGAACGCGGTATCAAGTGCCTGTACGAGCTGCCCATCGTGCACTTCGAGACCAGTCGCCGCATCATGCGCGAGGAAGCCGACCAGTTCCCCGAGCTCAGCCCCTGCCTGCAGGCCATCCACGAACCCGAATGGAAGACCGAGCGCAAGCAGCGCGAGCTGGAGCTGGCAGGCCACATCTTCGTCGCCTCGCGCGTGACGCGCGAATCCATCGAGCGCCTCGGCGTGCCGAAGGAAAAGGTCTCCGTCATTCCCTACGGCGCGCCGGTTGACTACTTCTCACCACAACCGAAGAAGGACGACACGTTCCGGGCGCTGTTCTGCGGCCTGATCGGCCCGCGCAAGGGCGTGCACTATCTCCTCGACGCATGGAACCAGCTTCACCTGCGCGATGCCGAGCTCCTCCTCGTTGGCGGCATGCAATTCCCGCGCGAATGGTGGCGCCGCCACTCCAACGGCGCCAAGCTCGCCGGCTCCATCCCCCACGCGGACCTGAACCAATATTACAGCAGCGCCAGCGTCTTTGTCTTCCCCTCGCTCATCGAAGGCTTCGCCATGGTGCTCCTCGAAGCCATGGCCTGCGGCATTCCCATCATCGCAACACCCAACACCGCCGCGCCCGACATCATCACCGACGGCGTCGAGGGCTTCATCGTCCCCATCCGCGACGTCGAGATGCTGAAGGAGCGCATCCAGTGGTGCCACGATCACCCGGAGGAGTTGAAGGAAATGGGCCGCGCCGCGCGGCGCCTGGCGGAGAAGTACGATTGGACCCGCTACCGCAACACGCTCGCCGCAGAAGTCCGCCGGCAGTTCAACACCTGAT
>CAZVAQ010000164.1:0-7526 GCA_964625145.1 uncultured Candidatus Sumerlaeota bacterium
CAGACACATTCACGCAGTCACGCGCTCAGTGGGGGGATGGTGAAGGATTTAGGGCATCAGTCTTCGGTGTTCTGAATCTCGGCATGCCTTCGGGCGACAATTTGGCGAATCCGACGGACCGCTTCCTCAGCGGCGTATCCCTCCCCATGGCTTTCAATCACTAGGGGCAGGTCGCTCTCGATGACTTCGCGCAGGGCCTCGAACTTCTCCTCGTCGCTCATGCCGTGGCCGAGGCCGGCCTTGAGCTCCTCGCGCGCGGCGGTGACAACGTGCAGCATGCGCTCAGCCCCCGGGCCAAAGCAGCACTGCTCCAATCGCTTGCGTTGGTACTTGGAGTAGGCAGGGCAGAGGCCGTCGGTGGAGATGGTGATCATCAGCTCGCCGCGGCGAATGATCGACGGGACGATGAAGCTGCACAGCGGCGTGACGTCCACGATGTTGCACGGAATCCGCCGGCGGTCGCACTCGGCCTTGATGTGGTGATGCAGCTCCTGGTCGTCCGTGGCGGCAAAGACGAGGACCGGCGTGTCGAGGTCCGCATCCTCGAAGGGGCGTTGCACGACTTCCAATCCCGACTCATTGGCGATCCTGAGGGCTTCGTCGGAAAAGTGCGGGGCGACGATGCGAACGCGCGCACCATAGTCAGCCAGCGTGGCGGCCTTGCGCGCGGCAATGGGGCCGCCGCCAACCACGAGGGCAGGCTGCTGCTCTATGTTCATCATCATGGGGTAATATTTCGCCATCTCAGCGCCCCATGGAATTTCCGGAGGCGGTGGCGACGGTGGTGCCTGTGCGCTCCTCGTAGAGCTTGCGCAACTCCGGTTGGTCGCGCAGGTTCAACCGGATGCGTTCATTCACGCGGCGTGTCACCGTGCGCATGGCTTCCTCGGCGGTGATCAATCGATTCTCGGCCGCCTCGATGGCCTCGATCCACACGCGGCTCACATAGCTGCTTTCGACGAAAGGACTGGTCTCCTTTGATTCCGCGTAGTCCATCGCGCGGACGAATACCTCCTGAAAATCCTCCCACGGATACTCCGGATTCAGCAGGTTGTTGGGATCCTCGACGTAATGGCGGTTTGGAGGAAGTGCGTCGCTGCTCATGGCAATGATCCTGCTGTAATCGTCGCTGGCCAGATACTGCAGGAAGAGCAGCGATTCCTCGATGTTCTTGCTCAACGCATTGATTCCCGGACCGCGCGCTCCGCAGTACGTCGCGGGCACTCCGCCGGGCATGTGCGGGACAAGGGCGACGCCCAGGTTCCCTTCCATCTCCGGATACTGGCGCAGCAGGATGATCATCCATCGCCCGCCGATCATGCTGGCCGCGCGGCCGGTCGCAAACCAATGCATCTGGTTCACGCCCCATCCTCCGTCTCCGGAGATGGCGGCCGCTGCATCGGGGGATGGTGCAAGCTGGTGCTTGTGCATCAGGTCCAGGTAGAACTGCATCGCCGCGATCGACTCTGGCGAATCGAGGATGCAACGCGTGCCGTCCTCCGAGAAGATGCGCGCGCCATGTTGCAGGTGAAAGTGCTCGAGGTCTGATTGCGACAACGCCATGGCAAAGCGCTCGAACCCGCGCCCGTCTGCACGGCGCACGGTCAGCGGCTTCACCAGTTCGATGTACTCCTGCCAGGTCATCCCTTCCGGTGGCGGGGGAGGAATGCCGGCTTCCTCGAACACGCGCTTGTTGTAGAACAACACACCGCAGGAGACGTTTGCCGGGAACCGGTATTGCTTTCCGTTGTATAGCAGGTTGCCGCGCAGCTTGGGGTATGTCACTTCGGGGCTGATGCCAAATCGCTCGGCGTACGGCGTCAGGTCCAGCAGGACGCCCGCTTCCGCCAGCGTCACCATCTGCGCCTGGTCGTAGATCTCGATGAGGTCGGGTCCGACACCTGTGGAGGCTTGCACGATGGTGCGGTCGAAAGTGTTGGGCTCGACCTTCACGAGAATGTCCGGATGCTTCTCGTGAAAAGGAACTATCTGCGCGGGGCGCGCGGGATTTGGATCCGTCGACCAGGATATGACAGTTCGCCCTTCGGAATCATCGCCGGGCATGGTGGCGAGGGCGATGATCCACATGATGGCGACGATGGCGCCAAAGATGGCGAAGAGTGGTCGTGCAGACATGGGCGACCGCCAATCGTGTCATGTGATGCCGCCCGGGTCTCGGGCATTAGCGTCCTGGTGCTGCCGGCGGTGGCGCGCCCCCACCGCGTTGTGCGCCGCCCGGTCCACCACCTGGTCCGCCGCCCGGTCCGCCGGGGCGCTGTCCGCCAGGCATTGGCCCATTGGGACGGCCCTGCGGCCGGCGTGGTTCGGGAAGCTGGATCTCAGGGATTTCAATGGTTGGCAGATCCGGGGGAAGGTCGGGCGTTTCGACGCGGTATTCGCCGCTCTCTTCAAGGGACACGTCCGCGCCGCCGGTGTAGCCGATCAGATAATGAAACCCAGGCGCTAGTGGCGTCTCCAGATACATGGCTGGGAACTGGGCGCGTGTGTCGGCCAAGACCTCCCGTCCGATGCCCTCCGCGGCGATTTCGTCGAAAGGCGATGCCTCCATCGGAACAACGGCGACCTTGTATCGTCCCTGCGGAAAGAACTGCCGCGTGGTGGAGGTGACTCCGTAGGAATCGTAGGCGTCGATCGTATATTCCCGGCTGAGCGGTCCGCTTATCAGGACGCGAATCGGCCGGCTGGTTGTGTTGAAGATTTGCACGCGGGACTCGGTGGAATCCACACGGCCGATGACCTTGGGCAGGTCGAGGTCGCGCAGGTCCTGTTCGGCGAGTGCGGCCACCTCGTCGTCGATCGCCTGCTCCTGCTCCATGACTTCGGCGGTGACCCAGCGGTTCTTGAACGGGATCAATCCCTTGGCGCGCTGGTCGGCGGCGAAACGCGTCTCATATTCCGCGGCGGTTATCCACTCGCCATTGTAGGGCACCAGACCCTTCGCGCGCTGTTCCAGTTCGAACGCCGCCTCGCGGGGCATCCATTCGTCCTGGTACTGCACAAGGTCGAACTCCTGCGGCATCACCCACTCGCCCTGGTAGAGGACGAATCCCTCCGCGCGCTTGCGGGCCGCCACCGTCTCGGGAGTCTCCCGCAATTCGAATTCGAGCTTCTGGTTTCTCAGGGTGTAGAGCTGCGCGACCTGGGGACGGGGGCGGTAGTAGCCCTCCTTCTCCACGGTCACCCAGATGGCATCGCTGTATCGCCCGTAAGCGGTTAACGGTGTCTGCGGATTATCAATTCCTGTCGTGGTGTCCCACGCCTTTGGCGGCCAGGGACGCCAGTCTGTGGTGCCATCGGGCGACCACAGGACTTCAGCTCCGGGAGGATTGGATTCCACGCGCAGCCGTGCACAGGAGGCCACAGCCGCCGCGAGGATGATCATGCTGGCGACGCGAAGGGAGCGGGCGACTGCTGGTCTCATGATGGCTTATTCCGCTGTGACGGCTTCGAAGGTTTCATCCTCGCTCAGGATTCGTCCGCAATTGTCGCAATAAACGATCCCTTCCTCGCGATGAAGTTCCACGAGCCGGTTGGCCAACAGGGCGAAGTGGCAACCCGTGCAGGAACCATTGCGCACCGGGACGACGGGGTTGACATCCCAGCGCCGACGCACCTGGTCATAGCTGCTGACGAAATCGCCCTCGGTGGCGCCGACGATCTTCGCACGATCGGCCTGCAGCGCGGCAATGCGCTCCTTCTTGGTGTTCACCTGCTTGCGGATGCGGTCGCGTTCCTCGCGGGCCTTTTGCTTCGCCTCCGCCAATGCCTTCTCGGCCGTGGCGACGCGCACGCGGACATTCTCGTCCTCGTTGAGCAATGACGTCCCCACTTCCTGCAAGCGGTCGATTCGCTTCTTTAGGTTGTCGATCTGGCTGCTGATGGCCGCCAGCTCCTTGCTCGTCTTCACGAGCATCTGCTGCGCCTGGTAGCTGACGAGCTTCTCGCCCGCCAGACGCATCTCCTGCTCGACCTTCCGGCGCTCTTCCTCGTGGCTGGTGATGGCACGGGTGGCTTGGGCGAGGGCCTCGGTCTTCTTGGCGAGATCAGCTTTGATCTCTTCCCAGATGCCCGGGTAACGATTGATCTGTTCCTGCAGTTCCTGGATCTCTTTATCGAGCTCCTGGATTTCGACGAGGTGCCGGATCTGCTGGTTCATACGGAAACCGTGTCCTTGAAAGATCGAATGAATTCCCCCGGCCCCGGCCGCTGCTGGGGACCGATGCCATCGGGGTTTAGGGTTACCGGCCAACAGCCGCGTGCCTCAAGGATTTTTCCGGCGGCGTCGTCACCCTATCGGGGCGCTGCTCACGCGGACCGATCCCGCAGGCTCTTTCGCCAACAGATCAGCCGCTCCACCTCCGTGAATCCCGCGGCCAGATGGGCGGCTTCGCTCAGAGCATTGTCGATGAGACTGTCGGAAGCGAGCTCGTGGTAGCCGTTCGCCACCGCCCAGCGCTCGGCCATTTCCAGAAGCAGGGCACCAATCCCCTGGCCGCGGTGGGATTCGAGCACAAACCAGCCTTCCAGGAAGGGCACCGGCGAGGATTGGCAGCCGGGGGCGTGGTTGCGGAGGGCCATTTCCAGAAAGCCGACAAGTTCGCCGCCCGTTTCCTCGGCAACGAAGGTGACCGGTAGCACTCCCTCCTGCTCCCAATCGGCCAGCTCGGCGGCGTGCTCCTGTGGCGATTGATCGGGCCAAAGCAGAGCCCGCAGACGGCACCATCCTTGCCGGTCGGCGGGCTCGACTTCGCGAATGCGTATTTCCATGGCCGTTCAATCAGTCTGCGGCGGTGATACGATCCAGTTCCTCCAGGGCTGTCTGCCCCAAGATCACCTTCTGCCAACCGTCCATGCGCAGGCTTCGCATCCCGTTGCGGATGGCGATGCGCTTCAGGCGGGCGGAGGGTTCGTTGCGGATGATGAGCTGGCGGAGCTGCGCGTCGATCTCGAAGATCTCGTGGATGGCGGTACGGCCGCGATAGCCGGAGTTCGAGCAGCGCTCGCAACCGACCGGGAAGTACATGTCGACGCCTTCCTTGATCTGCTCTTCCGTGGCGCCGAGTCCCGATGGGTCGTCCAGAATCGTGTGCTGCTGGCGCTTGCACTGCGGACAAAGCGTGCGCAGCAGGCGCTGCGCGATCACCGCCTGCACCGATGAAGCCACCAGGAACGGCTTCACGCCCATGTCGATCAGACGCGTGGCGGCGCTTGGCGCGTCGTTCGTGTGGAGTGTCGAGAAGACCAAGTGACCGGTGAGGGCGGCGCGGATGCCGATCTCAGCGGTTTCAAAGTCGCGGATCTCACCGACCAGGATGACGTCGGGCGATTGACGCAGCATCGAGCGCAGGCCGCGGGTGAAGTCCAGGCCCACTTCCTCGTTCACCTGCACCTGGTTGATGCCCTCGATCATGTACTCCACCGGGTTCTCGATGGTGATGATCTTGGTCTCGGGATTGTTGAGTGTGGAGAGCGCCGCGTACAGGGTGGTCGTCTTCCCCGAACCGGTGGGACCGGTCATGAGGATAACGCCCGTGGGTGTCTGGATCAGGCGCTCGAACTTCTCGATGTTGTCGGGCAGGAAGCCCACGTCCGCGAGGCCCTTCATCGTCGCGCTCTGGTCCAGGATACGCATGACGATGGACTCGCCATAGATGGCGGGAAGGACCGAGACACGAAGGTCGAGCTTCTTCTGCCCCAGGTTGAGCTTGATACGACCGTCCTGAGGGATGCGCTTCTCGGCCAGGTCCATACCGGACATGACCTTCAGGCGCGAGATGATGGCGTTCTGCCACTTCTTGGGCGGCGAGGGCACCTCGTGGCAAACGCCGTCGATGCGGAACCGGATGGTCACGCCATAGCGCGTTGGCTCGATGTGAATATCCGATGCGCGATCGTGAACGGCCTGACGGAAGATGAGGTCGACAAACTTCACGACCGGCGGCGTGTCGCCGCCTTCATCGCCAACATCGATGGTTGTGGCATCATCGCCCATGAAGTCGAGATCGGTGCGCAGCTCTGTCGAGACACGCTGGTACATGTCGCTGATCTCGTTGCCTTCGTAGTAACGCTTGTAGAAGCGATCAATGTCGTCCTCCTTCGCGACCAGTGCCTCGACCTTCTTGCGCAGGATGCGCTCAAGGTCGTCGATGGCCTGGATGTTGGAAGGGTCGGAGATGGCGACACTGATGGTGTATTCGTCGTACTCGACCGGGAAGACCTTGTAGTCCTTGGCGACCTTCTTGGGGATCTGGTCGATGAGGTCCTTGGTCACGTCGAGCTTGTTCAGATCCACGCGGCCCATCCCGAGGGACTCGGCCAGAGTGTCGACGAACTCCTCGCTCTGCAATCCACCAGTTTGAATGCCAGTGCCGGACCTGCGGATCGAGGTGGCTTCCTCACCCTTGGGGATCACGGAATTGCTGACCGAGCGGCCGCCTGGGAGGGGAATATTCGCCGAACTGACGGATGTGCGCGATACCGGCTTGGGTACCGTGGTGGAAGAGCGTGCGGAAGGCGGCTGCAGGGAGTCGAACTTTCTCACCTGCTCCATGGAGGGCGAGCGGCTCTCGCCATGGCTCTGGCCAGTGCGTGCTGCATACTCCTCTTCGGGGATGGCCGCCAAGGGGTCATTCAGTTCTGCCGCGGCTTGCGCGTCGGGCTTCTTTTCGGGTTCCTTCTTACGACCGAACAGGGCCATGCGACGGGTCCTCAAGCATTGAGAGAGATGGGCTTCGGCGGGTGCATACCGCATCGGGGCCGAGGGGTAAAGCGATGCTGGAGCGGGGCGCATTTCGTGGCAACGGAAAAGCAGGTGGCGCGATGATGCAAGGGAGCCCCCCGACTACGGGCCATCCGGGATGGCTCGATTGGTAACCAAAGGCGGTGCGTCGGCTGTTTTCCACCAAACGTGGTCAGGATGATCGCCGACCACCAAACTGATCCGGTAGATGCCATAGATAATGAGAAGCGAAAAAAAAGCGATAGTTGCAACGCCAAGGACGACATCCCAGCTCTCCAACCTCAGAAGCAGGGGAGCGCGCCATCTCTCCGGTAGAACCGCCATCAGCCCCAACAGGATGAAGCCCACGGCAAAGACAGACCCGAATGGATGATAGACCACGGACAGGGCGAAATCGCCCTGCAGAAAACAGGTGACACTGCGAGTCAGGCCGCACCCGACGCAGGGCAAGCCCGTGGACGCGTGGAACCCGCAGGAATTGAAGTTGATGCCGGTTGGCGGGAGGACGAAGGCCCCGAGAACAAATCCAAGCAAGGCCACGAAGCCCAAGGGGCGGCTGAAGACCACTCGGGTGAAGCCGGCGAACCCGAAAGCGGGGCGCTTTCGGACACCGGGGACCGGTGGGGGAACGGCCAAGGAAGGGGCAGGAGGTGGCATAGGGCTGGGCATGGGGACTTCTGGGTGAAGGAGGCGATGAACGAACTATGCCACGCGATGCCACCGGCTGCTCAATGGAAAGATTCGACCGTTTGGGGATGCGGCCGCT
>CAZVAQ010000165.1:0-3292 GCA_964625145.1 uncultured Candidatus Sumerlaeota bacterium
CCCTGCTCCGCCAGATCCTCTCGCTGCAGGCTCAGACCCATGACCTGTACGACATCACCCTGCTCGATCCCGAAGGGGTCGCGCGCTATTCGCTCCATGGCCTGGAAGACCATGACCATGACTATTCGGATGCGTTGTCGGAAGCGATGCGCGCCCATCAGCCGCGCTTTACCGGTTTCCATCGCCACGATGACGATATCCCATCCCACGTGGGCGTCATCGCCCCCGTGTTCGATCCCGATGCGCCGGATACATGCATTGGCTCGATTGTACTGGCCATTGATGTGGCGGAGTATCTGTATCCCACCTTGTTTACCTGGCCCGCCCCCACAAACACGGGGGAGGTGATCCTGTTCACGCGCGATGGCAAGGAGATCGTGCTGCTGAGCAACCTGCGCAAGCGCCCGGAGCAGACGCTTCGCCTGCGCATCCCCATCGATCGCCGCGAGGTCGCCCTGGTGATGGCCGCCGTTGGTGGCGACGGCCATGTCCGCGGGCTGGACTACGACAACGACCCGGTCTGGGCGTATGTGGAAAGCATCCCGGACTCCCCATGGTACATCGTCACCAAGATGGATTCGGACGAGGCGTTGGCGGAATGGCGGACGCTGTCGCGGACGATCATCCTGCTGCTGGTGGCGGCGGCCGTGGGGATCGTGGCCTTCGGTCTGTTGTCATGGCAGGCTTACCGCACGGCCATGTTCCGGGCTGCGAGCGAGAGCGAGGACCGGTACCGCCAGCTCTTCGAGGATTCCCCCATCTCGCTGTGGGAGCAGGACATGTCGGCCGTCAAGGAACGGCTGGATGAACTGCAACGCGATGGTGTCACCGACCTGGATGCGTACCTTCGGGAGAACCCGGACATCGTGACCGGGCTCATCCAGCGGATCAAGGTGCTGGATGTGAACCAGGCCACGCTGGCACTGGTGGGCGCCGAGAACAAAGAGCAACTGCTGGAGGCACTCCCCAGGATCATCCCGCCCGAATCGTTTCCCATCTTTGCGGGAGAGATGGCGGCGTTTGTTTCGGGACAGACCAGCGTCGGCGTGGAGGGCGTCATCCACACGTTGGCCGGTGACCCCGTCTATGTGGTGAGCAAGATCTCCCTGGTGCCGGGCCATGAGAGCGATTGGGGCCGCGCGATCATCTCCTACATCAACATCACCGACCGCGTGCAGGCGGAAACGGATTTGCGCGACACGAAAGCGCGCTACGACCAGATCGCGGCGCACTCGAACACCTTCGCGTGGGAGGTTGACGAGAGCGGACTCTATTCCTACGTGAGTCACTTGTCGCGCCAGGTCATCGGGTACGAGCCGGACGAGCTGGTCGGCAAGATGCACTTCTACGACATCTTCCCGCCCTCCGAGCGGGAGGCTTTCAAGGCGGAAGCGATCGCGATCATCAAGTCCGGCATGGTCCTGAAGGATTACGAGAACCCGATCGTCACCAAGGACGGCCGCAACATCTGGGTCGCGACCGATGGATTTCCCGTGCGCGATGATGATGGAAACATCATCGGCTACCGGGGAGCGGACACGGACATCACGCAGCGCCGCCAGGCCGAGACGAATTACCGCATGTTGTTCACGCAGATGCTCAACGGCTTCGCGCTGCACGAGATCATCCTGGACGAGCGGGGCCGGCCGGTCGACTATCGCTTCCTGACAGTCAATCCAGCATTTGAGCGATTGACGGGCCTGAAAGCCGCCGATCTCATCAACCGCCGCGTGAGCGAGGTGCTCCCACAGGCGGAATCCTTCTGGATTGAACTGTACGGCCGTGTCGCCCTGACCGGCAAACCGGAGTTCATCGAGCACCAATCCGGTCCGCTTGGAAGATACTTTGAAGTGGCCGCATTCTCCCCCGCACCGATGCACGCGGCGTGCATTTTCTCCGATGTCACTTCCCGCAAGGTCGCCGAGCAGGCACGCCAGCAGAGCGAGGCGAAGTACCGTTTCCTGACCGAGAGCATCAAGGACATCATCTGGACGTTGGATGTGGAGGCGCGGCGCTTCACGTATGTCAGCCCGGCGGCGACGATGCTGATGGGCTACACTCCGGAACAGATCATGGAGATGCCCATCTCCGCGATGCTAGATCCCAAGTCCGTCGACGACATCGACCAACTGTTGACGCGCGAGTTGGAGGCGTTTCGCCAGAAGCAAGTCAGCGAGGAACCCAATTATCGCACGCGGGAAATGCTGCTGACCGCGCAGGACGGTTCGACGGTTTGGACGGAAGTCGTGACGCGGTTCTACCACAACCCGTGGACCGGCCGGGTGGAGCTGCACGGTGTGACCCGCGACATCACGCGGCGCCGTGCACTGGAGGAAGAGCGCGAGATGCTGCGCAACCAGCTTCACCAAGCCCAAAAGCTGGAGTCCATCGGCCGTTTGGCCGGCGGCATCGCCCACGATTACAACAACATGCTGGGCGTGATCCTCGGGAACACCGAGTTGGCCCTGGAGCAGGTGCAGCCGGATTCAACGATACACGGCGACTTGATGGAGATCCGCAGCGCGGCCGAGCGCTCGGCGGTGCTCACGCGCCAGCTACTGGCCTTTGCGCGACGCCAGGACATTTCCCCCCGCGTGTTGGACTTCAACCAGACCGTCGAAAGCATGCTGCGCATGTTGCACCGCATGCTGGGGGAACTCATTGCGATCGAGTGGCGCCCCCAACGCGACTTGTGGCCCGTGCGCATGGACCCGTCCCAGATCGACCAGATTCTCGCCAACCTGTGCGTCAACGCCCGCGACGCCATCGACGAGAAGGGCGTCGTGGTCATCACCACCGGCAATGTCACGCTCGACACGAACGACTGCGCCAACCACATCGGTTTCCGGCCGGGAGATTTCATCCGCCTGTCAGTCACCGACGATGGTTGCGGCATGGACGACCTGACGCTTGCGAGCATCTTCGAGCCGTTCTTCACGACAAAGTCCGACGGCAAGGGCACGGGCCTGGGCCTTGCCACGGTCTACGGCATCGTCAGCCAGAACAACGGCTTCATCGATGTGCAAAGCACACCGGGACAGGGGAGCACATTCCACATCTACATCCCGCGCCATCAAGGGTGAGGGCGGCGACTGCCAACGGCGAGGATGTGGATGCGCTCGCGGGTGGGCCAACGTCTGATGATCCGCCGAGATGGCGCGGGTCGGGAATTTCTACTGCTGGGCTTCAAACTCCTCGTACATTTTGATAATCGCCAGGACGAAATCACGGTATTCGATCTCCTGTTCGTCGACCGGTGGGCGGCGCGCGAAGAGGCGCCGGACGGAGTCCG
>CAZVAQ010000165.1:3392-7516 GCA_964625145.1 uncultured Candidatus Sumerlaeota bacterium
CGATTGGCAAAGACATCGTCGTCGACAAAATTGGAGATGAGGGCCGAGGCGATGAGTTCGGCCGACTTGTCATCGCGCGCCGCGACCAGAAAGGCGGTCAGGTTGAGTTGCCGCGTGGGATCTGATACCCGGGCCAATTCATCACGCACCAACTGCAACAGCGGCTCGCGATGCGGCGCGACGGTGGTGGTGACGTTCGCGGCGGCGAGCCATGTCGGCTCGTACTCCACGATGTCCTGCAGGGACGGGACGCCGAAGCATCCGCCCTCAAACTCCGGACTTCGCGGGGCCAACAGGAGGCCGATGCGCGAGGCCCGCCAGTAGTCGATGCCTTTGTAGGAGGCGACGACCTCCGGCAGAAGCCGCCGGTTCTCCTCGTGCAGCAGCATTGCCGGGTTGTGAATGAGGAACACACTCAACGCCCGGCGATGATGTTTCCAACTCCATTCGCTCGTGTTCAGGATGATGTCGCGCAACATGGGAGCGGATTGCGGAAAGGTGCCCTCCAACATCCACCACGCCATGTGCCGGTTGCCGCGCGCGGGATGCAGCTCGTACTCGCCTTCGATGATGGCATCTCCGTCATGCCACAACCTTGCCAGCCGTAGCATGGCCGATTGCTGCGCGGGCGTGGCTTTCCGGTAGCCTTCGAACCGGGCCTGTCCGTGGCCATAGGCGAGATACCACCACGACGTGTCCGAGGCGCGCAGGCCCTCCGGCCCATACATGGCCGCAAGGAACAGCAGCGAGGAGAGCAGCGTCTGTTGCTGGTCAAAGGGATGCCAGCCCTCTGGCGGCGGGGCCTTGACCTGCCGGGCGCAGCGGTCTGTGAGTACGGCAAGCCACGTGTCCCAATCCTCCTGCAGGCCGACAAGATAGAACTCGCACGAGGCATGAGCGTTACCGCGGATGGCGTCATCGCCGAGTTGATCCAGCAGCGTGTTGGCCAACACGCGGGGGGAGGCATCGAGCGCGGGATTGGCCGCCAGAGACAGCAGGGGCTGGGCTCCCCACCGGATGTCCCAGCGTGCGAGGGATTCGACCGCTGCCATGCGGATCGATTCGGCTATGGGGTCGTCCGGCGCCACCGGCGCGGCGCGGCGAGTCGCCAGATACAAGGCGCAAGCCATCGGCACGTCGCCCGTGGCGAGAGCCTCCGCGGCACGGTCGAGGGCCCCTTGCGGCGCCGGGTGGAGGAACGTGCGGTAGGACGCGCGCAAGGCGGGCAATTGCCATGCTTCGTGACCTGGATCGACAAGCAAGCTGGGGGCGACCTCGGCTATGGCCGCGGCGGGCATGGTCTCTTCAGGATTTTGGCAAGAGTCGACAAGGGGGCTCGTGGCCGCGAGGGCCAGCAGCAGAGCGGGCAGGAGAGGCATGGGAACAGGGCCGGAACAAGAGGGGGTGGAGACAACGACAAGCATAGCGCTGTGCCGGGCGTGTGAAGAACGTCAATGAGGGATTGGGCGGAGTCTAACTCTTTCCTTGGACCGGTCAGATTGAACTTGCACCGGTGGACGATAAAGCGGTTGAGTGGCGGGTACCGGTTGGCCGGTGTGTGGTCCATTGATCCCCAGAATGCAGCACGGACGGTATCTTGGCTCCTTCCCCCTCCCTCTCCCAATCGTCAGTACAGGTGGTTTTCGATTCCTCGAGCGAACTTCAAAGCGATGCAGCCGCGGTGTTGGCGGCGAGCGTCCCACAGGTCGCCATCGGCGGGCCCCTTGCCGGGCATGACCAGCGGTTGGCAGGCTTGATCTGCCTGGACGCGGATCTCTTTGATGAGCTGCCGCCGGGCGACCGGGCGGCTGCTTGGTACGCTCCCTTGGCGTGGCATCGCGATGCGGTGGTCCTGCCGTCCACAGTGCCGGGACATGTCCTGCTGTTGCGGCAGGCGCTGGCGGAGTTGTTCCCGCGCTCGCAGTGCCGGCAGTGGGCGTATCCGCTGGGCCCGGTGTCGCAGCGCCGGGTGGATCGCGAATCCGCCCGCCAACGCCTGGGCATTTCGCCGGGGCGGTTGGCCGTGTTCTGCCGCGAGGAGAGTTCGCCGCTGATGCGGGTGATGAAGGCTCTGGAAAATGACGAGCGCGTGACGGTGCTGACGCCGGAGGAGTCGGCCGGACCGCAAACCGCCGAGGAGCGCGCGCGCGAGGCGGTGGTGATGACGGCGTGCGATCTGATCCTGGCGGAATCGTCGGCCCGCGCGGTGGCGGAGTCGTTGGCTCATGGAGTGCCGCTGGCGGCTCTTGTGCGCGACGAAGGGGACGCCAACGCGCGGTTCCTGGCCGAGGCGGGTGCTGGAATCGTGGCCGAGCGCCCGGGCGAGATGCTGATGCTGGTGGACGCTCTGGCCGGTGATTACCCGGCGGAGATCGCGCGCATGCGGCGCGCGATGGAACCATTTCGCATGAGCACCGAAGTGCGGGTTCCGAGTCCTGTTTAATAGTTGGTGTGGCCCGGTTACTGGTTCAAGAGTTGGCCTCCCTTGCGGGGAGCCGGGGGGCAGGAATATGGATTGCGGGAGGCGGAGGTGTGGTCTAGTAGGGTGTGAGCTTCACCTAGCGGAAGGATGCGCAAAAATGGCGGTCTACGAATTGGAAATGCCCGATGAACTGATGGCGGAGCTTCATTTGGATGGCGAGATGCTTTCCGGCGAAGCGCGCAAGGCCTTGGCCGCTGTTTGGTACTCGAAGGGTTCGTTGTCGCAGGAAACGGCGGCAAGGATGGCGGCAATGGACCGCGCCTCGTTTTTGATGTTCTTGAAGACGGCACGCATCGAGACCTTCAAAGTTGATCCTGATGACCTGGATCGGGAACTGAGCCTTGGATAGGGCGGCCGTTTGTGATGCCTCGCCGATTATCTTGTTTTCAGCGGCGGAGCGGATGAATCTATTGCGCAGAGTCATTGGCGAACTGCTCATTCCTGCAGCCGTTGCAAGCGAGATCGAAGCCGGGGGGCGGAATTGCCCTGCGGCTGTTGCCATACACGGGGAGCCCTGGATCAGGATCGTCGACTCAGGGCCAAGCTTGCCAGAGTTGAGTGGAATGCGCCTGGGATCAGGTGAATTAAGCGTCCTAAGCATCGCTTTTACCCTGCCCGGCGCCGTAGCAGTTCTTGATGACCTGGCAGCGAGGAAGGCAGCGGCTTCCTTGCAGATCCCTGTTCGAGGATCTCTTGGAATCTGTCTGGTTGCAAAGCAGCGTGGGCTGATCTCTTCAGCGGGGCAGGTCATCGCTGACCTGCTGGAAGCTGGACTGTACTTGCATGACTCCACGCTCCAAATGGCCTTGTCGCGAGTTGGAGAGGACTGGCCCTGATGGTTGCCGATTCCGCTTCATCAACCAAATTTTGTTGAGCGCGCTTGAATTTCCTCGCCCATGACTAGGTACGGCATGAAGCAGGACAAGATAGAGATACAATCGCCGGGAGGGCTTCGACATGGTATTAATCGCCGGTTGGATCCTTGGACTTCAACTCATCGCCATGCCGCCCATCGCGCCGTTTGTAGCCCCGCAGGCGAAACCGGGAGCGATGGAGCTGCTGGTGCGCGATGAGCACGGAAAACCCGTGGAGGGCGCGCAGGTGAACCTGTATGTCCAGGGCCCATCCGCCAGCGGCATGACCTCCGGCCGCACGAATGCCAAGGGCGAAACAACCGTGACGGCGCCATGGGTGGTGAACAACCCCACCATGTACGATTCCCTGACGATCTTTGCCTGGTCCGAGGGACATGCTGCCACAACAGTGGAGCGGGATATCGACCGGCTCCTCGAGGGTGGCCATCGCGAGGTGGTGACGCTGAAGCCGGGCGAGGAGCTGGCCTTCCGCCTGTTGATGCCCGATGGCACGCCCGCACCCGATGAGTTGCTCATCACCTTGACCGAGCGCGACAGGGTGGGGCGCATGGGGCACAACCAACGCCAACGCAAACCCGTCGGCGCGGAGGATGGCTTGTTCCGGTTCGTGGTGACGCCGGACCTGGAAAACTACACGGTGAAGGTGGATGATGCGAAGCACTACAAGGGATGGAGCAAGGTCTTCAAGTCCACGGACGAGGTGCCGGAGTTTCAACTGCCCGAACCCGGCCGCATGGTGGTGACGCTGGATCTGGATGAAGAGGGGC
>CAZVAQ010000166.1:0-7325 GCA_964625145.1 uncultured Candidatus Sumerlaeota bacterium
CCAGTGGCAATGCCGGCAACACTGAGCTGGGGATTGGCCAGCTTTCATAAAGCGCCGCAAGGCACAGGAAAATCACGAGGATCGAGAAGGCATACAGCACCGGCGCCTGCGATCCGGACTGGCGCTCCTGGTAGGACACGCCCTGCCAATCGCCATCGAACCCGGCGGGCAATTGCCGCACCAGCTCCTCCATCGCCAGCATCGCGTCGCCCGAGCTGAGTCCCCGCGCAGCCTCGCCCACGATGTTGATGGCAGGCGTTGCGTTGAAGCGCTGCAGCATCTGCGGTCCGTAGGTCCAATGCCCCGTGGAGAAGGCCGAGAACGGCACCATCTGCCCGCTGTTGTTGCGCACGTACAGCTTGTCAATGTCTTCCGGCAGCATGCGGTCCTTCGCATCCGCCTGCACATAGACGCGCTTCACGCGGCCGCCATGCAGGAAGTCATTCGCGTACGCACCGCCGAATGCCGACGAGATGGTGCTGTGAATCAGGTTGATCGGCAGCCCCAGCGAACCGGCGTGCTCCCAATCCACCTGTAAGCGATACTCGGGCACGTCGTCCAGGGAGTTCGGACGCACGTTTACAAGCCGTGAATCCTGCGCAATCATGCCGAGCAACTCGTTTCGCGCCTGCATCAGGGCCTGATGCCCGTGGCCGCCGCGATCGAGAAGCTGGAAGTCAATGCCGCCCGCCTGTCCCAGCTCGACGACCGGCGGGGGAGCGAACGCGAACACCATCGCGTTGCGGATCTGGGAGAACCGCCCCATGGCGCGCCCCGAGATCGCGCTCACCTTCAGGTCCGGCCGATTGCGCACTTCCCAGTCCTTGAGCTGGATGAAGGCCATCGCGGAATTCTGCGCCTGGCCCGCGAAGCTGGAACCAGCAATCGTCAGCATCCCGTCGACGGCTTCCTTCTCGTTGTTCAGGAAGTGATCGCGGACCTCGTCCAGCACCTTGTTTGTCTGCTCCAGTGTCGAGCCCGTGGGGAGCGTCACCTGCACGAGCATGATCCCTTGGTCCTCATCGGGCAGGTAGGAGGTCGGCATTCGCATGAACATGTAACCCATCCCCGCCACGATCAGCACGAAGACGAGCATGTACCGGATGCGGCGCGCCAGCACATGCCCGACGAAATTGACATACCGGTCGCGCATCCAAAAGAAGAAGCGGTCGAACCAGCGGAAGAACGGCCGCAGGAACCAGATCGCGTTTTCCGATGGCTCGTGTCCCTTCGCCACCGGCTTCAGCATTGTCGCGCACAGCACCGGCGTCAGGATCAACGCCACGATCACCGACAAGGCCATCGCCGCGATGATCGTCACCGAGAACTGCCGGTAGATCACGCCCGTCGAACCGCCAAAGAACGCCATCGGGCCGAACACGGCGGACAACACGAGGCCGACGCCGATCAACGCGCCCGTGATCTGATGCATCGACTTCGCCGTCGCCTCGTAGGGCGACAGGCCCTCCTCCGTCATGATGCGCTCGACGTTCTCCACCACGATGATCGCGTCGTCCACCAATAGACCGATCGCCAACACCATTGCAAACATCGTGAGCATGTTGATCGAATAGCCAAACATGGCCAGCGCCGCGAATGTCCCCAGCAACACCACCGGCACCGCGATCGTCGGGATCAGCGTGGCCCGGATGTTCCCCATGAACAGGTACATCACCAGGAAGACGAGGATGATGGCCTCGAACAGCGTGTGGACCACCTGCTCGATGGCGACGCGGACGAACGGTGTCGTGTCATACGGATAGATGACCTTCACCCCGGGGGGGAAGACCTCCGACAGATCCTCCATGGCCTGCTTGATATTATTGGCCGTGTTGAGTGCGTTCGCACCGGCGGCCTGCCGCACGGCCAGCGCCGACGCGGGCATTCCGTGCCCAAAGCGCACGTCCACGCCGTAGCGCTCCGCACCGAGTTGCGCCACGCCCACGTCCCCCACGCGAATGGTGGAACCATCGGGGTTGATGCGAATGGGGACAGCCTCGAACTCCTCCGCGCTTTCCAGCAGGTCCTGCACGATGATCGAGGCGTTGAGGCGCTGCCCCTCCAGCGCCGGCGGCGAACCGAACTGCCCGGCGGAGATCTGCACGTTGTAGTTGCGCAGCGCCGTCAGCACGTCGCCGATCGTCAACTGGTACTGGTTCATCTTGTCGGCATCCAGCCAGACGCGCATGGCGTACTGGCCGCCGAACATCTGCACCTCACCCACGCCGGGCACGCGCGACAACACGGGCTCGATGCGCGATTGCGCATAATCGCCCAGGTCGTACATGTCCATGCTTCCATCTTCGGACACCAGGCCGACGATCAACAGGTAGTTGCGCGTGGACTTGCTGACCTTCACGCCCTGTTGCTGCACCACCTCGGGCAGGCTCGCCATCGCCAGTTGCAACTTGTTCTGCACCTGCGACCACGCAAAGTCCGGATCCGTACCCGGCGAGAACGTCAGCTCCAGGCGCCCGGCGCCCGCGCTGCTGCTCGTCGAGGTCATGTACAGCAGATTGTCAAACCCCGTCATCTTCTGCTCGATGATCTGCACGACGGTGTTCTCCACCGTCTCCGCGGACGCACCAGGATAGAACGCCTCGATCGCAATCGAGGGCGGCGCGATGGGGGGATACTGCGAGATTGGCAGGCGGTAGATCGACAGCAGGCCCACCACCATGATGCTGATGGCGATGACCCACGCGAAGACCGGCCGATCGAGAAAGAACTTGGACAACATCTATAGTCTCCGTCAGCGCGCCGTCGCGCCGCCATTGTCACCGTCTGTTTGGGATTCAGCCACCTGCTTCGGCGATTGGAAGTCGACAACACGCACCGTGGAGCCGTGCCGCGCCCGCTGGCTCCCCTCCATGATCACGCGGTCGCCCGGATTCAGGCCGCTGCTCACCAGCCATTCATTCCCGATGGCCCGATCCAGCGTGATCGTGCGTTGCTCCACCGTGTTGTCATCCTTCACCAGCAGCACGATCGGCTCGCCCTTCGTATCGCGCGAGACTGCCTGTTGCGAAACCATGATGCCGTGCGGGTTGATCCCTTCCGTCACGATGGCGCGCACGAACATCCCAGGCAGCAGCACACGCTCCGGATTCGGGAACATCATCCGCACCAGCACGGAGTTCGTCGCCGTGTCCACGGTCACATCGCGGAACTCCAACGTCCCGCTGTGCGCGTACTGCCGTCCGTCCTCCAGGATCAGCTCCACCCGATTCACGACTCCCTCGTCATGCTCCAGGTTGTTGTTCTCCATCATCTGCCGCAACTTCAGCAGCTCGCCGTGCGATTGAGGCACATCCACAAAGATCGGGTCCAATTGCTGGATCACCGACAGCGGTTGCGCCTGGTGTGCCGTCACCAAAGAACCCACGGTCACGTTCGACTTTCCGATGCGTCCCGTGATCGGCGCCTTCACCTGCGTATAGTCCAGGTTGATCCGCGCGGTCTCCAGTGCCGCTTCCGCCTGCGCGACAGCAGCGATCGCCTTCTCCAGCGCCTGTTCATCGCTCGCCACTTCCGCCTTCGCCGCTGCCAGGCTCGCCTGCGCCACCGCGGCCTCCGTCACATACCGGTCCCGCTCGCTGGCCGAGGAGGCACCATCGCTCGCCAGTGTCTCAAAGCGCTCCTTGTTCAGCAGCGCCAGCTCCAGCACTGCCTCCTGGCGCGCGACTTCCGCCTTCGTCGCTTCCAAATCCGCGCGCGCCTGGTCCACCGCCTTGCGCACGGCCGCCAGTTGTGCCTCCGCACTCGTCACCGCCGCGCGGAATGGAGCGTCCTCCAATTGATAGAGGACATCCCCCTCCTTTACATCCGCCCCTTCATTGAACAACCGCCGCTGCACCACGCCGCTCACCTGGGGCCGGACCTCGGCCACCAGCATCGGCGCCACGCGCCCGGGCAGAACATCCGTCAACACCACCCGACGCGGCTCAATGGTGACCACCGCCACCTCCGGAGGGGGAGGGGCATACGCCTGCACCTCCTGCTCCTGGCACCCCACGGTCGCCAGGCCAACCATGGCCAGAACCACCGCTGCCATGAACCCTCCACCAACACTCCGCACGCCTGCTTGTGCGAACAATCTCATCGCTTTGCATTCTCCTCTGCCGCCAATTGCGACAACATCTCAAAGAGTTCCCGGCGTTGCCGGACATCCAAAATGGGCAGGTGGACCAACGTGCTCAAATGCAACCCCAAGGCCGCAAAATACAGCACCGCCGATTCCTCCAGCCGCTGTCGGGGCATGATCCGCTTGGCAAACCGCCGCTGCATCTCCTCGCGGAAAGGTTCCATCAGCTCCGGCTGGTTGGCCACGGCCGCCATCATAGCCGCCGCGGGCCGCGAACCCAGCTCGTCCAAACGCGAAAGCACGCGGATCTCCACCATCAGATCCGACGGCTCTTCATCGCCAAACGAGGCCCGGATCTCCTCGCGGAGCTGCTCGGTCCTGTCGATCAACCGGCCGATCATCGCCTGTAGCAGGGCCGCCTTGGAGGGGAACGAATACATCAGACCCCCCTTGCTGATTCCCGCCCGCTCTGCCACCCGGTCCAGCGTCAAGTGCCCGGCCCCGGATTCGGAGACAATCGCCTCGGCGGCGTCCAGAACGGCGTCTTTGCAGATGGACTTGGCCACTACTCATCTCCTGCCTGCGGGTCATTTCCGACCGTTCGGCCGGATAAATCCGACTGGTCGGTCGAAAGCGAGATCGATGCCATCCCCCCGAGTCCGCTCCAAACCCCCAAAATGCCCCCCCCGAGTGTCGCAATTGAGCAACAAACCGCCGAACCATCAGCCGCCCACCCCCAATACAAAAATCCCCCCGCCCCAAATCAGGACGGGGGAACTCCCTTTACCTCACAATCCCTGTCCAACCCGCCCTCACCCCTGCCCCACCAGCTCCACCAGTTGCTCCAGCGCCTTCCCCCAGCCCTCCTCATACCCCATCGCCTCGTGCTGGTTGCGCCCCTCCTCGTCCTGGTGAAGCGCCGTGGCAATGTACCGCGTGCCGCTCCCCTCCGGCAGAAACTCGATCACCCCTGTCATCGCAAACATCCCCGGCTTCGCCGGCCGAAAACCCGGCCCCAAGGCACTCGTCCACACCAGCAGCCGGTTCGGAACCACCTCCAGATAACACCCCGGCCCCTCGTCAAACTCCTCTCCCTCCGGCGAACGCATGACCGTGTGGAAGATTCCCCCCGGCCGCACATCCAGCTCGCACCGCGCCACCGACCACGGCTTCGGGCAAAACCACTGCACCAGCAGCTCCGGCTGCGTCCACCCCTGCCACAACTTCTCCGGCGAAACCGGCACCACTCGCTCCAACCGCAGATCCAGCTTTTCATTGAAGGGATACACTTCGCGTCCAGCCATCTGACCATCTCCTTGAGGATTCATCATTCGTGTGTGTTAGCGGAGGGAGTCCGCCCTCTCCACCCATCAGTCGAGCAACTTCTCCATTTTCGACAGCGGCGGTGGAAAAAAAAACGCGCCACTGCATCACTCCTTCGGCAGCTTCCGCGCGTGCTTGTTGCTCCAATCATGCATCGCCGCCAGCACCGGCTTCAGCGTCTTGCCCAAGGACGTCAGCGAATACTCAACGCGCGGCGGAACCTCCGCGTATACTTCCCGATGAATGATCCCGTCCGCCTCCAGCTCACGCAGTTGCTTCGTCAAGGTCCGCTGCGTAATCCCGCCCAGCTTGCGCTGCAGTTCGTTGAAGCGCTGCGGGCCTTCGAACAGGTAGTACAGCACCACCACCTTCCACCGGCCGGCTATCACGCGCAACGTGTCCTCCACCGGACAACCCACCTTATTCGCTGCATTTGGCATGATGGTATTCTCCAGGATACTTGATACCAAAATTGTGCGTACTTGACTAATCGTCCGTAATCAGCATGATGCCCCGGTACCTATCGAAAGGAGCCTCCCATGACCAGCACAAATACCAGTACCACCAGAAGAACCCTGCAGCAAATTGTTCCACGAACCGGCGGCCATTGGGTCGGCGACGGCTTCCCCGTCCAGTCCGTCCTCTCGCCCCGCGTGGTGGGGGATCGCCTCAGCCCCTTCATCCTGTTCGACTACGCCGCGCCAAGGCACTTCGAACCCTCCACCCGGCCGCGCGGCGTCGACACGCATCCCCACCGCGGATTCGAGACCGTCACCATCGTTTACCAAGGGGAGTTGGAGCACCGCGACTCTGCGGGCAACAGCGGCAGCCTGGTCCCCGGCGACGTGCAATGGATGACCGCCGCCTCTGGCATCCTGCACGAGGAGAAGCACTCCGCCCGCTTCACCCGCAAAGGCGGCATGCTCGAGATGGCGCAACTGTGGGTGAACCTTCCCGCCCGCGATAAGATGTCCACGCCGCGTTACCAGGAACTCACCAGCGCGAACATCCCCGTCGTCCAACTGCCGGCCGACGCCGGGACACTTCGGGTGATCGCCGGGGATCTTGGCGACACACCAGCCGCAGCCCGCACCGTCACACCCGTCCTCCTGTGGGACGCGATGCTGCGCGCGGGAAAGTCCGCACAGCTTCCCATCCCGACAGGGCACAATGCCGGCATCTTCGTTCGCACCGGAACGATTGCCGTTGATGGGCAAAAACTCACGGCTGGTGCGCTCGGCCTGTTCACTCAAGATGGCGACTCTGTCCTCGTCCAGGCAGATACCGAGGCCCAGTTCATCCTCCTCGGCGGTCAGCCTATCAATGAACCGGTAGTCGCGTATGGTCCGTTTGTGATGAACACGTCCGCGGAGATCCAGCAGGCCATGGCCGACTATCAGGAGGGGAAGTTTGGGCGTTTGGAGGCGGTTTGAGTGTCTGCGAGACACAAACGGCCCCGTCACCGGGGCCGTTGAACTTTGCCAACTTTGGGAGGCGCCTCTGCGCCATAGCTTCAACGCCTCACTTTCGTCACACAAACAACCTCACTTCGCCGCGACGGCAGCGAACTCTTCATAGATGATCTCGCGGGACGCCTTGGGCAGGCCCGAATGGTCGACACCCTCGAAGGCCACGAAGCGCGTGATGGCAGGATGGCGCCCGCCCAACTCCCGGCCCATCCGAAAAGGCACAACGCCATCCTTGTCGCCATGCAGGACAAGGATTCTCGGCGCTTGCGGCCGCGCCGCGAGTTCATCGAGACGTGCCCGGTTGTCATAGCGATCAAGCAGCGTCTCGGCGACGATCGGCGCGCGCAATCGGGCCATGTCGTACAACGAAGTGAACGGCCCGAGCAACACGACGCGCCGCACGGGTCGGCGCGCGGCGAACTCCAGCCCCGTCGCCGCTCCCATCGAAA
>CAZVAQ010000167.1:0-7258 GCA_964625145.1 uncultured Candidatus Sumerlaeota bacterium
GTGCCGCCCGAATTTGCCGCGGGGTTCAAGCGCTTCTAGCAGCTCCGCCCGCTGGCCGCGAACCAGCCTTGGGGCGTGTTCTATGTGGAGTTTGAACCCAAGCGGCTCCCCATCACCATCCTGCGGCGGATCCTGTCGGCGTTTGTGGAGAAGAAGCGCGCGTCGTCGGCCTCGCGCGCCACGTGGAAGATGCAGGACCTGCTCTTCGTCAACGCCCACGGCGCCGACGACGCCCGCGGGATGACGTTTGCCCACTTCACCCAGCCGGAAAACGGCTACACGGCCGTGCTTCGCGAGTTTAGTTGGAACGAGCGCGAGACGAAGTTCACCCACATCCAGCGCTACCTGGAATGCCTGCAATGGCCCGAGCCGGGCACCGGGCAAAAGGAATGGCGCGACCGGTGGCGCGCGGCCTTTGTCGGGTCCAAGCGCAAGGCCATCCGCGACGCCAAGACGTTGGCCGAGGAAATGGCCTTGTTCGCGCGCGAGGTCCGCGGCCGCGTCATTGAGGTGCTGGAGATCATGCGCGAGGTCCCCACCGACCCGCTCCGCCATCTGTTCGACACGTTCCGCAAGGTCCTCGTCCACGACCTGACCGAGGAGAGTTTTGCCGACTACTACGCCCAGACGATGGCCTATGGCCTGTTCACGGCGCGGTTCGCCAAGCCCCAGCATCCCTTCAGCCTGCGCGAGCTGAAGACCGTCGCCGAATCGATCCCCGAGACGAACCCGTTTCTGCGCGACCTGTTCAAGCAATGCTTCGGCCTCAGCAGGAAGGGCGGACGCATCGACATCGAGGAGCTCGGCCTGGCACGCCTCGTCGAATTGTTCGAAAGCCTCACGGTCGAGGACATCCGGCGCATCACCGATGAGTTCGGTTCCACCGTGGGCGATCCGATCATCCATTTCTACGAGGGGTTCCTCCGCGCCTATGACGCGCGGGTGCGCGAAATGCGCGGCGTGTACTACACCCCCGATCCGGTGGTGTCCTACATCGTGCGGTCGGTGCACGAACTGCTGATCCGCGATTTCCAATGCCCGCTGGGGTTGGCCGACACGTCGACCTGGGCCGAGGTCGCCGCGCGCAATGGCTTTGCCGTGCCCGAGGGGACCAACCCCGCCGGGCCCTTTGTCCGCATCCTCGATCCCGCCTGTGGCACGGGCACGTTCCTCAAATTCGTCATCAAGGTCATCCACGACACGATGATGGCCGAGTGGATGAAGGAGAAGAATCAACCCGAAGACGCGCTGCACAGCCGGTGGAACGAATACGTGGACGAGCACCTGCTCCCGCGCCTCTACGGGTTCGAGCTCCTCCCAGCCCCCTATGCCGTGTGCCACATGAAGCTGGGCCTATACCTCAAGGACCTGGGGTACGCGTTCAAGCCCGGAAAGCGCCTCAACGTCTTCCTGACCAACGCGCTGGAACCGCCGCAGGAGTTCTTCGGCACGGACGTGGACGAGTTCATGGCCCACGAGGCCAATGATGCCAATCGGGCGAAACGGGGAGTGCCGATCACGGTGGTGATTGGGAATCCGCCATACTCGGGGCATTCGGCGAATAACGGTGAGTGGATCCATGGGTTGATGCGCGGAAAGAATCCTCAGTCGCCCGCAAACTACTTCCAGCTTGGCGGCAAGCCTCTCGGTGAGAAGAACCCCAAATGGCTCAATGACGATTATGTGAAGTTCATCCGGCTCGCCCAGTGGCGCATCGACACGACTGGGATTGGCCTCCTTGGTTTCATCACGAACCACGGCTATCTCGACAACCCCACTTTTCGGGGCATGCGCGAGAGCCTCATGGCTAGTTTTCCCGAATCGCGCTATCTCGACCTCCACGGCAATACCAAGAAGAAGGAAATCGCCCCGGACGGCGGAAAGGACGAGAATGTCTTCGACATTCAGCAGGGAGTCGCCGTGGCCCTTTTGAAGCAGGCAGGCAAAGGGGGAAAGCAAGGGGTCCTGCAAGCCGACCTATTCGGGCCTCGCGAAGCCAAGTACGCATTACTGGCCGCTGGCGACGTCGGCACCACCGGTTGGCAGCCAATCATTCCAGCGTCCCCGCTGCTGCTCTTTACTCCACGCGACAGCGACGTGGAGAGTGAATACATGGCCTTCAAGAGTCTCACAGACCTAATGCCCGTAAATTCCGTCGGCATCGTCACGGCTCGTGACGCGCTGACAATTCATTGGAGCGAAAAGGAGGTCTGGGACACGGTTCAACAGTTTGCTACGATGAAGCCTGAGGCTGCACGGGAGCAATACGAACTCGGACCAGATGCGGCAGACTGGAAAGTCACGCTTGCTCAGGCAGATTTGAGAGGATCAGGGCCAAGCAAGAAGCACCTGACTGCCGTTTTGTACCGACCGTTCGACTGTCGTTGGACATACTACACCGGCAATTCGCGCGGCTTCCATTGCAGGCCCCGCCCCGAGGTCATGCGCCACATGCTCGCCGGGCGGAATGTTGGGTTGATCTCGACTCGAATGACAAAGGACAAGTGGGATATATTCTGCTCCAGGCAGGTGGTCGCGCACAAGGCCTGTTCCGCCTATGATATCAATTCTCTGTTCCCCCTCTTTTTGGAAGCTGAGACCGCTGCTCCCGGTGAGTTTGATTTTGAATCAGCAAACTCAGAACGAGTGAATCTATCGCGACCGTTTGCCAAAGCGCTTGAGACTAGTCTGGGGAAGGGCAGTGGCAGGGTAGATCCGATACAAGTATTTCACTACCTCTATTCCGTGATGGAATCACCCACTTATCGTGACCGCTACGATGAGTTTCTCAGAATCGACTTCCCCCGCATCCCGCTACCCGGCAGCCGCGAGCTGTTCGAAGCGTTGGTGCCGTTGGGCGAGCGGTTGGTCGCGTTGCACCTGATGGAGGCCGACGTGGCGCGCGAGGCCGCGTTTGCCGGCAACGGCGACTGCGTCGTCGGCAAGGTCACGTACGACGAAAAGCGCCAGGCCGTCTTCATCAACCCCACGCAGCACTTTGCCCCCGTCCCCCCCGAGGTGTGGGCGTTCCACATCGGCGGCTACCAAGTCTGCCACAAGTGGCTCAAGGACCGCAAAGGCCGCACCCTCTCGCCCGAGGACATCGAGCATTACCGCTACATCGTCGCCGCGCTGAAGGAGACCATCACCCTCATGACCCGCATCGACGAAGTGATCGAACAACACGGCGGCTGGCCGGGGGCATTTGCGCAGTGAGGGGGTGAGTAAACACGGCCGAATGGAGGCTGCGATGATGTTGAAGGCGCACATCGATGCCCACCTCTACGCGCTGGGAGGCTGCGAGAACTATGTTGATAGGAAGCTGTCGCCGCTAAGGAATCTGCAACCTTCTGCAACCGGCTCGAGGAGGAGGCTGACGGATAGAAGTCTGTCGATGTTGAATGATATCTCCCCTTGTTACGTAGCCGTTAGGTGCGGATCGGGATCTCAACCACTGGTTTGAGCGGTTCTATGATCGTCTGATACCGCTGCACGATCTTGTTGTAGAGTTCCTTGGTCTTAGGCGAGTGGACGGTCAGCACCAACGCGTATGGGATCTTTTCGGCGCTCTTGGCGTTGCGGCCGCCTGCGCGGGCGTTGTAGTGTACATCAAACACCGGGTTGCGCAGTCCTACGCCGCGCATCCGGCGGCGCTTGTGCAGGGTCGTCTCCCACTTGTGGGCGTCGGCTCGGAGGTCTGTCTCGTCGACGAACACGTCCTTCGCCTGAAAGAAGTGGCTGGAGTCGGCGTGCAATTGATTGGGGTCCTTCCGCTTCCCGTCGTGCGGCCGGAAGCGGACCTCCAGCCCACTGCGGGTGTAGTTGAGCGGGTCTTGGGGGTCGGTGGCGCTGGCGAAGCAGAAGGTTGCGACTAGGTCCACCATTCCCGTCATCGTTGCAGCCGGAATCGGAACCTGCATCCGCACCCAGCTCGCCGGGCGAAGTTCGCCCTGATACACGATGTGCGCCGTGTGTTCGTCGGTCATCACAATTGCATCAAGATCCGACGGTATTCGTCCCCAGCCGACATCCGCCTTGTCGTGCCCAGCGTCGTCGCACCCATGCAGCAACAGGGCTTTGATCGCCAACGGCGTTAGGAGCGTGCCGAAATGGGCGCGAAGGCCGATGGCGGTGCGAAGCGCTGTCGGTGCGGCGAAGCTGGTGCCCGTGATCGGCATCGCGCTGCCAGGCTTCTCTGCGTTGAGTACCCAGTACGGCTCGCGGGACGAGCCGCCAAAGGCCAACCCGTCGGGCTTCATGATGCCCGGGCTGCGGCCAGGCCCGACGCAGCTGTAAGGAGCGCGGCACCAGCCCGGGCCTGTGCGGTCACAACTACCGACGGCCAAGGCGTTGACGCAGTCGGAAGGTGATTGAATGCGGGCAAGGCCAGCGTCGCGATCGAGTTGGCCGCTATTGCCGACCGCGATCGCAGCTAGTGTCTGTCCGTCGGCCAGCAACTGATCCAGAACGGCCGTCCAAGCGTGGACGTCGTTGTCCTCAATCGGGAGGTCCGGACCTAGGCTGAGGTTTATGAAGTCGTACCTCGGACGGGAATCGAGGATGTCTTGGATGCGCTCCAGCACACTATACAGCTCGAATTGATCGTCGTTCAGTGTGTCGGAGTCCAGTACCCGGTAGTGGTCAACAGCGGCGTAGGGCCGGTCGGGCGTGACACCGTCATGCAGCGGGCCGAAAAGCAGCGCGGATGTGACGGCCGTGCCGTGATTCTGGAACTCGGGCACGGGAACGCCTAAATTCTTGGTTTTCTTGCGCGAAACCCATGGGTCGAGCTTCCCGTCCGACTTAACGCCGCCGTCGAACACGGCGACTCTGATGTCGCGGTCAATTGGGCCTTGGTCAGGCAGCTTGCACGCGAATGGCGGGAAGCCCGGCGTCGCGCGGGCAACAGGCCTGAATTGACGTAGCCGCGGCATCTCTCGGGCGAGGCGAAGGAACGAGAAGCGCACCAGTTCTGGGGCAACTTCACGCGGAACCCGCAGGGGTAGGAAGCACAGCCCTTCTGCGAAGAAGCGCCGCTTATCGAGGTCGAGAGTGAGATCCAACGATTGGGCGTACGCCTCGAATCCTTCCAGGATGAAGGCGTCCTCGGCGACGGGTTGTGCGTGGAGGACTACCTCCAGCAACGGTTCGGCGTTGTCTGAGCGGAATGGTTTCAGCTTCTCCTCGGCCAGCTGGACTCGAAAGTCCTCAAACTTTTTCAAGTCGGACGCGCCGGGGTTCTCCTCTTGAAGCCGGTCGATGTCCGCAGCGAGTTGCCTGAACCTCCGCCGCGGACCGGACACGAAGAGCTCGGACGTCACCGCGGAAGCCGGCGGCCGCTTCTTGCTCCACTTCGTGGGCGACACCTCCCGGGCGCGGCTGCCGACGGTGTCGAGACCATAGGCCTTTAGGAAGTCGGCGGGATAGTAGGTCTTGGCTAGGTACGTTGGGTGCAAAGTCACCAGGGCTACGGACCGATCGCCAGGACAAGCGCCATCCGGCAAGCCTGCAAGCTCCTCTGCAGCAAGCTTCACTTTGGGAGAAAGGCGCCTCTTTGCCTCGCCGAACGAGTAAGGGTCTCGCTTCTTCGCGCCTCCCAACGGAGTGGGGATTTCGCTCGCAAGGCGTTCACCGTAACCAATAAGAAAGTTGCTTCGATCAGGCATGATAGTCTTCCTCCGGCATCTCAGATTGCGCCTCGCCCGACGCAAGGGCTGTTTTCAAGGGGGACTTGGTGTCGATTGTCGAAGCTCTTGCCTTCTTACGTATAGTGTCGCGGCTGACGCCCGTCAAACCATGAACCTTTCGTTGTGAAACGCCCGCTTCCAACAGCAATAGGGCGATGTTGCCCCGCTCTTGGCGGGATAGTGCCGCAATCCGGTCGCGAAGCGTCTCCGTGATCGCTTGTTCCACCGAATGGCCGCTTACCACAGCCGCGCGCCGAGTGGCCATTACCTGACGTTCGATGTCGCTGAACGACTGCCCCTGCAGAGTCAACGCCAGCACGTCGCGCCACGCTTGAGACGCGTCACAGTTGCCCATAAAGGTGTCGACCGCCTGCCGAACGGCTTTTTCAGTCGGCATGGGGAACGCGACTTGCATCTCGAACCGCCGCCATACCGCCGGGTCGAGAAGATCCGAGTGGTTCGTCGCAGATATGAGTAAGCCGCGCGAAGGCCAGTCGTCGATCTCCTGGAGCAGGACCGTCACGAGGCGTTTGAGTTCGCCAACGTCAGTGGCGTCATCTCGCCGCTTGGCGATTGCGTCGAGTTCGTCAAGTAGGAGGACACAGTCAATGCCCTTGGCGTAATCAAGTACATGCCGTAGATTCGCGCCAGTCCGCCCAAGATAGCTACTCATAACAGCAGAGAGGTCAAGCGTTAGCAGCGGCCGCCCGAGTTCCCGGGCCAACCAACGTGCGGCCAGAGACTTCCCTACCCCGGGCGGCCCTGTAAAGATGATGGCTCGAGTCGGCGATAGGCCTTGCTTACAAAGCTCCATCTCTCGGCTGCGTTCGGCCACGATCTGGCGAAGTGCGGCATCGACTGCGGGAACCCAGATCGGTTCTATGTCGACCGGCGGTTGGGATTCGACGCGTACCAGGTGCAAGCGGGATTCGAGATCGACCGGAACGGGTGCGACGGATGCTTCTCGCCGGATCGGCGACTGTCGAGTGGGCGATTCCTGCAAGAGCACTCGAAGCGCCTCAGCCACACTGGGAAGCGTATCGCGGTAGCGACGCGCAAGACGTTGTACGAAACCATGCACATCCTGCGGCCGACCAGCCATAGCCAGCCTGGCCAATTGGACTATATCTCGATTAAAGTTGGCATTTTCGCCCATAAGGCCCTCGGATTCGCTTTTGACAGGCGTAGTAGAGGGTCCGAAATGGACAAGTTGTCAACCGAATCTTTATAATTAGTCCGCCCAGAGTTCCTGTAAGTATACCTTGGACCGAGGCGGCGGTGGAATAGCCGGGCGACCAACTGGTCGAGCCCCCGACCCCAGAATCGGCGCATTAACGCCGTTGCCTAGCGCCCCACCTCACCCCTTCGCGATTCGCTTGATCCTGCCTTCGATGACTAGGGTTCCCAGCTTGCGATTTTTGCGGCCGGCGCCGATGAGGAAGACCTCGTTGTCGGTGCCCGGGATGGTGACGATCTGGCCTTGCTGGCGGAGGCTCTTGAGCTCTGCGGGGGTGTAGTAGCGGGTCATTAGTCGATCTCCTCAGGGGTGATTTCGATCAGGGCGAGCTCGT
>CAZVAQ010000168.1:0-7246 GCA_964625145.1 uncultured Candidatus Sumerlaeota bacterium
CACCCGCCCGCGTGGCCACGGAGATGGCTGCCGTGATGACCTTGGCATTCCTGATCAGTCCGCTCACCTGGACTCACTATTACCTCATGCTCGCATGGCCTGCGGCGATGCTGCTGACGGGGACTTGGGCGCTTCCGAAATCCCGGTTGGTCAACGCACTCCTCCTTCTCGGTGTGCTGTTGTTCATGATGCCCGTCATCCTTGCCATTCCCGAGCAGCCGTTTTTCGCGATGCTGTACGAGCGTGTCCTTCTTTCGCACTTCTTCTTCGGAGCCGTCCTGATTCTTTCTCTGCTCGTGGCATCTCTTTGGTTCGGCAACAGATTGGATGAAAGGATGGAGGAGCAATGTGACAGCACCTGAAGGCGGTACGCCCACCACCCCTGCGCCGACCAGCGGGGCATTGGGGTTTCATCGTCACGTTCGCAGACTCGCCCTGTTCTTCATGACGATGGCACTCGCTGTCATTGCCAACCAATACCTCATTCATGCCATCTGGCCGGATGAATTCCTTCCGCCTCATCGTTTGGCCACCTCGCGACTCGAACCCCGCAACCAAGGGGGCGATTCGTGGTGGCCGATGATCATGGCCGTGATGCACCTCGAGGAAAACAAGGAACCGCCGGTTTATGAGGCCATCTTTTTTTCGGGGCATGCGAAGTTCCAATACCCTCTCTCCTCGCTCCACCCCGTCGCCGCTGCCGCCACAAAGTTCCCCGAGGACTGGGATCGATCGGTCGATCGCCATGAGTACTACAAGTACCTCCACGAAAGCCTCTACAAATACCTAAACCGCATTTCGTTTTACTTCTACCTCTCGGCACTCGCCTCCACCGGTGTCCTACTCTGGTGGGGGATGTCCGGGTTGGCAGAACGCCGCGGAGAGACGCTCGCCCGGCGAGACCGCATCGCCCTTGTCATTCTTGGTATTCTCTTCGCCTTCATCCATTACCCTCTGCTCAAGGGCTACACCCAGGGCCAGGTCCAGACGTGGATCAACGCGTTCTTCGCCTTCTCGCTCTTGGCTTGGATGCGCCGGCGCGAAGGCATCTCCGGCGCCCTCATCGGCCTCGCCTGCCTCTTCAAACCGCAACTCGGCCTCGTGCTCATCTGGAGCCTTCTTCGCCGGCGCTGGAACTTTGCGGCATGTTTCCTCGCCGTCTTTGGCAGTGGCATGGCCATCTCTGTCTGTTGCTACGGCCTTGAAAATCACCTCGGTTATCTCAAGGTCCTGTCCTACATCTCGCACACCGGCGAGGGATACTACGCCAATCAATCCTTGAATGGGTTGATGAACCGCATGCTCGGCAATGGCAACAACCTCGACTGGCTTTACTTCTCGTTCGCTCCGTATCATCCGGTGGTGTACTGGACCACCACGCTTACGGGCCTCGCATTGGCTGGTGCCGCGATGTTCTGGCGCATTCGCTCGCCAAAGCCCGCCAGCATTCTCGAGTACGGCATCATGTCGCTGACTGCCGTTGTCATTTCCCCCGTCGCGTGGGAACATCATTATGGCGTGTTGGCGCCGCTGTTCGCCGTCGCGCTTCCGCCGATTCTTCAGTTCCGTCCCTTTGGCCGTGCGACACTCCCAGCCCTGATGGTCAGCTTCACGCTGACGGCTCTCTTCCTGCAGTTCACCAACCTCTGGGCCAACACGCCCTTCAACTTCGTGCAATCGTACCTCTATCTGGGGGCGCTTCTCTTTCTGGCGCTGCTTTACCGCACGGCTTGGGTGGAGAAGAGTGAATTGGAACGAAAGTAGTTTGTGAATGTGCAGGCGAGGATGCCTGCACCACGTTCCAATTTCCGAGATAGCCCTCTGATGGGATCCGGTCCTCTTGGCACGACTTGCCAGGGGAGACCCTGGCGGTCCCATGGGGGGCGGCCTGCTCGGCCGAGGCGGCTCTACCATTGACATCGACCCGCGCCGGGCTTGGGCTGTGTCCCCCCGGCGGGGGAGCGGAGTCTCTCGCCCCCCTGCGAATCCCTATCGCCATTGGACATGCACCTGCCCGAATGAGACGCACTGAGAACCTCAATATCGACCAGACGATTCCTCTGGTCTCGCCCGCCAAGCTGAAGGCGGAGCTGCCGATCACGGACGACGTGGCGGCGTTGGTGACGGAATCCCGCGCGACGATCGAGCGGATCATTCGCGGCGATGACCCGCGGTTCATGGCCATCGTGGGGCCGTGCTCGATCCATGACGAGGGGATGGCGATCGAGTACGCCGAGCGGCTGGCCCGGTTGGCGGCGACGCTGGCGGACCGGTTGTTCGTGGTGATGCGCGTCTATTTTGAGAAGCCGCGTACCACCTTGGGGTGGAAGGGCCTGATCAACGATCCGTTCATGGACGATTCGTTCCAGATCGAGGAAGGATTGCGCCGCGCGCGGCGGATTCTGCTGCGGGTCGGTCAATTGGGTCTGCCGGCGGGGACGGAGATGTTGGAGCCGATCACGCCGCAGTACATCGCGGATTTGGTGAGCTGGGCGAGCATCGGCGCGCGCACGACGGAATCGCCGACGCATCGCCAGATGGCCAGCGGCCTCTCCATGCCGGTCGGGTACAAGAACTCGACGGACGGCACGATCGACAACGCGACGAACGCGATGCTCTCCGCGCGCATGCCGCACAATTTTCTGGGCGTGGATGATGCAGGGTTGACGTGCATCATCCGCACGAAGGGGAACAACGCGGGGCACCTGATCCTGCGCGGCGGGAAGAACGGGCCGAACTATGATCGCGCGAATGTCGCGGCGGCGACGGAGTTGCTGCAGAAGGAAGGGCTGTCCGCGGGTGTGATGATCGATTGCAGTCACGCGAATTCGAACAAGGATTACCGCCGCCAGGCGGAGGTGTGGCGCGATGTGGTGGCGCAGCATCGCGAGGATTACAAGCGCATCATCGGCGGCATGCTGGAAAGCAACCTGGTGGAGGGGAAGCAGGCGCTGGGGAGCGATCCGTCGCAGCTCAAGTACGGCGTGTCGATCACGGACGGCTGCATCGGTTGGGAGCAGACGGAGGAGCTGCTGCAGTGGGCGTATGAGAGCATCACTCCGCCGACGGTGGCGGTGTGATGGGCGAGGACATTTCCGTCCTTGGCGAGGGGCGTTGGCTGCGGCTCGTCACCAAGCGCGGCTGGGAGTACGCCGAGCGCCATCGCGGGAACACGGCGGTGATCATCGCGGCGCGCACGCCGGAGGACAAGGTCCTCTTCGTGGAGCAGGTGCGCATTCCGTTTGACGGTCCGGCGATCGAGTTTCCGGCGGGCTTGGTCGGTGACATTGATGGACAGGAGAACGAGGACCCCGCCATCGCGGCGCATCGGGAGTTGATCGAGGAGACGGGTTGGAAGGCGGGGACGTTGACGGAGGTGGCCCGCGGACCGGTGTCGCCGGGGATGTCCATCGAGACGCTGATTCTGTACAAGGCGGAGAACCTGCGCAAGGTCGGCCCGGGTGGGGGAGACGAGCTGGAATCCATCAAGGTGCACGAGGTGCCGATGGCGGTGGTGGAGGAGTGGCTGAAGGCGCAGGGGGAAAAGGGCCTGCAGGTGGATCCGAAAATTTATGCAGGGCTCTATTTCTTAAAGTGACTATAGATTGACCACGGAGTCACGGAGGGCACGGAGAGAAGCAGTGACGAGACTTGATGGATCATCGACGTCTGATGGACTCTGACCAGTTCCATTTCTAATCCGTGTTAATCTCATTCATCTGTGGATCATTGCACTTCTCCGTGTTCTTCGTGCCTCCGTGGTGAATTCATTCGTGGTGCAATTTCAAACCACGGCCTTCCTTTCGACGCTGAAGAAGTTGTTCTCGGTTTCCTGGATCTCGACCTCGATGGTGTATTCGATGCCGCGGTTGGGGAACTTTTCCTTCAGGTGGCCGACGACGCCCTTCCAGACGTGGACGGCGACGTTTTCGACGCTGGGGCTCTTGCCGGGGATGAGGACGATGCCTTCGGGCTCGAAGAGCTTGGGGTCGGTGAAGAGTTCGTCGTCGGCGGTGACGATGATCTTGTGGTCGAAATCGCGCAGGAGCTTCTTGAGCGAGCCGAAATCAACCGCCATGTCGAGCTCGTCGCGGGGGAACTCCTCCGTGGAGACGGTGATGCGGCCGCGCCATGTGTGTCCGTGGACGAACCGGCAATGGCCGGGATAGCCCTTTTGCCGGTGGCCGGTATGGAATTTGGCGTAAACGGTGATCTTTTCCACGGGGAAACTCCGGTGATATTGGATGGGCGGGGGTTGAATTTCCGGCGCCGTGCGGCTTAGGGGAGGACAGAGGAGGATTGCCTCCGCGCGCCGACTCTTGCCCAATGCGGGCAGAGGTCAAGCCTGTCTGGCGATATTCGTGCCGGCGCGCCGCATTCATCCGCCAAGGAGCATCCCGCCCATGTCCGACCAACCGCCTGTTGACCGCCCGATTGTCACGCATTTTGGCGGCGAGAGCGACGGTGGCCGCCCGGCGCAGAAGCCCAATACGGCCACGATCATCGAGATCGTGCTGACGGCCGGGGCCGTGTGGTTGCTGCTGTCGAGCTTGCTATCGGGAACGGCGTACATATTCACGACGCTGTGGATGTGTCTGCCGATACCACTGTTTCTGTTCTTCGTGGCGATCTTCGCGTTGGTGGATGGCACACGAATGTTGCTGGGCCGCATGCGCGGCAAGCCGCGTATCTATGGATTGCTGTACGTGCTGGCGGTCTTTACGTGCTGGGACGTGCTGACGGTCTTGTGCGGTATTGCGATCCTGGTGTTGAGCGACTTGCAATCCGCGCGGGACTGGTACGGCTATGACCGAAAAGACCTCAGGCACGGCTGAGAAGCCGCGGGATGTTTATGGTCTCCTGGTGCTGCTCAGCTCCGGAGCGTTTGGATTGATGCGATCAGGCATCAGGCCGGCGGTGGATGCGGGGCGGCTGATGCTACTTCAGCGCGGAGATGTCGAATCGCAAGTTGCTTTGCGCGCGGTGAGTGGTTCGCGGTCGTTGTGGTGGGCGATTGCGAAGTTGATCGGTGTCCTGGCGTTGTTGGTTGCCGTGCGAAACCTGTTTTGGGTGGGCATCACCCAACTGCAATCACGTGGAGTCGCCATCCCGGGAGGCGTTGGGAGCGCATCGTGGTTTGCAGTGCAGCTATTGTCCATCACGTACCAACATGTGATGGATGCACGATTGTGGGTCGGTGTTATTGTTGCATTCATGGCGATGCGTTTTTTTTGCTCGGCGATGTGGTGCTCCGAGCTGAAACTTCTGCCGCTTCCGGCATCGTCAGTGGTGGCGCGTATGATCGCCGTGATCTTTGTGGCGGCGTGTGCCTATCATATGCTCAACTATGCAATCAGGATTGTCTACTGGTTGGTGGTGATCTACTTTTTGCCCGGAGGGAACAGCTATGAGGCCTTCATGCCGTGGCTGTTCCTTACAGGATTGTACTACGATGGCAGGCCTTCGGCTAGCATGCCGTACATCCTTGTGCAGGAGTTGATGGGGCATGCCTACGGGATCGCCTATTCGTTTTTCAACTTGATGCTCGCCGTCGTGCTGTCAATGAGGCTGCGCAACGTGGTCACGACGGTGATCATATGGGTGGTGGTGTCCACGGGGATAATGTGGGGGAGTTTCATGTTGCGGTACTTCGTTCATTCGAGAGTTCAAGGGATTGTACAGAAGTCCATGCCGGGCGATCCAGGTGTGCTGGTGGGGAATGTGCCGATGTGGTTGATGATGGTTGTCTTGTTGATGATCGCGACGGGGCTGCTTTGCCGCTTGCTTGAGAGGCGGTTGTTGACGTTGATGGAGGAGTGAGTGAGACGGACGTTCCTCGTTCCCAGTTCCTCGTTCCTGGTTTAGAGGACATATCGCTCCGAGGAATCCAGCCACACAAAGTCAGCAGAATGTGGGGAGCATGGACAGGGATGTCCATGCTCCGTTCGTTGAGGGGAACTTTGTTTAACGAGGAACTCGGAACTCGGAACTTTATTACACCGCCGCCATGCCGTTTTGGCTGACGTAGCACATGGCCTCGGCGGGGCGGCCGAGGTGGAAGCCTTGGCCGTAGCGCACGCCGCATTTTTGGGCGAGGTCGACGTGTTCGGGGCGTTCGATACCTTCGACGATGAGGTGCGCGTTGACGTCGCGGCACAGGTCCATGAAGTCCCTGATCTGTTCCTCCGCGCGCTTGCGGGGCATGCCGAGGAGGACGGAGCGATCTACCTTCACATATTCCGGGTTCAGCGTCAGGAGCGGAACATCGTCGGTCAGCAAGACCACATCATCGAGGGCAATTTGGAATCCGGCGTCGCGGAGGATCCGGACGGCGGAGAAGAGCGCGGGGATTTCGTAGGAGTTGATGCGCTCGTGGATTTCGATGACGATGGATTCGGGCGCGCAGCCGGAAAACGCCACCATGCCTTCCAGCCAGTCGGCGAATCCGGGATCGAGCATGGTGTCGGCGTACATGTTGATGAAGACGGGCATGCCGACGGGGAGGGAGGAGGCGAGAAGGAGAGCCTGGCGGATGCAGCGGCGGTCCACTTCGTCGGAACAGCCTTGGAGGGTGGCTTCGTGGAAGAAGTCTTCGGGCATTTCCAAGACCGTGCCGGATGGGCCGCGGGTCAGGACTTCGAAGCCGGCGAATCCCAGCTCCGGGAGCGAACGGATGGGCATGATCAATGGGCGCAGGCGATGCGGGGCCAGTTCTGACAGCAGGGGAGTGCTGGGCACGCTCATTTAGGTCTGTAGAGGCGGTGCGTCGCCTGGTCCTGTTGGGTTTGCCTGTCCTTTTTCGGCCCGGTACTGCGGTCGCGAACCCCAGTCTCGTCGCGAGCATCGCGGCATTCCCACCCGTGGGGGCTCAAGACAGACAACCAAAAACTGATTCAAATTGAGTCGACCCGGCGAGGTTGGGCCTCAAGCCGCAAACAACCCGGGCGCCCCGGTCAACCGGGGCGCCCTGCTGGGGTCTGGGAGTTGGGAGGGTGGAACTCAGTAGCGGTAGTGCTCGGGCTTGTAGGGGCCCTCGACCGGGACGCCGATGTATTCGGCCTGCTTGGGGGTCAACTGGGTGAGCTTCACACCCAGCTTGCCCAGGTGCAGGCGGGAGACCTTCTCGTCCAGGACCTTGGGGAGCACGTACACCTTGTTCTCGTACTTGCCGTTGTTGCGGTTCTGCCACAGGTCGATCTGGGCGATGGTCTGGTTGCTGAAGCTGGCGCTCATGACGAAGCTGGGG
>CAZVAQ010000169.1:0-7220 GCA_964625145.1 uncultured Candidatus Sumerlaeota bacterium
TGGCAATCCTGCCAGCAAATCCCAGATCCCCGATCAAATGAACGCACCCCCCGGCGGCTTGTGGCCTTGGGGGGTGCGCGGGTTTTTTGCTATCCGGTCGGAAGCTGAGGGGTTTTTCCCAGCAGCCGCGCAGATGTGCACTTGCATGGCCTTGCGGCCTGCGCGGTTGGGCTAGGACTCAGCCACCTCGCTGGTACAGTCGTAAACCATCTGACCACCTCCTTTCTCAGCGTAGCCCTTGCAAACAAGAGGGGGTGCACGCTGTCAAGGATTCATCACAGGTTTTCCACAGGTTTTTCCACAGGGTAGAAAAGCGCGCCAAGGTTGAGCGCGTCCAATCACGACGTGGCGGGAATCTTCAGCGCCAGCCCCCAACCCGGGTGCGTTTCGATCAACGAATGCGGCGGCACGCCCAGGCGCTTCTCGATCTGCACACGGTGGTGGCAGACTTGCCGCTGCTCCACCGAGACATTCTGCCAGACCTTCTCATGGATCTCGGCATAGGAAACCGCGCAGCCGGGCCGCGATGCCAACAACTGCAGCAGCCGGTACTGCAAGGGTTGCAGGCGCACCTTGCGGCCATTGAAGAGCACGTGCCCCACGTCGGATTCGGGAAAGACCAGCGGCGATTGGGCGCTGTCCGGCGGCTCGCACTTCCGTGTTGGAGCCGTAGGGCCGCAGGCAGCCGGGCTCTGGCTCAAGGTGCTGGCCAGCTCCTCCATGGCATCGATCACTTGCGCCGGCCGGCCGAGACAGCCGCACAGCGTCGCCGCGCCGGAGGCCAACCACGCGGCCGTCCGCGCCAGCCGTTCGATCCGCCCGCCCGGCAGGTTGTGGGTTTCCTCCATGTCCACCAATGGATGACCGCCGATCCAATCGGCGAGGATCAGCGCCGCACGGGCTGCGCCATGCCACCGCTGGGGGACGCCGCCGCGCTCGGTGAGTTCGCCGCGCAGCCGCCGCGCCAGGGGCGTGCGGCCGCTGAGGGCTTCGGCCAACGCCAGGACCCATTGATTGCGACGCCACGCGGCGCGGTCGACCGGCGGCAGCTCCTGACCGGCTTCTTCGGCCAGCATGATGAAGAACAACAGGGCCAGCGGTTCCGGCGGCGATTCAACCTCGGCGAACCACCGGCTCCATTCGCTCATGGTGTCGGGGGCCAACCCCGTGGCGGCGGCGGCTTCGCCGGCAGGGAGGAGGCGGATGCGGTCGTCGCTCTCGATGGTCCAGTACCCGGCGCGGGCGCCCAGGGCGACGGCCTCGTCCGCGCGGGTCCGGGCAGTGCCCGGCGCTGCATGGTGCAGGGCCAAGGTGGCGGCGAAGAGTGTCTCGATATCGTTCACGGTTCGCGAGCGCGCGTGGGCCAACGAGACTGCCGCGGCGCCAAGCCATTCGCCGGGGGACAGGTGCGATTGGACTTCCTCCAATCCGGCGGCCAGCAGGGAGCGCCGCGCCTGATCGGCTTCGAAGGCACCATCAACCACCAGAATGGAACGGCCGATGGTTCCGGATGTACGGCCCGCGCGGCCAGCTTGGTTGCGGTAACGGATTCGAGCCAACGGCAATGCAATGGCGGCGCCGGTCACCGGGTCCTCGCCGATCATGCGCGGGGAATGCACGACCGTTGCCGCGCGCAGGTTCACGCCCTGCTCCAACGTCGGCGTGGCAATCAACACCGGCAGATCGCCATGTGCGAATGCCTGCTCGACGACCAATCGTTGCTCTTCCGTCAGGTCGGCCGTGTGCAGCCCGACACCGGCGGGGAACAGCTCCTCCAGCATCGAGCGAATCTGTGACGGCGGCAATGCTTCCAGCATTCCCGCGCGGCCTGGGCCGGTGCGTTGCATGCGCCCGGCGGCCTCGCGTGCCAAGGCGTTCGCTTCGCGCCTCGTGGCACAAAACACCAAGACCGGTGCGCAGGTTTCCGCCAACCGCGCGACGACATCCGCAAGCCCCTCGCTTGGTGTTGCCTGCTCGATGAGCGCCTCCTCGCCCTCCTCGGCGGTGGCGGCGTCGCGCCAACGGAAGAAGCCGGTGGCGATGTCCAGCGTTCCTTCGCGCAACGGGAACGGCCGCGAGTCCCATCGCAGGAGCCGCACGCCGAGCCACGCGGCCAGTGCCTCCGGCCGCGCCAACACTGCCGACAAGGCAAGAAGCTGCGGGCGATGGGCAGCGGGGGACAGCTTCCACTGCGCCAGCAACAAATCGATGACGCCGCCCCGCCGCGGCTCGCCCAGCAATTGCACCTCGTCGCAAACGATCAGACCCGTGCGCGCCATCATCCCCGGGTCGCGGGCCAGCAGTGATGCGGTCTTCTCGTAGACCGCCACGGCCACCCCCACGCGGCCAGCAACGATGGACGCATCCTCCTCGCGATGATCGCGGGTGGATTGGGCCACGCGAATGCCATGAGGCGCCAACCAGCGGGAGAGCTCGCGGGCCTTCTCCGCGGCAAGGGCGCGGGTGGGGACCAGATAGAGGACCGTGCGGGAGGCTTCGAGGGCGCGGATGGCGGCCAGCTCGGCGAGGAGAGTCTTGCCGGAAGCGGTCGGCGCGGAGACGAGGAGGCTTTCGCCGGCGAGGAGGGCGGTTTGCTCGACGGCATGGCGTTGGAGCGGGAGCAGGCGCCCATCAATGCGGGCGGACAGGTCGGCCAACAGACGGCGATTCAGAGGCAGTTCGAGGAGGCCCATGGTTCCCGGCTCCTGTTGAGGATGCGGGGAGTGGACCAAGAGCGTCTTTGGGTGGCAAGGGGATTTTCGCTTTTATTTCGCTTTATCTCGGGCCTCTTGAGGGCACGGGATTTTTCTGATTTCGCTCCCATAAAGGATTAATGGACTGACGACACTCAACTTTCGCGTCAATAGCCGGGTCGACAATGGGATTTGTGGGGGGGAGGGACAGCAGAGGCAGCAGAGACATCCGGGAGGGAAGGACATTAGGGACGGCAAGGACCCCAAGGACAGCAGGGACAGCATGGATGAGAAGGAGTGCGGGTTTGGCTATTTCCTCCTCTCCGCCCGCGCCTTGCGCAATTCTTCGAGGCGCTCTTTCAATCGGCCTTCCCAGCCGCGCGGGCCGGGGTCGAAGAGGATGGTGTTTTCGAGGGCGTCGGGGAGGCCCTGCTTGGCGATGAAGCCGCCTTCGGCGTCGTGGTCGTAGGTGTACCCTTCGCCGTAGCCAAGTTCCTTCATCAACTTTGTCGGTGCGTTGCGCAGGTGAAGCGGCACCGGTTGCGTGCCGGTCTCGCGGATGAGCGCGCGCGTGGCGTTGGCGGCGCGGTACACGGAGTTGGACTTCGGAGTCAGCGCCAGGTAGAGCGCGAGCTGCGTGACGAAGAGATCTCCTTCCGGCGAGCCGACCTTCTCAAAGGCGGTCTGGCAGGCCACTGCCTGCACGATGGCGTTGGGATCGGCGAGGCCGACGTCCTCCGACGCGAAGCGCACGAGGCGGCGCAGGACATAGCGCGGATCCTCGCCGGCGGCGAGCATGCGTTCGCACCAGTAGACCGCCGCGTCGGGATCGCTGCTGCGCAATGTCTTGTGCAGCGCGGAGATGAGGTTGAAGTGTTCCTCGCCGGCGCGGTCGTAGACGAGGTGCCGCTGCACGGCTGCGGCGACATCCTCGCGCGTGACGACGGGTGTCGATTCGTCGTCACCTTGCCGTGTCAGGACGGCATCAATGGTGACTTCGAGCATGCCCAGCGCACGCCGCGCGTCGCCATCCGCCATTGAAGTGATGGCCTTGAGCGCGTCGTCCTCGACGTTGACGTTGGAGTGCTCCTGAAGTTGCGCCAAGCCGCGACGCAGGATTGAGAGCAGGTGCTCCTCGCCGAGGGCCTGCAAGGTGAACACGCGGCATCGCGACAACAGCGGCGCGATGACGGCGAAGCTGGGGTTTTCAGTGGTGGCACCAATCAGCGTGATCAGGCCGGATTCGACGTGGGGGAGAAAGGCGTCCTGCTGTGCCTTGTTGAAGCGATGGATCTCGTCGACGAACAGAAGCGTCTTGCGGCCGCGCAGGCGGTTCCCCTTGGCGATGTCGACGACGGCGCGGACCTCCTTCACGCCGGACAGGACGGCGCTGAGCGTGAGGAAGTCCGACGCGGTTTCGCGGGCGATCAGATGCGCCAGTGTCGTTTTTCCCGAACCCGGCGGCCCCCATAGGATCATGCTGGGGACGCGGTCGCCGCGGATCAGGCGACGCAGCGGCGCGTGGTCGCCGACGAGAGCGCCTTGACCGAGGAACTCGTCGAAGGTCTGAGGGCGCAGCCGATCGGCCAACGGGCGCGAGGAGCCACTGGCGGATGCGGGCAGCGTGAAGGCTTCCCGCCCGGAGGGCGAGTCGTCGTCGGAACCGTCAGCAAAAAGGTCGGGAGGCGTCATGGGTGGATGGTATGCCCGCGGAGGCGGGCGGCCAATGGGTATGTGGACAGGGCGTTGCCAAAGTCGCAACCGCTTCGCAGTTACCCGCCGATCAAGATCGACGGAATTGCGACTTTGAGGACATCCCGGGGCTTTCCCATCGACATCGGCGCCGTTGCTGCGCAGGCTTTCGGTCTTGGCCAAGAAACGGTCAAGCCACCATTTTCACGCCACCGCGAGACGCCATGCCGACCCCCGTCCTCAGCAAGCGCGAGCGCTTTATCCTGACCGCCAACGGGCAGGAGACCGACCGGCCTCCGGTGTGGATCATGCGCCAGGCGGGTCGGTACATGCCGCAGTACCAGGCCCTGCGGGAGCGCTATGGGTTTCGGGATCTGTGCGTGAATCCGGAAGCCTCCGTCGCCGCATCGCTGCTGCCGTTGGAGCTGCTGGACATCGATATTCTCATCATCTTCAACGACATCCTGATTCCGTTGGAGGAGATGGGGCTGACGGTGGATTTCCCCGGCGGCGGTCCGCAGATCATGGATCCGCCCCGCGACGAATCGGCGCTGGATCGCTTTCGCGCCGTGACGTTCGACGACCCGCCGGTTTGTCAGGGCATCCGGTTGCTGCGGCAGAAGACCGACGACCAATTGGCGGTCCTCGGCTTTGCGGGTTCACCGTTCACGCTGCTGGGCTATGCCGTGGAGGGGAAGTTGTCGCGCAACGCGCAGGAAATCCGCGGCTTGATGCTGCGCGAACCGGCGTTGGTGCACGAGATGCTCCGCCGTTTGACCGACACGGTCGTCAACTATCTGGTGGCGCAGGTGGAAAGTGGCGGCGCGGCGGGCGTGCAGGTCTTCGAATCGCTGGGCAACATCCTGTCCCCTTGGGAGTACGAGGAGTTCGCCACCCGCTACACGCGCGAAGTCATCGCCCGGTTCCAAGCAGCCTGTCCCGGAGTGCCGGTGATTCTGTTCTCAAGGGGCTCGTCGACCTATCTGGAATTGATGGAGTCGACCGGCGCCGACGTGTTGAGCATTGACTGGACGATGCAGTTGGCCGATGCGCGCCGGCGCACCAGCAAGCCGCTTCAGGGGAACCTCGACCCGTTGGTCATGACGGTGCCAGGCAGTGTGGAGGAGCAGTTCGCGCGCATGCTGGAGGGATTTGATTGGCGTCGCGGATGGATCGCGAACCTGGGGCATGGTATCATCCCGCAGGCGAGCGTGGAAGCGGCGCAGCGCTTCGTGAAGTGCGTCCAGAATCTTGCATCGAAGTAGCGGTGACATGAGTCCTGCAAACCGACAGAATTTCGCGCAGCTCGGCATCACGGCGGAAACGCTCGCGGCATACGACAAGCGCATTCCTCGCTACACCAGCTACCCGACGGCGCCGGTCTGGACCGAGGATTTCCAGGGGCCCCAGTGGGACGCGCATCTGGCGGCAAAGGCGGCAACGACGCGCGACTTGTCGCTGTACGTGCACATCCCGTTTTGCCAGAAGCGGTGCCTGTTTTGCGCGTGCAACGTGATCGCGACACGGCACGAGGGCGTCGCGGACAAGTACCTGGACGACGTGGAGCTGGAGGTGCGCCTGGCGCGGCGGCATTTGCATGACGACAACCGCGTGATCCAACTGCACCTCGGCGGAGGAACGCCGAACTATCTGAACGATGCGGAGATGGGTCGCCTGATTGGGCTGCTGCGCAGCGAGTTCTCGTTCTCCGGCCAGATCGAGCAGAGCATCGAGGTGGATCCGCGCATTGCCACGCGCGAGGAGATCTTCCGCCTGCACCAGCGCGACGGCTTCAACCGCATCAGCTTTGGCGTGCAGGATTTCTCCGATGCGACACAGCACGCCATCGGCCGCGAGCAGGGGCGCGACGCGTCGTTCAACAATGTGCAGGCCGCGCGCGACGCGGGATTCCGCAGCGTGAACATCGACCTGATCTACGGCCTGCCCAAGCAGACGGCGCAGACATGGTCCGACACGATGGATTGCGTGTGCGAGCTGAAGCCGGATCGGCTTGCGCTGTACAACTTCGCCTGGCTGCCGGGGAAGCTTCCGCACCAGAAAAAGCTCAAGGCCGAGGACATGCCCTCCGCGGAATTGCGCGTGGAAATGTTCATCGAGGCACACAACCGCTTGACGGCGAACGGATGGCGCTATCTGGGCATGGATCACTACGCGCGCGAGACGGATTCGCTGACGCGTGCGTTCGAGGCCGGCACCATGCGGCGCAATTTCATGGGCTACACGACATTGCGCGGGACGGACCTCCTGGGCTTTGGTGTCTCGGCCATCAGCGACTTCGCGGGTGCCTTCTCACAGAACACGAAGAAGCTGAATGTCTATCACGACGAACTGGTAAAGGGCATCTTCCCGCTGGAGCGCGGCATGCTTCTCTCGGAGGACGACCTGCTGCGGCGCGAATGCATCGAGAGCCTCATGTGCCAGGCGCGTCTCGACCGGCATGACGAGCGCATGGCGCGCCTGATCGACGAGGTGCGCGAGCCGCTGGAGGAACTCGAGCGCGACGGATTGGTGGAGCTGAATGATGAGGCGTTGCTGGTGACGCTGAAGGGGCAGGTCTTCCTGCGCAACATCGCGGTGCTCTTCGATGCCTACATGAACCGGCTGGCGAAGAATCCCGTGTTCTCACGCGCGGTGTGAGCCCCCATGCATCCACGGGAGCCTCGCCACTTATTGCCCTTCCGGGTGGCCATTCCGGAGTTGCATTCATGAATGCTAGACAAACCCTTCTCTGGACGCCATTGGAAGTGTGCGACCTGGGACATCATCCACTACTCTCAAGTGAAAATGAACCCGCGAGGGATCACATTTCATTAG
>CAZVAQ010000170.1:0-7212 GCA_964625145.1 uncultured Candidatus Sumerlaeota bacterium
CAAGCGCATGCTTGTATGCCGTTTGTCCTTCGTCCCACTTCTCTTGAACCAGGAGCCATTCCCCAAGCGGTACCCAAGCATTGGGCGATCCGGGATTTGCACGCGCAGCTGCCGTCAGGGACAGGAGTGTTTCTGCACGCTGGCGCAACATCTGAAGTTGTGGACTGTGCGAGTCGCCATCGCCCAGTTTCATCAGTACGCTGCGTGGTTCATGCTCCAAGTTGCTCAGCAACTCCTCCGCCTCGCGAATCTGTTCCAGTGACCGCATGGGAGCGACCGGTGCTCTCCCCATTCCAAATCCACCGGCAAATCCCCACATGCCGGGGTCGCCATCCATCTCGCCTCCCATCATCATGCCCATGCCGGATCCGAATGCACCATCCATTCCCATGCCCGGATCACTCCCGAAAGGATTGCCCATCCCCCGTCCGCCAAACGGATCGCCGAACCCTACTCCAAACGGGTTCGAGCCAAAGCCGAAGGCAACTCCTTGGTCGCCGCCAACAAGTTCATTCGCCTTCATTTGCCACTCATTGAGACCCTCCTGCGGTCCGTAGCGCAACATCAGGAGGATCTGGCGCCCCTCCTCCTCCTCCCCCTTCTCCATCAGCATGGCGCCCAGCCGATACCTTGCCTCCTCCACCGCACGTTCCCGCCGCTCGTGGTCCGCGATGATCTGTCGATAGATGGCCTCGGCCTCGGCCGCGTTGTCGGTTGTTTGCTCGATCTGGACAGCCTTTTCCAATGCCACCGCCGGATCGGCGATGGGTTCGGAGGCAAGGACACCGGTGGCCAGCATGACGGCCGCGGTGGACAGAACCAAGAGACTCTTCATGGGTCGATCTCCCTCTGGGGGGATGGAGTGCGGCACCTTCCCGCGGCTCCATCCATCCCAAGGCTATGTTACCGAATTATGACGGGGGAGACCTTTTTTTGTCGTTTTTGCAGGATGGGCTGAACATTCCACCGTTCGCCCCCTCCCCCCTTGCCCACCCAACTCCCCATCCCCCACCTAGGGACTCCAGCAGTCAATCATCCGGAGCCACCACACCCCCATGAACATCGAAACCCTCCTTGGCCGCCGCATCGCTGATGACCCCAAGGACGCCCAGACCCCCGGCCATCGCCTCCTCCTGCGCGGTGGCTACATCCGCCAGGTCGGACAGGGGATCTACTCTCTCCTCCCGCTGGCCCTGCGCGCCTGTCGCAAGGTCGAGCGCATCATCCGCGAGGAGATGGACGCCATCGGCGGACAGGAGGTCCTCCTCCCCGTCACCAGCCCCGCCGAGCTGTGGATGGAATCCGGGCGCTACGAGGCCGTCGGGCCGGAGCTCCTTCGCTTCACCGACCGCAACGATCACCCGTGCGTGTTGAACATGACCCACGAGGAGATCGTCACCGACCTGGTCCGCGGCAACGTCGACAGCTATCGCCAGCTTCCGTTGATGGTCTATCAGATCCAGACGAAGTTTCGCGACGAGGCCCGCAGCCGCGGCGGCCTGATCCGCGTGCGCGAGTTCACCATGAAGGACGCCTACTCCTTTCACCGCACGGTGGAGGACCTGCAGCAGTACTACAAGGTCGTGCACGAGGCCTATGTCCGCATCTTTCGCCGGTGCGGCTTGCGCAAGGTCCTGGACATCGAATCCGACACGGGAATGATGGGTGGCATGGCCGCGCACGAATTCATGCTCCTGTCCCCCGTTGGCGAGGACACGATCCTTTACTGCGAGGAGAGCGGCTATCGCGCGAATCGCGAGGTCGCCATCTGCGCGCGCAAGTATGACTTCAGCGAGGAGATGCAGCCGCTGACCGAGGTGCACACCCCCGGCACCAAGACCATCGAGGAGCTGTGCAACTTCCTCATGATCGCGCCGGAGCGCACCGGCAAATGCGTGGCCTTTGTCGGCGATGGCGAGAAGAAGATACTGGCCTTCGTCCGCGGCGACCTGGAGGTCAACCAAGCCAAGCTGAAGCGCGCCGCCAAGGTCGGCGATTTGCGCCCGATGCAGGAAAGCGAGTTCACCGAGATCGGAACCATCGCGGGCTTTGTGGGACCTCAAGGGCTGGACCGCTCGAAGGTGACGCTCATTATCGACGAATCCGTCGCCAAGACACCCAACACCGTCGTCGGCGCCAACAAGGCCGATACTCACGCCACCGGCTTCAATGTCGCCCGCGAGCTGGGCGCGGACTTCCCCTTCCACGACATCACGGACGTGCGCGAAGGCGACCCGTGCCCCGAATGCGGCAAGCCACTGAAGATGGCCCGCGGCATCGAGGTGGGGAACATCTTCCAGCTCGGCACGAAGTACACCAAGGCCATGAACTTCACCTACGACGAGGAGGACGCCAGCCAACGCACGCCCATCATGGGGTGCTATGGCATTGGTGTTGGCCGGACGATGGCCAGCGCCGTGGAGGAATCAAACGACGAAAAGGGCCCCATCTGGCCAATCTCCATCGCCCCCTTCGAAGTCCAGATCTGTTGCCTGCAGGCCAAGGACGAGGAGATCCGCGAGGCCGGGCAACGTGTGTACGAGGCACTCCGCGGTGTGGGGCTCGATCCCCTGCTGGACCGCCGGAACGTGGGCGCGGGCTTCATGTTTGCCGATGCGGACCTGATCGGCGCCCCGGTGCGGGTCATCCTGTCGCGGCGGAACCTGGCCGCCGGAAAGGCCGAGCTGAAGTACCGCCTCGCCGAGGAGCGGACAGACCTGCCCACGGAGGCACCGCTGGACACTGTGGAACAAGTGGTGCGCGAGGTTGTCCAAACACTGAAACAAGCATACGCTTGATCAACTTTTTTGGATGGCTGTCATGCTTTTTCGGGTAGCCATTCCCAAGTGTGGGACCGAAGCTATGGTGTAATCACACTGGAGGATTCGGGGGAGCCGGTCGCCAATGAGAGCCAATCGTACATGCGGTCAGTGGCCGCTGCGGGGGGTCGCGGCGGGTTTCTTGGCCTTGGCCTTGACCATGGCGACGGGGTTCGCCGTCGCCAATGACACCATCGTCCTGAAGAACGGAAATCGGATACAAGGGACCATCGTTCGCGAGGACGCCGGCGAGATCGAGATCCAAGTCGGCGGCATCCGCCAGACGCTGCGCCGGTCGGACATCATGACGATCGATCGGGGGGAAGTCGGAACGCAGTCCCCGGCAGAGGCCCATGCCCGCCAAGCACGTAGTCTGATCGACCGTGGCGACTTCGAGGGCGCCTGGCGCGCAGTCCTGGCGGTCGATGCCGCCGAGGCGAGCGCCCTGTCCACACAAGGGGCATTGGCCCGCGAAGCCGCCCGTGGGCTCCACGATCAAGCCCGCGCCGCCATCGCCCGCGGCAACGCAGAGGAAGCCGTCCGGCTGGCGCGGCATTTCGTGACCACCGATTCGGTGAAGGTGCTGCAGGTTGCCTTTGCGACCACCGACCAAGGCTTTCCCGCCCGGACGGTGACGCTGCTGGGCGAGGCGCAGGCGGCCCACGGACAGGCCCTGTACAGGGCGCGAAACCTGGAGCAGGCGGAGGCCCTCCTGCGGGAGGCCGTGGAGAATCTCGACCGGACGTCCAACGCGGGGATCCAGGCGACGGCGCAACTCGGTCTGGTGCTGCGCGACCAAGGGGCGGCACTGCTGCGCGCAGGCAATCTGGAAGAAGCCCAGCCGGTGCTCATGGAGGCCATCGGCTGCTTCAGCCACGTGCGCGAGAACAGCACCAGCCAGTCGATGCTCCAAGAAGCACGCACGCAAATCGAGCAGATCCGCAATGCATTGAACAGCGCCCAACGCGCGGCCGAACCGACACCAACACCCGCCGCAAGTGACGGACAAAACAATGGGCCGGCGGTGGACACGGCCACCGCGGCGTTGGCAGCAAATAACGCATCTTTGTCATCCGACTATGGCGTGCTGGGGCGAATCGCCGGTGAAGACATCGGCAAGCGTGTGACCGATTGGCTGCGCGGCGTGCTGCCGGCCGGTTGGGAACCGCGCGTGGTGACCGATTGGACCATCTACGTCCTGGCCTTCATCATCTGCTTCTGGCTAATCCCGGGAAAGATACTGGCCCTGCTCTCGCGCCGGGCTGATCCGGCTGCCGTGCGGTGGCGCTCGTGGGTGACATGGATCGGGCCGCTCGCGCTCATCTGCTACATCGTGAACTTCATCATCGCCCTTCCCAAGAAGGCCATACGGGCAAAGTCCCGCCACTCATGCCCGCATTGTGGGTTCTCGCTGGACGATTACTTCGCCTACACGAACCTGAACTTCTCACAATGCCCCAACTGCGGTGGCGAGATAAACCCGGTGCATTCGCTGGACGAATACATCGTGTTCCTGGCCAACGCGTTGGCCACCGATGTCGAGAAGGTGCAGATGGGCGTGGTCTCCATGTCGCGCTTCGTGGAGAAGGACACCATGCAGCGCCTCGTGCGCGCGATCATCACGCTGGCCGTGCGCCGCCGCGCTTCCGACATCCATGTGGAACCGGCGCAACGCCATGTCGACGTGCGCTTCCGCCTGGATGGCATCATGGTGGAAATGTGCAAGCTCCCCGCGTCGCTTGGTGCGGCGGTCATCTCCGCCATCAAGGTGCAGTCCAACCTGGACATCGCCGAGAAGCGCAAGCCGCAGGACGGCAAGATGTCCATGTTCGTCGACGGCGTGGACATCGACATCCGCGTCGCAACCTCACCAGCACACATCGGCGAGACGGCGACGTTGCGATTGCTCGACGTGCGGACGATCCAGGTGGAGACGAAGCACCTGGGCATGTCAAAATCCACACGCCAGGTCTTCGAGCGCGCCATCCAGGAACCGCACGGCCTCATCCTCGTCACCGGCCCCACGGGCTCGGGAAAGACCACCACGCTCTACGTCGCCCTCAAGATGATCCAGACCGGCGACAAGAACATCATCTCCATCGAGGACCCCATCGAGTTCACCATTCCGGGCATCAACCAGATCCAGATCAACCCAACCGCCGGACTGACCTTTGCAACGGGCCTGCGCTCCATGCTGCGCCAGGACCCCGACGTCATCATGGTCGGCGAGATCCGCGACAAGGAAACCGCCGAGATCGCCATCAACGCCGCGCAAACGGGCCACCTGGTCTTCTCGACGCTCCACACCATCGACGCGGCCTCGTCCATCTCGCGCCTGTACGACCTCGGCATCAGCCCGCGCCAGTTCGCCGACGCGTTGTCGTTGATCGTCGCACAGCGCCTGATCCGGCTCGTCTGTCGCGAATGCAAGCAGCCCCACCAACCCAAGCCGCAATTGATCGAGGAGATCGGCCTCACATCCGATCAGGCCGACGAGATGGAGTTCTTCATGGGCAAGGGTTGCGACGTCTGCAACCACACGGGCTATCACGGCCGCACCGGCCTGTACGAGTTGCTCGTGCCCAACGGCCCAATCCGCACGGCCCTCGAAAAGGGAACGCTCTCCACGGTGGAACTGCGCCAGGTCGCCATCGAGAACGGCATGCGCACACTGCGCGAGGAAGCGCTCGTGCTCCTCAAGCAGGGCCTGACCACGGCGGAGGAAGTGCTCAGAGTCACCAAATAATTCTGCCGGTTAGGGAGGCGTCCGTGTGATCACCCGCGAATCCAACGGCCACGGCGCCGATATCATCAACGCATGGATCGAGGAGCATCGTTGCTTTGGCGACATGCTGCGCCGGGAACTGCGCCTGGGCGAAAGCGAAGGCCCGCGCGAGCCACGCCACATCGACGAGCGTTTGGTGCAGGTCATCTGGCAGGAACAGATGCTGCGCGCCGACACGCTGAAGACCTCCAGCGGCAAGCGCATTGAAGTCATCGAGCCCGGACGGTGGAACACCGGCCGCGGCCCTGACTTTCTCGGCGCGCGGCTGAAGTTGGCCGGCGAGGAGATCGCCGGTGATGTCGAGATCCACGTCCAATCCGAGGACTGGCGCCGCCACGGCCATCACCAGGACTTCGAATACAACTCCGTCGTGCTGCACGTCTTCCTGAATGCACGCGATGACCGGCCCTACGACGACAAGCAGAACGGAGATCGCCTCGAACGCCTGAACCTGCAGGCACAACTGGACCCGGATCTGGAGACGATTCGCCTGACGGTGAGCGTGGACGACTATCCCTACGGCCGCCCTGCCAGCCTCGGCCTGTGCCACGAGCAGTTCCTGCGCCTCCCCGAAGTGCAGGTGCGCAGCTTCTTCGGCGCCGCCGGACGCGCGCGCATGGAGGACAAGATCGCCCGGTTGAAGGCGCAGCGCCTGGCCGCGTCCCCCGCGCAGTTGATCTATCAGGCCATCATGGTTGCCCAAGGCTACAAATCGAACAAGACGCTCTACTTCCTGCTGGCCAAGCGCGTGCCCCTGGCGGACTTGAAACCACTGCTCAGTGAAGTGCCGCCGCAGGATCGCGAGGCATTGATCCTCTCCATCCTGCTGCACGTGGCCCAATTGGTCCCTGCGGAATTGGGCGAGGACGTCGACAATGAGAGCCGCGAGTTTGTCGATCGCCTGCGCGAATTGTGGAAACCCGCGCGCCCCTACTTCAGCGACCGCTTCATCCCGCCGACGCGGCGTTGGTACTCAGGCATGCGGCCTCCCGGATTCCCCGGCCGCCGCTTGGCCGCCGTGGCGATCCTGCTGGGCCGCTTGCATCACGTCGAAGCCCCGCTCTTCGGCGAGTTCCTCCACATGCTGCGCGCCACGGACTTCGAGAAGATCACCGCCGCGGACCAGCGCAAGTTCTACGCGAACACCACCGCGCTGCTGGAGGTCGAGGGAACAGGGCATTACTTCCAGACGCACTACACCCTCGGAGGAAAACCCACGCGGCCCCAGGCGCTGCTCGGCGAACCCACCGCGCGGACAATCCTCTTCAACACGCTGCTCCCCCTGGCCGTGATGGAGGCCCGCGAGAAGAAGGACGAGGAACTGGAACGCAAGGCATGGACAGCAATCGAGCGCTTTCCGTCCCTCGGTTCCAACTCCGTCACCGCATTCATGAAGACGCGCCTGTTCGGCGACGGCGGAATGGACAAGGGCCTGCTGCGCACCGAACTGCGGCAACAGGCCCTCTACAAGATCTTCCACGATTGCTGCTCAATGAACGAGCGAACCTGCGACGAATGCACGTTCCTCAAGCCACCGTTCCGCCCGGGTACAACCTAGCCCATCTTCGACAGTAACCCCTCTCCTCACCACTTTTTTGCGGTCTCTTG